>NZ_JACJOU010000013.1:0-300000 GCF_014695725.1 Microcoleus sp. FACHB-672 | reverse complement strand
TGTAGATTTTATCATGCAAGATATGCCCAACCTAGTCTCTTCAATGCAGGTGGGAACCGAGCGCATCCGTCAAATTGTCATCAGCTTACGGAATTTCTCCCGGCTGGATCAAGCCGAGAAGAAGCCGGTGAATATTCATGAAGGAATTGACAGCACACTGCTGATATTGCATAGCCGGCTCAAAGCAAACCCGGATCGCCCTGAAATTGAAATCATCAAAGAATATGGCGAACTTCCTTTAGTCGAATGTTACGCCGGCCAGATGAATCAAGTCTTTATGAATATTCTCAATAATGCCATAGACGCCCTTGAAGAATCTGCCGGCAGCGAACAAACTGCCCAGAAACCACAAATTCGGATTCACACATCTGTAGAAACAGAGAATAGGGAACAGGAAACAGGACAAAAAGACCCCCCAATACTCAATTCTCATATTGTGATTCGGATTGCTGACACCGGCAATGGAATGACCGAAGAAGTCCGCAACAGATTATTTGATCCCTTCTTTACAACAAAACCCGTGGGCAAAGGAACTGGGCTTGGGCTTTCAATCAGTTATCAAATTGTCAGAGAAAAACATAGCGGTCAATTAAAATGTACTTCATCGCCGGGAGAAGGATCTGAATTTGTCATTGAGCTGCCCCTTCACTAAAAATCGCTGTGAACTTATCAGACATATAAGGAAAGCTTAGTCACTTTACCTGTTAAGAAGGCAAAGAAAAGGAGAAATAAAGATGCTTTTTTGTACTTGGGGCACTTTCTAACAGCAAAGCCCTCTAAAATAACAAAAATTGAGCGCGGTACGCAGCAAGGGCTGGAAAACACCAAAGCAGTGCCGCTGATGTGCGGATATAAAAATTTTATGATGCTCCAAGAACCAAAAAACGAAGCAATTAAGAGTGATGCTGGCCGGCAGTACGATCCGGCAGCAGTCTTTGCAGAAATACCGCACTTAGCAGCCCGCATTTGCGGCACGTCGATGGCATTGTTGTATTTGATTGATGGCACCCGATACGCTTTTAATTTAGAACTGCTAGAAGTTTCGCTGTGGGAGGTGGACTTTTGGGCGCACACCGTTGTGCAGCCTGATGTATTAATTGTTGGAGATACTTCCCAGGATGTCCGCTTCGCCAACAACCCGAAGGTGACTTCATCCCCTTACATTCGGTTTTATGCCGGCGTTCCCTTAATCACCGCAGAGGGGCAAGCAGTCGGGGCGTTATGTGTATTAGATTCAGTGCAGCGAGAGTTAAGCCAGTTGCAACTAGATGCCTTGCAGGGACTCAGCCGGCAAGTGATCGCTCAAAGAGAGTTACAGCGTCATTTCAGCGATTTAACGCAGACAGCCCTCCAGTGCCACCAAAGAGAAAATTCGCGCCCTTATGCTGAGGGAGAATACCTGACGGTTTTAGAGCAAGTTCAGGATGGGATTTTTATTCTTCAAGGAAGTCAACTGCTGTTTGTCAATCAGCCATTTGCCAAGATGCTGGGTTACACGGTGGCAGAATTGAAAGGAATGGATTTTTCCGCACTGGTGGCACCAGAAGATCGCCGGAAGTTGAGCCATACCAACCGGCGTGGGCGGGCTAAAGTTTCAGAACCGCAAACCTCTGATTTCCGGCTACTGCACAAGCATCAGGCTAATCCAATTAGGGTATCGGTGAAAGTTGCTCCGATTTCATATCAGGGCGGTGTGGCAAGTCTGGGGCTTGTGAGAATGATTCATCCAGGCCGGCTGGTTGCCGGCAGAGACGGGAGATTTGCGGTGCCGGCTCTCCCTGACAGTTATTACGATTTACTGACAGGACTGCTCAATCATGCTGGGTTGCTGAAGTGCGTCGAATTTGCCATCGAGCAGTCAAAGCAACAGCCTAGCAATGGCTTTGCCGTGCTGTTTCTCAATATTGATCACTTTAAACGAATCCAATACAGCCTGGGATACCGGCTGGGAGAGCAATTACTCGTGGCTTTTGCTCACCGGCTGCAAACTTGCTTACGAGCCGGTGATCCCATCGGACATCTGGGATCGGATGAGTTTGGGATTGTCGTACATCACATCAAAAATATTGCTGACTCGCTCGCCATTGCTGAGCGGCTGCACGAATCCCTAAAAGTGCCTTTTCTCATCGAGAGGCAAGAAGTATTTATTACAGTCAGCATTGGGATCGCCCTCAGTGCGGGTTTGCAGGCTGAAGTAAGCAGCCGGCTGCTTTTACAGGACGTTGCAGCCCATCAGTGCCAAACCAAGGCGGAATTAGACACCACAGCGAACGGTGTTGTGCCCTTGCGCCCCCCCGCCCGACGTTTAAAGGATCTACCCGCCCAACAGCGCCCAGAAGATTTACTGCGCGATGCCGGTGTTGCCATGTACAGCGCTAAAGCACAAGGCAAAGCCAACTCTCAAGTGTTTAATGCCGGTATGCATACGCGTGTCTTAGCCGGCTGGCGGCTAGAAACCGACTTACGGCGAGCCATCCAAGAAAACTTTGATTTATCAAGTAAAACTTCTAAATTCACCGCCCATTCAAAATTTTTACTGCACTACCAGCCGATTGTCTCCCTCACCACCGGCACCATAGCGGGGTTTGAGGCGCTCGTGCGCTGGCTGCACCCAGAGCGAGGTTTGGTTTCGCCAACAGAGTTTATTCCCGTGGCAGAACAAACCGGCTTAATTGTCCCCTTGGGGGCATGGGTGCTGCGCGAGGCGTGCCTTCAGATGCGCTGGTGGCAGGAGCAATTTCCAGCCGCCCAGCAGATGACAATGAGCGTAAATTTATCTGGCATTCAGCTTTCGCAGCCGGCTTTACTTGCTCAAATTGACGAAACGCTGCAATATACCGGCATCCAGCCTAGTTGTTTAAAACTGGAGATTACCGAAAGCGTGGTGATGGATAATACCGATGCGGCAACCGCTGTGCTAGAGCAACTTAGAGATAGAAATATCCAGCTGTGCATTGATGATTTCGGCACCGGCTATTCCTCATTGAGCTATCTGCGCCGGTTTCCGATTAATACCTTAAAAATTGATCGCTCTTTTGTCAGCGCCATGTGCGATAAAGCGGAAAACTCAGAAATTGTGCGGGCAATTGTAATGTTGGCAAATAATTTGGGGATGCAGGTAGTGGCTGAAGGAATCGAAACGCCGGCCCAACTGCAACTGCTTTCAGGATTACAGTGTGAGTATGGACAGGGCTATTATTTCTCAAAACCGATGGATAGCGAGACTGCCGGTGCCTTAATTTCGGCCCCATCTGCTAACTTTGGAGGATAAATTAAAATTTCTAATTTGCTGAGTAGACATTTAGCTGTAAAACTCATAAACCGAATCGATGAGTCTTAGTTAAAGAACAAAGCAAACAAAAAAATAATCTAGATTTTTTAAGTTTTGCTTAAAATTTTCTTTCAAAGAGATTAAGCTTTATTTATAAAATGCTTAAGTGTATTAGAATTATCTGCAAATTTTAAATTCAAACAATTAACCTTTACAAAAAATGTGAGAATTTGATTTGAAGGAGTCTTTTAAGGCTCTCATTTTATTTAATTGGCAGCAAAAAATCTGTTTACAGCATAGCAAAAGAAGGGTAAAATTTGTGAATTCAAAATTCAAAATTCTCCCCTCTCTTGCTTTAGAAATCTTCCATGATGTCCGGCTTTTTCAGATTGGAGGGTGGGCGATCATTACTCCACGCCCACCAAACACAACCGCACTGACACTGGTAAAATTCCTGCCATTTTCGGCGATGATCCTCTGTATACACCGGCGATCGCCGGTTAATCCAAACTCCCTGCGCTTCCATCGCAGACGCTTTGCAGTTAGGGCAGCAGAACTCGTGGGCGTGAATCCCCTGGGATGTCCATTCAGGCGGGGTTGGCTCAAAAGCATCCATGCATCATTCCTCAGTGCAGTTACCAATTATCAGCTTTGATGCCAGTCTCAATCTGGTGAAGTGGCTTTGCTAAATGTATCAGAATCTTAAGTTTTGGAGACATTAGTGTATTACCTGACTATTCTAGATGGCTTGGAGGATTGTCGCGCTTGGTTTTACCTGCCGAGATCAAATCAGCCAGATACCGATGGCACCGGCAGCGGAACGGGTAAGCATTCGTCATAAAATTGCAAGGATTCAGCTCATGCCTCATCCGATCTATCTCAACATCATCTCGTTTTTTGGAATCTTTGGCTTATGCGCGATCGCATGGCTTTTTTCCGAACACCGCCGAATTATTCCCTGGCGCGTCATTATATCCGGCATTGCCTTGCAATTAATTTTAGGCGCGTTTGTATTTATGTTTCCGCCGACTAGGAGCGCCCTACAGGCATTTAGTAACTTACTAGACGGTGTTTTTCTGGCGGCTGATACCGGCGCAAATTTTGTATTTGGGAAAAATCTGGTTCCGCTGCCTACTAGGCCGGCAGATGTCAATTTAGGCTATGTCTTTGCATTTCGAGCCTTGCCTACCGTCATCTTCTTCTCAGGATTGATGGCCTTGCTCTACAACATCGGGATCATTCAAATTGTAACCGAGGTGTTTGCCAAAATATTTTATGCCACCATGCGCTTGAGTGGGGCTGAAGCTTTAAGCGGGGCAGCTAATATTTTTGTGGGTATTGAAGCGGCCATTGTGGTTAAGCCTTATTTGCCTAAAATGACTCGCAGTGAACTCTGCGCGATTTTATCGTGTTGTTTTGGCACCGCCGCTTCTTCAACCTTGGCTATTTATGTGAGTTTCTTAAGGCCGGTTTTTCCCAACATCTTGGGACACCTAGTATCTGCCTCAATTATGGCAATACCGGCTTGTTTTGTTTTATCAAAAATTTTAGTGCCAGAAACCGAAGTTCCCCTGACTGCTGGCGGAATTCCCAAAGAAGAAAAACCAGACAAAACCGAGAAGAAATTCACCGGCACAGAACTCGGCGGGCAGGGTTTAGATGCAGCACTAGATGAAGAACCAGAAGACATAAAAATGGAAACAGTGGGTGGAGAACCCATCGAGCGAGTGAGTCCATTGGATGCGGCAATTGTGGGAGCGCTGGATGGGGTTAAAATGGCTGTAGCTATCGCTGCTGTGCTGATTTTAATCTTAGGCTTGGTATCTTTAATCAATCAAATCTTTGGGGGGCTAGCAGGCTTACCAAGTCCAATTGGAGACATTTTTAAGGTTGTCACCTTACAAAATATTCAAGGCGTCTTATTTTATCCCCTGACTTTGTTAACCGGCGTTCCCTTTAATGAATCTTGGACAGCATCAGTTATTATTGGGCGCAGACTCTTAGAAACAGCAATTCCTCCCTATCAAGCACTAGCAGAAGCCGCTAAAGCCGGCGCGATAAGTAATCGCACAGTGTTAATTGTCAGCTATGCCCTGTCTGGATTTGCTCACTTAGCTTCCGTGGGAATTTTTGTCGGAGGTACAATTGCCTTAATTCCCTCACGGCGCAAAGATATTTCAGAACTCGGTTGGAAAGCTTTATTTGTTGGCACCCTAGCAACAATGATGATCGCCTGTGTTGCCGGCGTATTTGACACCGGCAGCGCCAGTATTTTAGGTGACAAAACCGCACCCATCAGTGCGCCGGCTGTCGCCCCCTCGCCAGCTGCCCCCACCGCCGCACCTTTACCCACAGCGCCGGCTGCTAAACCACCCACACCCGCCCTTAAACCTTCACCGAATCGCAACCGTTAGATAATATTGGGAATGGGGCATGGGGGATGGGAAATTTCTCCACTCTCCCACTCTCTGACTTTCCCACTCTCCCACTCAGCACTCAGCACCCATGATCGAGCCTGGATCTGAAATTCAACGCCTGCTAGACTTAATGCCGGCTTCTGGTCGGATGCGGACTAAAATTGTTAGTAAACCGCAGCAACCTCTAGTCATTGACAGCCCTTTTCCCCTGCCTTGGGCGCAAGATCGGCCTATTTTTATTAATTTTGATCTGTGGGGGCGGCTGCCGAAACCGCAGCGAGATTTGCTGTTGCTGCGTACTGTTAGTTGGCTAACTGAAATTAGATGGTTTAAGCCAGATTTATATCAAGGATTGGTTGTTGGTGGAGTTTTTGGCACCTTTGTGGAGTTGATCCAGGGAGATGCTGTGGGTGTGATTGTTGCCGGCGGTTTAAGTGCACTTGCCGGCAGCCAAATTTGGCGATCTTACCGTAGTTCTCAATCTGAAGTTGATGCGGATCAAGTGGCTATTGGTGTTGCCCTGCGGCGCGGTTATAGTGAAGCTGAAGCGGCTGCTCACTTGTTAGGGGCAATTGAGTCTGTTGCTAAAATTGAAGGACGTGCCGGTTTGAATTTTACTGAGTTAATTCGCTGTCAAAATTTAAGAGCGATTGCCGGTTTTTCTTCTGTAGGTATTCCTGATGCGATGAAGCGGGAATGAAGACCGAAAAATTTATTTTTTTAACTGCAGATGCACGCAGATAAACGCAGATAATTAGAATTATTTTGCATTTTCTTTTCGTTCTGAGGCCGAAGACTCGGCTATTTGGTAAGTTAATTTTTTATTTTTTTTAACCGCAGATGCACGCAGATAAACGCAGATGGGCTTGACTGTTAGATGCAAAGGTAATTCTTAGTTCCTAATGTTTCGGGGCCAAGGAATATTTGAGTCTTGAGCTAGTTGTTTGGCGACGGCTGCGGCTCCGATTACGTTAAGATGACTGGGGTCAGAAAAATTATTATTTTGGGTTAAATTTTTCTGGGAAAGGTTGCGAAAGATAAATCCTTTGGCATCTGCTTGACGTTGCATATTTTGCACGAATTGCTGTTCGGCTGATTTTCGTGTTGGGTCTAAGTAATCTTGCGTTAGGGGGAGATTGACGAAAATTAGGGGGATTTTGCGAGTGTTTGTGAAATAAATTATTTCGTTAAGGGCTACGGCTTGCTGTCCTTTTAATTGAAAGGCTGTATAGTCGCTGTCATACAAACCTGAAACTCGCGGATTCTGCTGATAGTAAATAGCAGGATTGAAGCGGTTAGAAACGGATAGAAATCCATTGGCATCAATTGTATTAGCCGGCTCATCTAGAAATTTAAAATTAAAGATTGAAGAGTGAAAACTGCTCCCTTCCAGCTTTTGATCTAGCTGCTTCTCAAATTCATTAAATTGTTTATTTGTTAGGTAAAAAAAGTCTGTTTTGGTGGTGCCGGCAGCGACAACTTGCTGTGGCCGTTGCCAAATCTCATCTAAACTCAGACGAGGCCGGTTTCCCCTAACTAACCGCTGATAGCCGGGAGAAGAGAGGATCGCATCATACGTCCGATCTGGCCGGCCACTGTTAAACGCGCGTGCCCCATCTGCCCACAAAATGAGTCGTGGTAACTGCTGGGGGGTCAAAAGTTGTCTCAACTGAAAATCAACGACTTGGGCAGTCGCCCCATTCACCGCAAAATTAAAAATTTGCAGTCCCGGATAACCTTGCTGGGCCAAGGCTTGCTGGAGTGCGCTCGGATCGATGCCCTGTAAGGCACGGGAACTCCCCACAATTAAAATATCGGGTGGGCCGATGGCTGCCAAGTAGGATAGATACAGCAGCAATTGCTCATCAAGGACTTCACTGTTAAACGTCGGTAAGGGAACGTTAGAACGTTTACCAGCAGCTTTTTGTTGGGCAATGGTGAAGTTCCGCAAAAAATACTCAACGACTTTTTTCTGGGCGAAGGCGCGTTTCGGGCTGGCTGGCGGCACGGCTTGCATCCACGTAGCCGCCTCCAGCCACGCCACAGCAACGTCGTTCCATTGTTGAAGCGATTTGGCTGTTTGAGCTAAATTTGCCGCCCTGGTAGCGCTTCTAACGCCCTCTGCAAAGGGATCGGATTGGGGTTTAGCAGCAGGGGGCGGGGTTGCTGCGACTGCCGGCACCCCTAAACTGGCGTTGGAAGTAGAGTCAGATAGACTCATGGCGGTGGATGGTGCGGGGGTACAGATGCCGGCTAGCGCGAGGATTGCTATGATGGCCATCTCATATCGGAAAGGGAGCAATAAGCGGCTACGCATTTAATTTTTGGTTGGGGGCGAGGGGAAGAGTGGGAGAAAAATTTAATAGTTCGGTTCTTTGCCTAAAATAGCGAATGAGATGCGCCTTAGCTTATTCGTGTAGTGATCTGGTCTGGATACATATATTTTGCTTAGTCAGCGCAATTTCTTGGCCGGGATTGTTAGCAGTCTGGCGCACCTACAAAGGTAAAGCCGATGTGGAGATTTATAGTTCTCTTCTTACTATCTAATCAGTGATTAAACAAGACTTTAGACGCTGTTTCCGGAATATACTGAGTAAAAATCCTGAGTTTGAAAATAAAATAAAACGTAGTTGAAGCGTGAGCCGATTGAACAATCTATTTAAACTTTAGTAGAGCGGCAGTGATAAAGCTGATAGTTGTAGCCATCCACCGGCGGCAGCTTGCGAGCGTCTAAAGTACAATTTTGGGGATTTAAGTTTGCCGGCACTTTGAAATTCACCAACCACAGATCCGCAGAAGAGAAAGTTTTTAGTGTTTTCTGGAGTGTTTTAGCAGCTAAGCACATTTCACCTTTACAATCCGGTTTCTTTTGATGCGCCAAAAGAAACTGGATATTTGCCTGAGAATTTAAGTCGGCAAGACGTTTTAATTCCCAAGCTAGTCCCATCATTTCACCTGTTTGCACATGGTTTTGATGTGTGGTTGCAATCAAGACGACGGTTTTTGTATCGCTTTTTCCTTTGCTAATAGTTGTCTCACGCTTTGTTTGATAAGCTTGTTGAATAATCGGAACCAACAGATCGGGCCTATAATATTTTTGATAGCCTAAATTTATTGCCACGGTCAACCCACTTAAAAATCCCACCAGTAAAATAAGTACAACGGCTATTTTTCCACCGGCAAAGATTTTAAATGAGGCAAGGCTACGCCAACTGAAAGATATGGGAATTGAAGATTGCCGGATTTCTCCCTTTTCCCCATTTCTAGGCTGAGAAGTTTCCCAGCAAGCCGCTAAACTCACGCCTAGCAAAGCGATCACGGCAGGGAAGTAAACGAAATGATACCGAGCACCGCGAGTCAGATCGATGCCAAAGCCGTAAGTAATGATAAAAAATAGCGCGATTACACTTAAGACAAGCCCAGCTAAAACAGCGGTAACTGTGCGGTTTGCCGGCGTTGTCAATTGATTTTTAAAACCCCGCCACAAGATAGGTGATGCCCAAAATATGAAAATCAGCATCACTGCCCCAGAGACAACCGCTACCGACAATACCGGCGACTCCACTGGCAGCAAAAGCAGCATCGTCACCCAAGCAGCCAGCGCTTGAAATAGGGGGCTAATCCAGGCTAATCCCACGCGTGCACCACTGTAAATCCATTCTGTCAGCCCGCCGTCATCTGAGCTACTTTGCCACACCGGCAACCAAACTAAACAACCGGCTAAAGTGCCGGCGGCAACTGCAAAAAGGGTTTTGAGGGGGAGAAACGGAGGAGGCAAATTATTTTCTTGATCAATTTCAGGAATGCGGGTTCTCTTGCGATTTTGATGCAAAATAAGCGCCAGTAAAACGGTTCCTTCAGCGCAAAGCGTAAAGCTAAAAAAGTAATGAACGGCAATCCCTAAACTGTTAACCGCGACCCAAATAAATGCCCCCCAAACCGGCATTGATCTGTGCTGATCAATGCACTGTACCGCGATAATTAGGCAACTAAGCGAAGCAATCACCAGTAGAATAGCTAAGGTATAGTGACGGGCTTCTTGCGCCAAATAAATGCCGTAGGGAGAAATTGCCATCACGGCTGCTGACAGTTGCCCTATCAGGCGGGAACGGAAAGCTAGTCGGCTAAATCCATATATCGCCGGAATTGAGAGCACACCCAAAAGTGCCGGTAAACCTCTTACCACCCACAGCGAGACGTATTCGCCGGCTGGGGGAAATAAATGCATCCACAGGTTAGCCAATATAAAATAAACCGGCGGATGATTACTTTCACCCAGTAAGTGATGAATGACGTTTTGTACTGAAGTAATTAAACCTGTATTTGTAAATGCCGGTTGTAGGGGTTCTAGTAAAACATTTAATGGAATCGCTTGATCGAGAGGAACCGTGCGAAAACTGTTCCCCAAACTGAACACCATTGTAGAAAATTCATCCGTCCAAGGAGACTTTCTATCGAGTTGGGTAAAACGTAAGCCGGTGCCGGCAGCCACCCACACTAAAAGCAATAGCCCTTGAAAATATAAAGAGGAACCGTGAAAAGTAGAAATACTTTTTCCCCTTTGCTTCCCGCCTTCATCCTTCATCAAATTTATCTTATAAGTCCTGATTTATAAATTTTAATTATACTTAATACGAACTTACATCAAACCTACATCCCTATTTATAGCACTCATAAATCGGTTGTCATATTTCTAGCGAGCAAGGTTCCCGTACTACAGGATTTTTAGGGTAATGATCTTTAACCAATCACAGAGTAGGGCTATATCATTTGCGGTTATAAAAAAAAATAAATTGCCTAAAATTCTATTTTTTATCAACTTCCGTCACGCGCCAACTCAGCTTCAAATTAATCCAGAAATTCCAGCAAGTTACCACTCCAATTGCTATCAAATTTGCCAAATACTGATTAATTTTCAATACATTAAATAAGAAATTCAAAAATATCACATTTAAAATCAGCCCTCCCAAACAAATCAAATTAAATTTTAACAATCGTTTCAAACGTTGCCGATTTCCCTGCTGCTTGCTAGAAACATCGCCAAAAGTCCAACGGTCATTCCATAAGAAATTGTTAATAATTGCCACTTCTGCGGCTACAATTTTACTGCGAGTTAGAGGCCAATCAAAAGTGCTGGTATCGTGCAGCAGATAGAGTACCCCCATATCCACAAACACCCCACTCAATCCCACTATAGCAAAACGCAGAAAACGCTCAACCGGCCATAGGGAAAAGCGCAACCGCAGCAGGTGTTGGAGATATTCTAAATATTGTTTCCAGGTTACCTTACTTTCGCCTTCTTGGCGTTCTTGAAAGACATAGCCGACTTCAGCAATCCAGCGAATCTTTCCGCGTCCTAAAACCTCAATCAAAATCTTATAACCGAGTGGATTCATAACCTTGCCGGCAATCACATCGCGGCGTACCAAAAAATAGCCGGTCATTGGATCTGAAACTCGACTAATCACCTCCGGCAGCATAATTAAACCCAACAACTGAGCACCGCGAGATAAAAACCGGCGCATTAAACTCCAATCACTCACGCCGCCGCCTTCCACATGACGGCTAGCGACTGCCAAATCTGCACCTCGTTCTATTTCTGCTAATAGTTTTAATAGCACTTCTGGCGGGTGTTGGAGATCAGCATCAATCACCCCCAAAATCTCTCCTCTTGCCGCTTGCCAACCGCGAATGACTGCGGTGCAAAGTCCCCGTTCTTCCTGACGCCGCATCACTCGCAATTGAGGATATTCAGGCATCAATGCTTGAGCCAATTTCCAAGTAAAATCTGGGCTATCGTCATCCACGACAATTAGTTCATAATTATTGGGAATGACCTGATCGAGTAACTCGCTCAATTGCTTAATTATTTCCTGAATATTTCTCCCTTCGTTATAAGCTGGAATTACTAGAGAAAAATAAATCGGTTGTTCGCTGAGTGCCTGAGAATAAGACTCGCTGTTATCAGTGAGCCTTGATGCCATTTGAGGAACTTCTAAAGATCCTGCCGGCATAGGTAAAAGAAACTTGGATTTGCTGGCACTCATGTCGATTTTACATTTTAGATTTTAGATCGCCGCTCAATAGAAAAACAAAAAAAATTATAATTTTCTCGACTTTTAGATCAAGAGAAAATCAATTTTTGAAAAAGCAATTAACCAAAGATGATAACATTAAAGAAGCTTTAATGATCGGCAGAACGAGTGTAAAGGCTGAGTCTGAATTCATCAAGATCCATCGTCCCTGAGAGAGACTGCTGCTGAATCAGTTGAAACCGGCTGTTTAACACCTGTTTAACTTGCTGTCTTTCAGCCTCAGTTGCCGGCTTCGACCATACCGGCATCGCACTTTCTAGCCAGACAATACGAGAATATCGCGAACCCTCAGACTTGAGAACCTTTTCTAATGTATTGGGCAACTGGTTAGATTCTTGCGCCAACAGATTCACCGGCATTGTCGGCGAAATATAATAAGCCAAACGCATCACATGACCCCAAGCTTGAGAGTTCATCGCAATTAAGGTAGGCGTAGTGGGTTGCTGTGCGATAACATCGGCAATTTTATGGAAGACCCAGCGCTGCCGCAAACTATAATCGCCAATACTGACGCTCAAATACAATAGCAATAACACTGCCACTGCTGGTTTGCGCCAGCGCGAGGCAGCCTTTTCCACCCACACAGCCAGCAACAGCAAGCAGCCTGGTAAAACCCAAATCATACTGCGTCCCCAGCCAAAACCCACGGTAAACTTGCCGGTGACGATATCAACTGCCAGCGCCAGCAATAGGGGCAGCAAGCTTAATAATAGTGAAAGTTGAACGATGGGAATTCTCCCTCTCTCTCCCCTTGCCTGACGCCACAGACTCACGATCACCCCAGCAAGCACCCCCATTACACCCACTCCCACGATCACACGGCTTGCCGGTGGCAAACTTGTTACCCAGTCTCCTAAGAGTAGGTGAGTCCCCAAGGTTTGGGCGACATCCTGAAAATGCTGTATGATGCGGGCAATCAATCCTGCCGGTGCGTTAAACCGCTGAAAGTCGGCGTTGCGGAGTTGCTGGCGCGTGCCCCAAAGTATCCAGGGGACGGATAATAGAATGCCGGCGGCTAAATTTAATGCGTGTTGCCACCACCGGCATCTATCTAAATAAATCGCGATGATTGCTAAAGTAATGATCCAGTAAATATATAAATAAAATGTCAATATTCCTGCGGTGACTGAGGCAATTAACAAGATATCCCAGAAAAATATAGGAAATTTTGTTGCCGGCATTCCGGAATTTTGAGATTTTTGATTAATTTGAATTTTAATTCGTTGAAGCAACGCCCATGTGCTGAGGGAAATCCACAAAACGAGTGGTGCATACATTCGCACGTTTAGGGAGTGAAATAAATAAAACGGATTTGTTGCTAAAAGCGCAGCGAGTAAAAGTCCGCCACGATGTCCTAAAATCGTTTTCCCCAATCCATAAGTGCATCCAATTGCGGCAATACTTAACAAAGCATTCAGGCTACGCATAGCGATTTCACTGTTTCCAACAAGGCGTAACCAAAAATGCTGACTGAGAAAAAATAGAGGTGGGTGAGGTTCTCCGCCAACTAATCCTCTTAGCAGGCTAATGAGAGTTTTTAGGGCCTCTGGAATTGTAATTTCTGCCGGCAACTTTAATAATGAACTATACTTCGATAAAATAACCGGCGTCTCTTCTGGGGATTGATAAGCAAGTTTTTGTCCTGTGGATAGCATTAAAGATAGAATTTCATCATACCAAAATTCACGAGTTCCTAAATTAATCAAGCGCAGCATAATCCCAATGGCAATGGCTGCGATGAGTAAATGTTCGAGTGACGGGTGAAACGGCTGTTTATATAGAGAGCGACTTTGATTCATCACGGCTTTTAAAGGTAAATTTAACTGCTGATTTTCAGCGATGTTTTTTGGCTAAGCAATCGGTAACTATAATCAAATAATCCTCCTAAACCGCAGGTAATTGCTACAACGATAAAAAATCGCAGCCAGTAAAACGAGAGTAGAGGAGTTAAAATTGCCCACAGCGCAACCATAAAGTTCATATGGGAGAGATAAATACCATAAGAAAGGTTCCCAAGCGTTGCTAAACCGGCTTTCCCCCACGGAATTAGACTCATCGTTTGAAACAATAAGCAAAATTCTCCAACGCCTATCAAAATATCTGCGGGAATTCTGAGAACCATCCAACCTTCAGAGGAAGCCCAATCAAAACCCACACCCACAACCCACATAAGTGCAGTTAGCCAAATCCAGCGTTTTTCCAGTAGTAATTTTTGACTCCACCGGCACACCCCCTGAAAATTTTTCGCCGCCGGTTCTAAAAGAGTTACCGCAAGTACAATTCCAAAGACAAATCCAAAGAGACGCGTCGGAAAAAAAGCGCCACGCAATAAAACATCTGTCGCTATTTCATTTAGGGAAAGCCCAATAATTAACGTCCGGTATAATAAAGTGATTACCAAAGAAATAATAAGTAAACTTGACCATCCCCAACGTTTTCCAACCCAAACCAGTAGCGGAAAAATTAAATACAATTGAACCGCTAGTCCTACATACCACCAAGCTGCATTCAGAAAGAAATAGTAATCTAAACTAAAATTTCGCAAAGTTGTGAAACTCGCAAAACTTGCCAAGATTGGATCAAATCCCCCTCGATTTAATACCTCACGCCCAAAGGGAACCCAAGCCGGCTGCACCCACGCCAAAATCAGCGCCAAACCATGCGCCAACCAATAAAGCGGAAATAATCGCCAAAGTCTGCGTCGCCAAAATTTTAAAATATCAAATATGCGAAACGTGTTGCCGGCACCTTTCCCCCCTCGCCACCAAGAAGACGCCAACCCAAAACCACTGGCAATAATAAAAATATGAACCCCATACTCTCCCAGCAAGCAAAAAATATTTAAGACTGCCTCTAATAACCCCTTGATCCCCTGATTTAAAGATGCCGTATAAACCTGAGAAAAGAGCAACCAGCCTTTAGAATAGCCCCATAAATGATAAGTAACAATTGTAAAAATTGCCCATCCCTTAAATGCCGGTAGCAGTTGGCTTAGACGCTGGTAATTTGGCGGCAACGTTTGACTGATCATAGTAACAAAAACGTTTTATCCTAACAAGTTATAACGAATTCTAAATTTTGCAATTCCCTAACCTCCGCCTCACCCACAGAATAGCCTGCCAAAATAAAAGAAATCATTGGCTATTTTCTAAAACGCTGTGAAAACTCAAACTGTTGATGCAATTCTAAACCGTGCCTTAACCGGCACCGATATTTCCCCCGAAGAAGGAGTCGCACTCCTGAAACAAACAGAACCGGCAGCCATCGCAGCCATTCGCCAAACCGCCGACGAACTCCGGCGCAGACAAGCCGGTGAAACTGTCACCTACATCATCAACCGCAATATTAACTTTACAAATATCTGCGAACAGCACTGTAGCTTCTGCGCCTTTCGCCGCGATGACGCAGAGGAAGGCGCGTTTTGGCTGGATGCCGGCAAAATCCTCGAAAAAGCGACAGATGCAGTGCGACAGGATGCCACAGAAATTTGTATGCAGGGGGGATTAAACCCTCAAGCAAAGGTTGCCGGTTCCTCTTTGTCGTTTTACCTGCAATTGGTGAAAATAATCAAAGATGAATTTCCCCAACTGCATTTGCACGCCTTCTCTCCCCAAGAAGTGCAATTCATTGCCAGAGAAGATGGGCTGAGTTATGCAGATGTCATCGTAGCGCTGCGGGATGCCGGTGTTGGTTCAATGCCAGGAACCGCTGCAGAAGTGCTGGAAGATCGGGTGCGGCGCATTATCTGTCCAGAAAAACTCGATAGCAACACCTGGCTAGAAATTGTAGAAACAGCTCACCGCTTGGGTTTGCCGACAACAAGCACCATGCTATGCGGACATATTGAAACCCCAGAGGAGCAAATCAGCCATTTAGAAAAATTGCGTCTACTTCAGCAAACCGCCATAGACCGGCAATATCCCGTCCGCATCAGTGAATTTATTCTCCTGCCTTTCGTGGGAGAAATGGCACCGGCACCTTTGCGGCGTCGGGTGGGACGCGATCAGCCGCTTCTTGCCGATACACTCCTACTCACAGCCGTGTCTAGAATCTTTTTAGGAAATTGGATAGCCAACCATCAACCCAGCTGGGTTAAACTCGGTCTTGCCGGCGCGACAGAAGCCCTTAAATGGGGTTGTAACGACATTGGCGGCACCTTAATGGAAGAACACATTACCACAATGGCCGGTGCCCAAGGCGGCAGTTGTCAGACAGCAGAAGCCTTACAGGCAGCGATCCACTCCTTGGGACGTCCTGACCGGCAGCGGGATACATTGTATCGTCCTCTGTCAGTTTTGAGTGCTGGATGCTGAGAGCTGAGTCCTGAGTTCTGAGTGCTAAGTGAGGTAAAGAAAGACTTTAGTCGCACAACTGATGTTGTGAGTGGTTCGTTTAAAAGCGGTGTTGGCTTCAACACCGCACGCCTCTTATCTTCTCCCCACAGCGTTTATTGAACCAACTGTATTAAGGGTTGGAACCGGGCGAGATTGATCGCCATCAATTCCGCAGACCCTGGTAAATTGACAATTGCACCGGCTACCCTGTCTGAGCGACCATTTCTGACTCTATGATTGACAAAATAAAAACTGCATTTGAGAAACCCAACTCTGCCCGCCTGCTGACGGTGGGGGCTGCCGTCTTGTTAATTGGTGGCGGGATCGCAGCTTATTGGGCATTGGTTCAAAAAACCCCTTTAGGAAATACCCCTGTCGGTTCCACCATTGTCCCCCAAGACGCATTTGCCGCCGTTTCCCTAAGTACCAATCCCGGTCAGTGGCAGCAGTTGCGACAGTACGGCACCCCAGAAAGCCGAGCACTTCTTGATGGACAACTGGCCCAGTGGCGCGATAACTTGTTGAGCGTCAATGGCTACAACTATGAGAAAGATATCCAGCCTTGGGTAGGGCGAGAGGTAATGATTGCTTGGTTATCGCCTCAACTCGTCGCCTCAGCCACCTCTCCTGCCCCCAATGCCGCAGCCTCCATCGAAAATGCCCTCATGATCGTGCTACCCATTAGCAACGCAGGGCGGGCGAAACAACTGTTAGAAAAACCTAAACCCCCAGCCCAGGGTCAGTGGGTTGAGCGCACTTACAACAACATCAAAATAAGGGAAATACAAGGCGCGCAGGCTCAAAGATACTCAGCCGCGATACTTGATGATCGCTTCCTCGTCGTTACCACCAACCCAAGAGCAACAGAACTGGCAATTGATAGCTATAAAGGCGGCCCCTCCCTAGCTAGAACCCCTGGATACCGTGAAGCGTTAAATCAAATCGAGACATCTGGGCCATTCGCCAGAGTTTATATCAATGTGCCGGCGGCTGCGGATGTTGCCGCCATTCATTCCGTGCGAACGATTCCTCCGCAAGCTAGGGCGCAACTGCAACAAAATCAGGGAGTCGCCACAACAGTTAACCTGCAGCCTGAAGGCATAAATCTTAAAGCGGTTTCTTGGCTAAAACCAGATAGTGAGAAAAAGCAAGCCGTAGAAAATAAAGCCCAGGGAATGCTCAGCCGGCTGCCGACAGACACCTTAATGATGGCCTCGGGCAGCAATTTGCAGCGGATGTGGCAAGATTACACCGAAGGTGCCGAAGCCAACCCCCTGACACCCTTCGACCCTCAATGGCTGCAAAAAGCCATCACATCTAACACCGGCTTGAATTTAGAAAAAGACTTGCTGGCATGGATGGCCGGGGAATTTTCCTTTTCCCTAATTCCCGCCGCTCAAGGAACGACGACACAGTTTCCGGCTGGGCTAGTCTTCATGGTGCGTTCAAGCGACCGCCGCGCCGCAGAGAATGCCCTCAAACAGCTAGATCGGGTGATGAGTGATCGATACAAATTTAAGGTTGAAGAGGCGAAAATTGGCAATCAGCCGGTCGTCAATTGGACTTCCCAATTTGGTGCCTTGACACTTACTCACGGTTGGTTAAATGGCAATGTTGCTTTCTTGACAATGTTTGCGCCGGTTGCCGGTGGCATCGTTCCCAAACCGCCAACCCCTCTAGCAGCTTCTGAACAATTCCAAAAAGCTGTTCCCACAGAACTTGAATCCACCACCGGCAACTTTTTCATTGATGTAGATCGCCTGGTAAACAATAAACAATTTTTCTTCCCAGAACTGCCGCCGGCGCAACAAGCCGTCGTGAATGGGATTCGCACCGTTGGGCTAACAGCAGCCATTAGCAACGCACGCAGCACTCGCTACGATATCTTTATGATGCTGAAACAGCAAGGCAAACCAGGCCCATTTCCCAGCCCTTCCAAAGCTATCCCCTCTCCAACGCGCATCAGTCCGCCCAAACAGCAGATAAAACCCAGTCCATCGCCCACCACTTTGCCGGCAACGCCCCAAGCGTCTCCGAAGCCGTCTCCTTAATTGAGAGGGTGATGGGGTAAGGGGGTGAGAAGTAAAATTTCTGACTTCTTTAACTTGTGGCGAAATCTTGCTGAAGACTGATTCAGAATTCTGTCAAAATAAGCAGCGTATCTTGCTGAGAGTGAATATCTAGATGGCTCCTAACAGACTGCCCCTGCCTCAATTCTTGCGTCGTGCCGGTAAATCCAGCCTTTCGATGCAAATGATGGGGGTGGGTATTGTGCTGACACTTCTATTTGTCTTTATTGCCCTCTTAGCACCGGCTTTCCAGAGTTGGGGGTGGCTGCAAAACCCAACAGAATTTCTCAGTAACCCCATCCACCAACCTCCCTCTCCCGGCCATTGGTTTGGCACCAGCAGGCAAGGTTATGATGTGTTTTCACGCACCCTATTCGGCAGCCAAGCAGCGTGGCAAGTCGTAATTTTGGCAACAGCACTCAGTTTAATTATTGGCGTCCCCCTTGGCTTAGTCAGCGGTTATTTAGGGGGAAAAGTGGATCGGGTGTTGCTATTTTTTATGGATACAATTTACACCTTACCCGGACTGCTGCTATCAATTACCTTGGCGTTTGTTGTCGGGCGTGGAGTATTGAATGCAGCGATTGCTTTGAGTATTTCTTACATTCCCCAATACTATCGCGTTGTGAGAAATCACACCCACAGTGTCAGAACCGAACTGTTTGTTGAAGCTGCCCAAGCAATGGGCGCATCTACCTGGACAGTTCTCACGCGTTACTTATTTCTTAACGTCATTCAAAGCGTGCCGGTGTTATTCACCCTCAACGCTGCTGATGCCATTCTGACATTAGGAGGCTTAGGATTTCTCGGTTTAGGTTTACCCGAAGAAACAGCAGAGTGGGGACACGATTTGCGGCAGGCGCTAGAAGCACTTCCCACTGGCATCTGGTGGACGGCTTTATTTCCAGGTTTAGCAATGACACTCATGGTTGTCGGGTTGTCTCTGGTGGGTGAAGGGTTGAACGAGTTCGTCAATCCTAAATTGCGGCAGCAAAGTTAAGACAGACAAAATTAAATGGGGCAGGGGGTAAGGCTGCGTCAACCTCTAGCCTCTACCCCGGAAATATCACACCGGCTGTTGTATCTCTATCTAGCCTCAGAGTGATAATTTCTTAGGAATATGTCAATGCAAATTAATCGATCTCTCCTAAAAGCCGCTATTTTTTTAGCCCTGGTTCCTGTCGCAGTGGCAGGAATGTTATGGTCTTTTAAAGAACAGCAAACTCGCCAGCAACTCAGTCCCAATTCCAACACCAGCACCGCCAATTCCTCTTCAAACCCAGTCAAACAGTCGGTTCATCCAGACGAACCAATTGATGATACGCTCAATCAAAGATTTACATTTGAAAATTCCTTAACCAGAACTCAACAAATTAAGGAAGCCCTAGAAAGCTTTCGGCAATTAACAGATACCAGTAAAGCAAAACTGGGAAAATCTGCGATTGCCACAGTCAAAAACACAGATCCAGAAACGCAAACTTTGGGATTTTACAATTGGGTTGGCTCAGTTGAAGGAACCCTGATAAAACAAAACTACCAACTCAAAAAACTAGAATTTGAACTCGCACAAAAACAATATCAAGACAAAGAAATTAGCCAAACAGAACTAGACAAGAAATCAGCCGATTACCGCAAAGCCGAACAAGAATTTCAAACATTTTTGAAAAGCTTCACTATTGCCGATTAAATATACCCCTTCAAAAACAAAAAAAATGCCTTCAAAACAGCCAACTCTAAACCTCATCTGCGTTTAATCAAAAAACCCAAACCTCAGCAACCAATCCTAAACCCATCTGCGTTTATCTGCGGTTAAAAAATCTTAATTCCAAAATCTCTGCCACTCACCCTAAACCCATCTGTGTATGCCTGACGGCACGCTACGCTATCATCTGCTGTAAAAAAAATAAACCTTGACATTTTAATAAGCTTACTATCTCATCCAACAAACTAAACCCCTAATCCCAGCTTCAACCCGTTATCTGAAAACCCACTCAAAAAAGCCAGATAAATCTAAAATCTAAAATCGTACAATAAGGCAAAAGCGATTACAGGTTGCACTTATGAGCGCAGACGCCGGCGTTGTAATAAAAAAGGGCATCAGCCCAGAAGTCATTGGCATAGATTTAGGGGGCACAGCCATTAAATTGGGGCGATTTAGCCCAGATGGTAAATGCCATCATTCCTTAAGCGTGGAAACACCCCAGCCGGCAACACCTGAAGCAGTTTTAGGCGTCATGGTGGACGCAATTGGGGAACTAGATCCAAAGGGCAAATGCGTGGCCATCGGCGTTGGGACACCAGGGCCAGTCGATATCGGCTCTCGCGTGGCCAAAGTCGCAATTAACTTAGCCGGCTGGGAAGATGTCCCCTTAGCTGACTGGTTAGAAGACAAAACCGGCAAACCGACAATTTTAGCCAACGACGCCAACTGTGCCGGTTTGGGAGAAGCTTGGTTAGGTGCCGGTCGCCAGTTTGACAACCTCATCGTCCTGACTTTAGGCACTGGCGTTGGCGGTGCCATTATCCTTAATGGTGAGCTATTTGTGGGCCGCACCGGCGCTGCCGGAGAGTTGGGTTTAATTACCCTAGACCTTTACGGCCCAGAATGCCACAGCGGCAACCGGGGTTCTTTAGAGCAATTTGTTTCAGTTCAAGCCATTCGCCGGCGCACAGGGCAAGAACCGGCAGAACTTGGCCACATGGCAAAAGCTGGCAACCGGCAAGCATTAGATTTTTGGGAAACTTACGGACATCATCTGGGTGCCGGTTTAGCTAGTCTCATCTACGTGCTCACCCCAGAAGCGATTATTATTGGCGGCGGCATCAGTGCCAGTGCTGAATTTTTCCTGCCGGCAACCCTATCAGAAATTGAGCGGCGAGTTCTGCCGGTGTGCCGCCCAGGTTTACAGCTATTAACGGCTGAATTGGGGAACCAAGCCGGTATTGCCGGTGCCGCGAAATTGGCTTGGCAGGTGGTTGGGGCTAAGGGTTAGCCCTTCAATGATTAACTCCACTCTTGAGCTTCTCTGGCTTCTGCTTGGATGAGGGTTTGGCGCAGCTGAACCCAGTCAATTTGCTGCGCCGGCATATCTTGAATGAGTTCCCCCTGTTGCAGGTAGAGGATGCGAGTGCAAAATTCTTTGGCCAAATCCAGCTGGTGATTGGCCATTAAAATTGTTGTTTGTGTGGTTTCCGCCAGTTCAGTGAGAGTCGTGATCAACTTCGCCCCCCTGCCGGCATCAAGGGCGGAAGTTGGCTCATCCAGTAATAAAATTTTCGGTTGCAACGTCAGCGCCCTGGCGATGGCAACGATCTGTCGCTGCCCTGCCGATAGCTGCACTTCTGTGCGCCCCAGCCACTCATTGGGAATATGCAGACGCTCAACCCAAGTTAAGATGCGTTCGGTAATCGCTTGTGCGCTCATGCCTTGCAACTTCAAAGGATACTCTAGGGCATCTCGCACCGGCATCCCTAAAAGTTTGGACTCTTGCAAAACCAGCGTCACCTGCCGACGCAACTCGATTGTAGGGATTTGCCGATAAGCTCGATCTTCCAGATAAATCGCTCCCTGAGTGGGTTCGCTGAGCCGGTTGAGCAGCCGTAACAAGGTAGTTTTCCCGGCCCCAGATGGCCCAATCAGCGCCACTCGTTCTCCTGGTTTAATTTCAAAGGAAATGTCTTTGAGCAAATAGTGCAAACCCACGGAAGCAGTCACGCTGACTTGATCAAGCCGCAATTGGGCGCTTGGGACAGTTGATACCATGAAGGGTTAGGTTGAAGGAGAGAAACTTCTAAAGTAACTTGTCAAACCTTAAAACTTATTAATGTATCTGGGTTTGTGCTGTCCAAATTGTCCAGATATCTACTAGCAAGAGCAGCAATGTAAATCCTAACAAAATTAAATACATCCAAGGCTGCGCTAAGGGACGAACATCTTTTGTATCAATGCCGGTTTTTGCTTCGACTAGCTGAACTAATTTAGCAAATCCCACGACACGAGCCGGCAATAAATAGCCTTGACCTGATTTACTCAAGAAATAGTAAACCAATCCACCTTGGCCGGTTGTTCGCGGTTTTAGTGCCTGTACGCCTGCCCAGGGTAATGACCAACCTTTGCGAAAAATTTTGGGCACCCAAGTAGGATAAGTTACTTGAATGCCTTGCTCATCTAATATTACGCGCTCACTTAAGGCACCATATAAAACAACGCCACCGAAACCTAACGCTACCCACAAAAGTGCCGGCGGGACGGGTGCACCTGTGAGTTGAGATAAAAACGGTAAGGGAATTGTCAGGGCAATATATAAACTTAAAAGGGTCAGCCGAATTAAGGGAGAGATGCGGAAGATTGTCGGCTGAGATTGTTCGCTGTTCATGATTAACTGTTCATCATTTATTCTATTAAAAATTGGGCGTGAGGTTAAGCGCATGGAAAAAATTCCAATGACTCATTCTTCACACCCAATTTGCATTAAGGTAAATATTTTTGCACCACAGTCCAGCCTGTCCATGTAACCCACGCAAACGCAATAAACAAGACTGCATTTGCGCTGATGTGAACTGTTCTAGCCCAAGGACGCCCTGGGCTAATTTGTGTTGCGCTCCAGGCAGATATTAAAACTAAACCCACTACCGTTAAACCGGCTCCAAAGTGAGCTGAGTGGTTTAAAGTGCCATAATGCCCTAGAGTGCCGACAAGGCCAATCCCTAGTAGTAAAAGCACCAAAGCCACCATGATGCCACCAATGATGTAATGCCCAGATCTCAGCCAACGCGGACGCCGGTTCCGAGTTTGCCGCGCCTGAAACATCCAAGTGCCGGTCATGGCAAGTAGCAAATAGGCAAGTATGGAAAATCCCATAGACCAAGCCGCTATTTTCCACAACCAGATAAAGGAAGGCAGGTTCAAAGCGTTACACCCATCAAATCAGCCCTCGCATCATAGCAAGTCATGAGTGAGCGAGTCAGCCCTCGCGGGGAATATAAAAGTTAGATTTTAATCCACTGAAGTTAAAGCAGCAGCGATTAAAGGTTTTGCAGCCCCTTTAGCTTTATTGGGAGATTCGAGGCTGGGTGAAAACTTTTTTTCAGTGTTTTTCGCTTCCTGAGTAGTTTCGACAACGACATCAGTATTTTCACGTATACACAAACGATTACATGGTATCTTATCGGATAGAATGGCACTAGCCATCATACCTGTATGAATTTCTAATACTGCTTCGGGAAAAGATTCAAATACTAAACGCTGTCCGGGAAAGACAACTCGCTCAAAGTACCAGTTGGGAATATTTGTGATTCGGGCAATTTGAATCTTGCTGGTAGCATTGACATAGCAGCAAAGAATGTGGCCGACTTGGCCTGAAGGAATCGGGTCGAGAATTTGTGCCATAACGACTGAAGGGTTTTGCACCACAGCGACTTACTTTCAAACATTAACACTGCGCGATCCCCGGGAGTTGTAAATGCGGCTACCAACTGAACTGTATCGAAGGATTTCTTCCTTTTGGAATAATAATTTTATATTGTCTTTAGACTCATTTATCTTGACATATTTGATTAAATATGCACCTATGGATCATGAGGTGAGTGTGAGTTAGAGAAAATCCCCACCGGCAGTCAGTTTCCAGCGAAGTCTGTTGAAAAGAAGTTGACGATCCAAGTCAGGACAGTGATTCGCCCACATAAGGGGACAGTAAGTGGTATTGTAAAGTTATATGAAAAAAACTTTCATAAATGCTTAACCCCCAAGCCGGTATGGAAAATCGCATTCTCTACGTCCGCCTGCCTTGCAATCCCATCTTCCCCATTGGGGTTGTTTACCTGGCTGATCACGTCCACAAGCTGTTTCCAGAAGCCGAACAGCGAATTTTTGACTTGGGAACAGTACCGCCTTTAGATTTCGCCGGCGCGTTAGATGCTTGCGTCGATGAATTTCAGCCGACGCTGCTGGTATTTTCTTGGCGAGATATTCAGATTTATGCGCCAGTGGGTGGACGAGGCGGCAATCCTTTGCAGAATGCTTTTGAGTTCTACTACGCCAAAAATCCTTTTGTGAAACTGCGAGGGGCGTTAGGAGGACTGCGGATCACCACGGCTTACTATACTGAACTATGGCGCAACCAAGGCTTAATTAAGCGGGGGCTGCAACGCGCTCAAAAATACCGCTCAAATGCCCGTGCGGTTGTCGGTGGAGGTGCGGTAAGCGTATTCTATGAACAGTTGGGGCGTAGTCTGCCGGCGGGAACCATTATCTCAGTCGGAGAAGGTGAAGCGCTGCTGGAAAAACTGCTTGCCAATCGAGATCTTAGTGATGAACGCTGTTATGTGGTGGGAGAAACCAAACCGCGTGATCGCATGATTCACGAACAACCAACTAATATTGAGAAAACGGCCTGTAATTACAACTATATCGAGAAAATTTGGCCGGAATTTCAATATTACTTGCACGACGAAGATTTTTACGTTGGGGTGCAAACCAAGCGCGGTTGTCCCCATAACTGCTGCTATTGCATTTACACGGTAATTGAAGGCAAGCAGGTGCGAATTAATCCAGCCGATGAAGTGGTGGCAGAGATTCGCCAGCTTTATGATCGCGGAATTCGTAATTTTTGGTTCACCGATGCTCAGTTTATTCCGGCGCGTAAATTTATTGATGATGCCGTTGAACTGTTGCAAAAAATTATTGATGCCGGCATGGATGATATTCACTGGGCAGCGTATATTCGCGCGGATAACTTAACGCCCGAATTGTGCGATCTGATGGTGAAAACCGGCATGAATTATTTTGAAATTGGCATCACTAGCGGTTCCCAAGAACTTGTGCGGAAAATGCGAATGGGTTACAACCTTCGCACCGTATTGGAAAACTGCCGCGATTTAAAAGCTGCCGGTTTCAATGATTTAGTTTCAGTCAACTATTCGTTTAATGTCATAGACGAAACTTATGAAACGATTCGTCAGACAATTGCCTACCATCGGGAATTAGAGCGTATTTTTGGGCCGGATAAAGTTGAACCGGCCATTTTCTTCATCGGCTTGCAACCCCACACCCATTTAGAAGAATATGCCTTTAAGAAGGATATTCTCAAACCGGGTTACGATCCGATGAGTATCATGCCCTGGACAGCTCGAAAATTGCTTTGGAATCCTGAACCATTCGGATCGTTTTTTGGGGAAGTTTGCCTGCAAGCTTGGCGTCAAAATCCTAACGATTTTGGACGGGAAGTGATGAAGATTTTAGAGGAAAAGCTGGGTTGTGCGGATTTGGAAGAAGCTTTATCTGCGCCGGTTGATGTGAAGGAGAAACAGTTGTTGCCGGCTTAATTTGCTGACAAAATTTTAACGATAAAGTCGTAGGGGCATAGCATTCGGAGAATAAAACCTGGGACTTAACTCAAAATTTATAATCCAAATGCTATGCCCTTCGGGCTGCAAATTGCGCTACGGATAAAAACCCATTTGGGGCAATCCGAGGGTTTCTTCCCAGCCCATCATTAAGTTAAGACATTGCAGCGCTTGACCGGCTTGTCCTTTGATTAAATTATCAATCGCTGACATAACAATCACCCGATCTGTGCGGGGATCAACTTCAACACCGATGTAACACAAATTTGTGCCGGCAGCCCACTTGGTTTGAGGATAAACACCATTGGGCAGTATCTTCACCCAAGGAGAAGATCGGTAAAAAGCGGTGTAAATGGTAATTAAATCTTCTCGCACTAGCCCAGGATCACGTAGTGTGGCGTAGACGGTAGACAAAATCCCGCGCACCATTGGAATTAGGTGAGGGGTAAATTGTACCAAAACTTCGTGGCCGGCGAGATCACTACAAATTTGTTCAATTTCTGGAGTATGCCGGTGACGCGCCACTCCATAAGCCCCTAAAGAATTATCAGCTTCAGCGAGCAACATACTTGTTTTCGCTTGTCTGCCACCGCCAGAGGTGCCAGATTTTGCATCAATGATCACCGTTTCGCTTAAAACTAATCCTTGCTTTAGAAGGGGTGAAATCGCCAACAAACTAGCCGTGGGATAGCAACCGGGACAACCGACTAATTGAGCTTCTTTGATACGTTCGCGGTAAAGTTCAGGTAAACCATATACAGCGTTGACAGCAGTTTCCCCATCTGTGCGATCTCCGCCATACCATGTCTTATAAGTGTCTAAATTAGAAAATCGGTAATCAGCAGAAAGATCGAGAACTTTGCACCCTTTCTCAATAAGTGCCGGTGCCATTTTCCACGCTAAACCATTTGGCAGGGAGAGAAAGACAACTTTACAGCGTTCCGCAATGGTTTCTACATCCACTGACTCGATCGCCTGGTTCACAAAATTACCGAAATGGGGATACAGATCGGAGAAAGATTTGCCGGCGCTGCTGTCACCTCCCAAATAAGCCAGTTTAAGTTTTGGGTGATCCATCAGCAAGCGCACCAACTGCACTCCCCCATAGCCTGACGCGCCTACAATGCCAACCGGCAGCCGTTCTAAATCATCCATAATCCTTTCTCCTTATAGCGTTTTCCTAAACGAGAGTTTAGCTTTTGCTGAATTTTATACCAGGTTGACTTCTCAAAAGCGTTTTACAGAAGCTTTTGCTTCTACTGCGACAAAGAGTAACACTTAAGTCTGTGGATTTGCAGTTATCATAGCCCGTATATTTTTGGGGTGAGAGTACGTCCTGAGCTTAAAGCATTTAGCAGTCAAGGTCATGAATTGGACATACGAGGTGTTTGTAGCGAGAAAAGTTATCTCAACTAGCCGGCGTGCGCCTTAACTACATTGTTAGTGTTGCACACAGCCAGAAAAATGCTACATTCTTGAATTTTGTGCCCTAACCAAAAGCACTAAGAGTGCCCTCCTATTTTAGATTTTAGAGGCTCAGATTGGTCGGTAAATTCGTCTCCCACAACAGAATTTATAACTTTTGGGTGAGCATTCCCCCCCCTAGGGATGCAACCGCAACAGAAAATGATATCACTCAGTGAACGATTGAAGGAACTTTGGAGAAAGGTATCTTTTTTTACAGGATTTCAGCAGCAAGTTTGCTTAGGTAGCAGCAACCAGCAGCCACAAGCAAGCACACCCGGATATCAAGCATTCTCAATGGCGGGAATTATCGCCTTTACAAATATTGCCGGTTTAAAAATCAAGATTATTGGGATGGCTGAATTTGCTTTTGTCGTAAAAAATTCTCAAGTCAGTTAGGGTAATCTCGCAGTCGTCTTGGCAAAGCTCAACGCCAAGGGCCAGAAGTGATAGCATTAACGCAGCAATAGCAATCGTTCCAGATTCCATAAATGAATCAAAAATAAGCTCTTTACGGTTATAAGTGGCTTGAATTATGCGTGCTATAAAAGCCGATGGAAATTGATTGGGGTAAAATGTTCTTTTTTTTTAGGGTTTGTTTTTCTATAAAGTGATTTTAGGAAATTACCAACATCTGTAAGATTTTTCTTTTAAGGTGAATTTAAAAAAATTATTATAATGTTTTTCCTGAAATCCTAGCGCTTGTCAAGATAAAAATGCAAAGCTTTAGAATGTCAAATTACTTTTGATTTTAGAGTAAATAACTTATTGTCGGCAACTTCAACGTCTTAAAGCCAAAACATCTCCTGATTAGATTAAAAAATCTACTGCCAAAAAGGTAAGTTATTAAAATTGCCGGAGCATACTGGGGAAGGGAGAGAGCATTCAAGTTACGCTAAAAAGCGCCTTGGTGAGAAGTGAGTTGGCAGATTTTTGCAATGTAACCCTCACACCCATTTAAATACGCATCAAGGGGCAGGGGCTATTTATAGGCTTTCACAATGTTAGACGGGAAGCTAGTTACAGTTAAACCGAGAAAATTATTAGGCAGTTTTGACATTGCCACTAAGCAAGTAATGTGATAAATCAGGCAATTAGGAGCTGGAAAAAAAGGGTTGCTCAAAAGCTTAACGATATCAGTCAAAATGAGGAAAAGCCCCCGGCCCAAAAAGTTTATCCGTTCCAACACACAAAGTATTCCATATAATAACTAGCATCCGGTCGCCAGCCCCAAAAAGCTGTTAAACAAGCGTTTAATGTTTACAGAGCCGGTAAAAGGGCTACAATCAAAACATTAGGCTATAGAAAACTTTACGACTAATTGGCTGGAACGTCTCTGTGGAATCGCCGCAACATCCCTCAACGCAATTTGTGAAATTTGACTCGATAGACGCCGCCTTGGCAGACCTGAAGGCCGGCAGGTCGATTGTAGTAGTCGATGACGAAAACCGGGAAAACGAAGGCGACTTAATTTGCGCCGCCCAGTTTGCCACACCGGACATGATTAATTTCATGGCGGTGGAAGCACGGGGTTTGATCTGTTTGTCCATGACCGGCGATCGCCTGGATGAACTAGATTTGCCCTTAATGGTCACCAAGAACACCGCGCAAGATCAAACCGCTTTCACCGTCAGCATTGACGCCGCACCCAACCTGGGCGTGACCACCGGCATCTCAGCGGAAGACCGCGCCCGCACCATCCAAGTGGCCATCAACCCAACCACGAAGTCTGAAGACTTGCGAAGACCGGGCCATATTTTTCCCCTACGGGCGCAAGACGGGGGCGTATTAAAACGGGCCGGTCACACAGAAGCTGCTGTGGACTTGGCAAGACTCGCGGGTTTATATCCTGCCGGTGTCATTTGCGAAATCCAAAATCCTGACGGTTCGATGGCGCGGCTGTTGGAGTTAGTCGAATATGCAAAAAACCGCCAACTGAAAATCATTAGCATCGCTGACTTGATCAGTTATCGGCTGGAACACGACCGATTTATTCGCCGCGAGACGGTGGCACTTCTGCCAACCGAGTTCGGTCAGTTTCAGATTTACGCCTATCGCAACCTGCTGGATAATACCGAACACGTCGCCATTGTTAAAGGAGATCCTAAAGAGTTTCAAGACACCGGCGTCATGGTGCGGGTACATTCCGAATGCCTCACCGGCGACGCCTTGGGTTCCCTGCGCTGTGACTGCCGGATGCAGCTACAAGCGACACTGAAAATGATTGAGAATGCCGGTAATGGCATTGTCGTCTACTTGCGCCAAGAAGGACGCGGCATTGGGCTGGTCAATAAGTTGAAAGCCTACTCATTGCAAGATATGGGGCTGGATACGGTGGAAGCAAACGAACGCCTCGGTTTCCCCGCAGACTTGCGTAATTACGGCGTAGGGGCGCAAATGCTCAACGATCTGGGCGTCAAGAAAATCCGCTTGATTACAAACAACCCGCGCAAAATTGCCGGCCTGAAAGGCTATGGTTTAGAAGTGGTAGACCGGCTGCCGTTGTTAATTGAAGCGAACCCATACAACTGCACCTATCTCAACACAAAAGCCGAAAAATTAGGGCATCTACTGTTGCAGACTTATCTGGTGACAGTCGCTATTCACTGGCAAGATGAGTTGCTGCCGGCAACCGAACGTTATCAACTATTGGAAAAACTGCGGCATTTAGGCAATGTTCATAACCTGTTGCTGCAAGAAGAAGCGCGTCCTGTCACTATTGCCTTGTTTGGTGAGCCGGCGCTGACGTTCCATTTAGGCTTTGATCAAGCAGATCTGGCTGCATCAGATTGGTATGAGCAACCCGGACACCCTTACGTGCAAGCGATTGCCCAAATTCTCGACAGCCTAGCCGGCTGGCCGCAAATCCAGCAATTAGAATTTTTGGTGTCTGCCGGTGGCGATCCCCTAACCAGTTTAGGTGTGCAATTAGACCGTCAGATGTTTCCCCACAACCATTTGCCTTCCTCTGTTTGTGAGCATCTAGAACTGCAAAAGATTTACACGTTTACTCAAGAAAAAACTGCCGAGTAGCAAGTTTTAGGGCGCGTGAGTCACGCTCCCTAAAATGCGGTCTAAGGCACGATGTTAAACGGAATAATCGTACGAATCAGTCGGCGAACACGCAGCTGGAAAATGACGTGCCGCACTTCAGAACTTAAGCGAGGTGTTGGCCCAGTTTCTAACTGAGCTTTTAGTTCCGCATACTCAGCCGCCGTGAGGGGTTTGCCGTCTATCGGCGAACGTGCTTCGGTAAAAATTTCTGTCCGTAAGATTTCTTCTGGTATTTCTTCTACCGGCGGCAAAGAAAATGCCGGCTCAACCCTTCCCAGCGTTAGCCCTAGCAAAACACCAACACCGGCACCAAATTTAAGTAATGGGATGCGCTTCATTGTTGTCCCTTCACTCGTTACCTTTTCTTTTATAATCCAGGCGGCAGCGGTTCGCCGCAGATTTGATGGATTTGGCTGATCCGCTCAAACAGCCAGGGATAATCTTGCCGGTATTGGGGAATCAGCGCTAAGGGGCTTAGCAGCGCGGCGGCTGCGATATCTGCAACACTCAATTGATCCCCAACTAAATAAGGACTGTTCTGCCACCGGCTAGAGAGTTCTTCCATTGCGCCGGCAAGGCGATCAGTTGCTCGCTGCACAGATGCAGGCTTAATGGCATACTGCCGGCGCACCACCCCAATTACTAGCTGGCTAAATAACGAGGGGTCAATCTGCTTGCCGGCACCCGCCCGAAAATCGTAATAAACAAAGCGAGTAGCTGTGCCGATGCTTTCGTCAAGCCAATCTTCCAACATCAATGCTTCTGTTTGCTGCCGGTGATCACTTAACGAAAGGGGCGGATCAGGACAGTAACCTTCCAGAAACTTCAATATTTGCGTCGAGTCTCCAATTGCTGCCGGTGCGCCCTCAACTTCCGGCAACAAGACCGGCAGCGTCGTCAACCCTGTCAATGGCTTGAGCTTAAGGGCGTGTGCTCCAGGGGTTAAATTTTCAACTCGGTAAGCTATCTTTTTGTAACCCAGAGCTAAGCGAGCCTTGCGGCAGTAATGAGAGGTACTAAATTGCAGTAAAAGCATTCAAAAAGTTTAACAGCCAACCCAGTTGTCTATCCTATTGTCTTTTAAGCCGGCATTTGCCAATCAATTCATTAAACTCTTTTAACTAGCAATTGATGGCGATGATTTTTTTATGTAAAAAAAGCGAAAATAGCTAGGCTTGATTCAGGCGAATACAAGACTAGCTGATCTTAGCTGCTGAGTTAACAGACTGTTATTCAACAATTAGGTAACTTTAAACCGTTAGATGCAAAATACTGGCCATCCTGCAACTAAGCCAAAGGAAATAGTGAGGAGCGATTGCCAGCCTATTACCTTTCAAACTTCCATGCCAAAGCTGCTACCAAACTTAGACGCTGGAAGTTTAAATCAGCCTGTCTCCAACTAGGGAGTTTTTGCGGGAGGCTTAGCCGGCGAGGTTGTCGCCGCTGGAGACGGAGACGTAGCCGGTGTAGTGGCTGCAGGAGAAGAAGTTCCTCCAGCAGGAGTTGTCGTCGTGGCATCTGGTGTATCAGCTCCCTCACCGCAAGCTCCGAGAGCGGCGGCCAAGGTAAGAACTAAAGCGAAACTAAAGAATTTTTTGTTCATAACACTCTCACACGCCGATCACCCCATCCTCAGGGATGGAAGAGGCGTTTCCTCCTAACTAAGGTTTACAACGCGCAGTTTTCGAGCGCTTCTCAGCCTGGAACCCGGCAAAACCGTCATGTTCCACTCATCAAGCGCTTGCGGCAATAATTGAAATCCGCTAGATGAATAAGATACTCTATTTAACCAAAAATTTCACATAAATTCATTTATTTTCCCTGAGATGCCCTCTCTTACCCGAAGAAATGATCTTGTTTAGTGCAAAAACAGCCGGGTGCTAGGATGGTTGTGATTAATTTTTGAGGTGTTGTGGAGAAAACTAGCCAAACGGTGCTGTGATTGGGTGATATAGGATAATTGTCATCAATTCTGTACCCCTGGGTGGGAAAATCTCTACTTGATATAGGTGAAGTCTATGTCTGTTGCAATGATCTCGACGAATTCTACCCGACGATTTCGGTCTATAAAATCAGATATTACCGGCTCGAGTGCGAAAATTACGCCCATTACTCAAACAAAACTAACAAGCGTAGCGCCTTTAACCGGCAACCAAAGCGTAGCGCCTTTAACCGGCAACCAAAGCGTTAAAATTCTGCCGACTCCAGGCAATACCCCGTTATGGTTGAGCTGGCTCGTTCGCGTACAGCAGAGTTCCTCACTTTTAACGTTAATCTCAGTGGCCGCGTGCTTAAGCGTTTATGGATGGACAGTTTATTGCCAGCAGGTGTCGGGAAACGAGTCCCGCAAGCTCAATAATCTGCGCCGGCAAGAGCAACAGCTAGCAGCCGCCAATGCCGTTATCAAACATCAAATTGCCCAGCAGGCAGAACTGCCGGGGAGCGAATTAGTCCCGCCAGATCCGAGCCAAATCATTTTTCTAGAGCCAGCACCACCCCGCACGAAGCCGGCAATCCCTCCTGTACCTGATCCACAGTCGTCTGCCGGTTCAAAAGAGGCAGTCAAAACCCCATTGGGTTACTAAAATCGTCAGTGTGCTTTGTCCTGTATCAAGCGCCCCCATCACTGTCTGGGAAAACTCAAACCAGCAGTTGCCGGCTGAAAACGCAGCCGTCGTAAATTCGAGTGCTAAGGGTGCTTGGAGTGCGGCACTGTTCCACCTGTAAAGGACAAATGTGCAGCAAGAAACCGTGAGTGAGTGAGCGAACTATGGACTCTACAACGCCACCGTCCTCAGAAGGTGTGGGCCGGCACAAACGCCGATCCAAGAAACGCCAGCAGACACAACCCGATCGCAAACCCTTCCAAGAGCGCATCGGCGTAAGCGTTCGCCTCTCTGATCCCAAAACCCGCCACCGTCAAGAAGCAGCGCCAAGCTCAAAACGAAAGCAGCGCCGCTCCTCAACCAAGGCAAAAAATCAGGGGGAAATGTCCCTACCCGCCTCCTCCCAGCTGGCCAACCGCTTTAGATTGATGGTGGTTGGGGGAGTTTTGCTCGTCGGCGGACTGGGGTTAGGGCTGAATTTGTTTAAGTTGCAAATTATTCAGGGACAGGAGTTAGGAGAACGCGCCCAGCAACAGCAAAAAGTCGCTCCACCCGCGCCAATCCCGCGACGCCCAATTACTGACCGCAATGGCAATTTATTAGCCATTGATCGGCCCGTCTACACGCTCTATGCCCACCCCCAAATGTTTAAAAAGCCGGCGGCACAGATCGCAGATCAACTGGGTCGGATTTTAGATCGCCCAGCCGGCGAATTAGAGGGGCTGTTCAAAAGTGGAGATACCGGCATTCGCGTTGCTGATTTCCTCGCGCAAGAAGTGGGAGATCGCATCGCTACAGAAAGCATCGATGGTTTAGAACTGATTCAAAATTTCACCCGGCTGTACCCTCAGCAAGACGTGGCAGCGGAAATCGTGGGCTACATAGATGTTGACAAACAAGCTCAAGCCGGCGTGGAATATAGCCAGCAAAACTTGTTAGAACGCTCGGTTCCAGAAGAGGATCTCGAGGAGACAAGCGATGAAGAAAAGACACCGCAAGCAACCGATTCTTTGCAGCCGGTGGATGACCTACACTTGCAGGTAACAATTGACACTCGCTTGCAACGGGCCGTTCGCTCAGCCCTCAAGCAGCAGATGGAACAGTACCGCGCCCCACGCGGAACCGTGATGGTGATGGATGCGCGGGATGGTTCGCTGCTTTCCCTGGTTTCAGAGCCTTCCTACGACCCCAATAAATACTACAACTTCGATTTGGCACGGTTTAAAAATTGGGCGCTCACAGATATTTATGAGCCTGGATCAACCTTCAAACCGATCACCGTTGCCATTGCCCTAGAAGCCGGTGCCGTCCAGCCCAATAGCGTGTTTAATGACGAGGGCTTAGTCTACGTGGATGAATGGCCTATTGCCAATGCGGATTACGAGTATGCCGGGGGTCGGGGAAGTTTGACCCTCACAGAAATTGTGCAGTATTCCAGCAACGTCGGCATGGTACACGTTGCGGCTCAAATGCAGCCGGAGGTTTTCTATAGCTGGCTAGAACGTCTGGGGCTGGGCCAACCAGTCGGCATTGACTTGCCTTTCGCCGTCCCCAGTCAGATCAAAAGTCAAGTTGAGTTTACCGCCTCGCCAGTGAACTCAGCGACCACCGCGTTTGGCCAGGGGTTTGCGCTGACTCCTCTGCAATTACTACAGTTGCATGGCACTCTGGCGAATGGGGGCAAACTGGTGACACCCCACGTTGTGCGTGGACTTTATAACACTGCCGGTGAAGCGTTCTGGCAGCCTGAGTTACCGCTTCCCCGCCAAGTTTTTTCCTCTAAAACGACGAAGACGGTGTTAGCGATGATGGAGGAAGCTGTTGTTGATGGAACCGGCAAAGCCGCACAAATTTCTGGCTATCGCATTGCCGGCAAAACAGGAACAGCTCAAAAGTCAGACGGTTATGGCTACTCTGACTATGCCAAAGTGGTTAGCTTTGTGGGCATCTTTCCGGCTGAGGCACCCCGTTACGTTGTTTTAGCTGTGGTTGATGAACCGGATGGAGGGAGTGGCGGCGCTGTGGCGGCACCTATTGTGAAATTAGTGATAGACGCTTTAATTGCCATCGAAGGCATTCCGCCTTCGCAAGTGGAACGAACCCAGAATTAAAAGAAGCCTCTGGGCATCTGTGATCCCAAAGCCGGTTTTCAGAAGCTACTAATAATCCTTGCCTGTTTCTCACCCTCTTGTCCCACTCAGCACTCAGCACTCCCCTTCTGCCCCTCTCCCCAAGCTAAAACGATTAAAGCGTTGAGGATGGCGGCAGCAACCGGCGAGCCACCTTTACGCCCCTCTACGCGAATCTGGGGCACCGGCAACTGGGCAAGCGCTGCTTTGGACTCGATGACTGAAATAAACCCAACAGGTGCTCCAATGATTAATGCCGGCAGGGTTGGGGCGGTGGTGAAATGGGCGCAAAGGGCGAGTAAGGCAGTGGGCGCATTCCCAATCACAAAAATAGCATCTGGCCATTGTTCCAAACATTTCAGCATTCCGGTTTCGGTACGCGTTTTACCGGCAAGCGCCAACTGTGCCTGTTCAACGGCACTGATCAGCGGGTTGCCAAAGCTTTGATTGACAGAACTTATCACCCCCTGTTTCACCATGCTGACATCTGTGACGATGGGAACCTGCCGGCGCAGTGCTGTGACTGCCCCCTCGATTGATCCCGGACTGAAGTGAATCAGTTGTTTAAATTCAAAATCTGCTGTGCTGTGAATTACCCGCCGCACAATTGCATACTCAGCGGGGCTAAAGTTGTGTTCGCCAATTTCTCGGTCAATCGCGGCGAAGCTTTGTTCCATGATCGGATGGATGGGCAACATATTGTTGGGAATGGGAAGGGAAAATAAAAAATGGGGAATGGGGCATTGTTCTTTTTTCCATGCCTCATTCCCCATTGCTTAGATATGGCGAGATCCTACATCAAAAGTCCCATGACTCATGACTTAGAACTCTACAGCCGGCCAATCAGACTCACGATAGTAGCGCGTCATGTCGTCAAACTTCCGAAGTTCGGCGCGGCGCACCCGGAGTTCGTGGGGTTCCTCGTCAATCCAGTGCTGGTTGTACTCATGTAGGAGGACACTGAGGCGTTCGCGATCCAGATCGGGACTCACTTCACCAAAGTAGCCCAAGGTGACATGAGGGGTGAAATGATACTGTTGCTCAATCCCCAAACCAATTAAACCGGCATTTTGATACATTGCTCGGCGCAACTTGACAATCCGATCATAGGAGTCCTCGTCTCTGGGCACTAAACAAACGGCTATGGCGCGGGTTCTCACCATTAGCCCTAGTATCTGCCAGCGGATCTGAGCGTTCCCCCCAACTTCAGATTCGTACTGCTTAAAGCTTTGAGCGATCTGATCACGTAGTTGCTCTTCAAATTCCGGATTTTTATTGGCGTGCCGGTAGGCACTGTCCCAAATCAAGTCTCCTAAGGTCAAATGAAAGCTTTCAGGAGGCACCGGCACCAATAAGCCGGTGTCTAACTGCTGCAACAGATGTTGTTGACAGCTGTGCAAGTTAGTGTAAAATTCAGTGTTCTCCGAGTCATCTTCCCACGGTGGTGCTGTCACTGTATAGCCTGGAAACGGCACGGGTTGCCTGTCTCCAGCTGATGTGGGTTGAAACTTCGGAGACTCCTGAATGTGCTGTAGCCCGGATAGATATGTTTCTAGCTGCATCATCCGCGCTACCCGATTTAAGTAAATCTGATAGGTATCGTCCAATCTCGATCGCCTCACGATCTAAGGTACTCTTTATGCCAATTTACCTCTATTGGGGAGAAGATGACTTTGCGATTGCTAAAGCTGTTGACGTTCTCCGGGATCGCGTCCTTGACTCTAATTGGGTGAGTTTTAACTATGATAAAATTCCACCCGACCAATCGGATGCTGCGATTGTGGCACTTAACCAAGCTATGACACCGGCGTTTGGTGCTGGCGATCGTTTGGTTTGGTTGGTTGATACGACGCTGTGCCAACAGTGTTCTCCTGAGTTGCTGGCGCAGTTGGAACGGACGCTGCCGGTGATTCCAGAGTCTTGTGTGCTGCTGCTGACGACGCGCAACAAACCTGATGGACGCCTCAAATCGACAAAGCTGCTGCAAAAATGTGCCGGCAAGAATGTGCGGGAATTTGCGACAATTCCCCCGTGGAAGACGGATGAGCTGGTGAGACACGTGCGTGAGGCTGCCGATGATGTTGGGGTGAAATTGACGGGGGACGGGGCAGAAATGCTGGCGCAAGCGGTGGGGAATGATACGAGACAACTTTATGCGGAGTTGGGGAAGTTGCGGCTTTATGCTGCCGGCAGAAGTAATCCAGTAATTGGTGCGCAAGATGTGGCGTCGCTGACGATTTCTAGTACCCAAAATAGCTTGCAACTGGCGGCTGCGATTCGCACGGGAGATGCTGCAACGGCTGTGGCAATTGTGTCAGACTTAATCAATCGCAATGAACCCGGTTTGCGGATTGTAGCGACGCTGATCGGTCAGTTTCGGACGTGGTTGTGGGTGCGGCTGATGATGGATGCCGGTGAGGCTGATGAGCGAATCGCACAAGCGGCAGAGGTGGGCAATCCCAAACGTATTTATTTTCTGCGTCAAGAGGTTAAAAATCTCAGGTTTGAACAATTGCAAAAAGCTCTGCCGGTGTTGCTAGAGTTAGAAATCAGTCTGAAGCGAGGGGCGGAAGAAATGCCGGCTCTGCAAACTAAAGTCATTGAACTCTGCCAAGTTCTTTCATAAAGACTTTATCAAAGCTTTTTATAAGCTTCAACATCTTTTAGATATGGTAGAAAAAGATACCTTATATTGCGTAAAATCTCTAGACGAATATTTGTCTAAAAACCCTGGAGAGTCGTTAGGGCTTAACTGCTAGTGCAGATAGCTGTCCAAAAAGCACTCTTGCCGGCAGTCAGCTTTGTCTATAAAATCCAGAGCTATTACAGAGAGTTTTGTTGAGTCACGGCCACGCCTGTGAAAATCTCCAGATTTTTATAACTTTCGGAAGTTTTAGCCTGGAACTTCCCTCTCGTAAAATAGTTCAAACTTGGTATCGGGTTTATTTCTAGTTTTTTGTCCCACGCAATCATGATTAATTTCTTCTATCACGGTTCTCAACTTCACATCAGCCGATTACTCTCGAAATGTCTAGCAGTCGGCATTCTTTCCACAGTGGGTTTAGTTTCCGGGCTGATTCCTGGTTTTTCTGCCGGCTCACCTGGGTTGGTGTTTAGCACAGCAGCACAGGCTCAAGTCAATGAGACAGAGATAACGAGCTACGCTCGAACTGTCTTGGCTCTTGAAAAAGGCCGGCAGCAAGCTTATGAAAAAATTAAAAGCACGATTGGGTCTAATGAGGTTCCCAATATTGTTTGCAGCCAAGCCGGTAGCATTGATTCACTTCCCCGAAATGTGAGGGATATTGCAGTGAATTACTGTAATCAATCGAAGCAGATTGTTGAAAGCAACGGCCTAACAATTACCCGATTTAACGCCATTACTGTGAGCTTACAAAATAACTCGACTCTGCAACAGCAAGTAAAAGACGCAATGCTTCGTCTTCAACAAAAGTAGGCGGTCAAGAAAGTTGTAATTTTGAAGTAAATCGGGGCTAATTTTTTGACAGTTATGATTGATTTTGGCTCAAAGATGCTAATGGTCTTGACATAACTTGTCTGTATAGTCGGCTAGCTAGATTAGCCGCAAGGTGCGCTATCAAAACATAATTTTATTGGGGCGATCCTCTGAATTGCCCCATTGTTTTTTAGAGATTTTAATATAGTTAAAGCATTCGCCTTCATGAACATAAATTAGGCGACATATTTTAATCCAGTAAGGCTATAACCAGATAACAATCTAAAGTAATTTTATAGATAAAAATTTAAAATAAATTTTGTTTTTTTAAAAGCGAGTAGTGCTGTAATATGATTTCGTAACGGAAAACAATTTTGATGCCGGCTGCTATTTCTGTGGTGAAAGACTCTCGCCCATTTTGCTAATTCATAGCTAATGCTTTTTAACTATGAGAAGCTTAATAATGGCTTTACGACTCAACGTACTCACCTAAATGCTAATTCTAACTAACGACGACGGAATCGACGCCCCCGGAATCAGGGCACTTCAGAAAGCGGTAAACGACACCGGCATCATTGTCGCACCCAAACAAGAATGGTCGGGATGTGGGCATCGAGTTACCACAACTCAAGCGATCCACGTTCACAAACGCTCTGAAACTGAGTATGCAATCGCCGGCACTCCTGCTGACTGCACCCGCCTTGCGATTACGCATCTTTGCCCTGATGTCAAATGGGTGCTGTCTGGCATCAATGCCGGCGGCAATATGGGTGCCGATATTTACATATCAGGAACCGTCGCCGCCGTGCGAGAAGCCGCCTTTCATCGCATCCCTGGAATTGCTGTTTCCCACTATCGAAAAGGCAAACAAAATGTTGATTGGGATGTAGCTGCCAAATGGACGGCAAATGTATTAGCTGATTTATTCAACAGAACCCTCGAACCTGGAAATTACTGGAACATCAATCTCCCGCATTTACTACCCGGAGATCCCGATCCAGAAGTCGTGTTTTGTGAGCCTTGTTCGCATCCGTTGCCGGTCAATTATCGCATCGAAGGCGATAACTTTTATTACTTCGGAGAATATGCAAATAGAAAGCGCACCACCGGCACTGATGTTGATGTCTGCTTCTCTGGTAAAATTGCTGTAACTCAACTGCGACTTTAATAAAATGCCGGCTTCGCGCCTTCCCATAATTGTTAAAGTCACGAAGAGAGCTAACTTCCTGTGTAATTGCTGTGGAAGTGGCGTAATTACAAATCAAGAGGATTGAGGAAAATGCGAATTCTAATCATGGGTGGCACCCGGTTTATCGGGGTTTATTTAACTAAAATTTTGGTTAAACAAGGACATGAGATTGTCTTATTTAATCGCGGAAAAAAATCGGCTCCCGTTGAAGGTTTGCAACAAATTCACGGGGATCGTACAGATGCTGCACAACTAAAAGAAAAGCTTGAAAAAGAAGAATTTGATGCTATCTTTGATAATAATGGCCGCGAACTGAGTGATACCCAACCCCTCGCAGAAATATTTAAAGGTCGGGTGAAGCATTTTGTTTACATGAGTTCCGCCGGCGTCTATCTCAAATCTGACCAAATGCCGCATAAAGAAGGCGATCCAGTTGACCCAAAAAGCCGGCACAAAGGCAAGCATGAAACGGAAGCCTATCTCACAGAACAGGGATTACCGTTTACCTCTATTCGCCCTACTTATATTTACGGCCCACAAAATTATAACGATCTAGAAGCCTGGTTTTTTGATCGCATTGTGCGGGATCGCCCTATTCCTATCCCTGGAAATGGCACTCATTTCACACAATTCGGTCACTGTCAAGATTTAGCCAACGCAATGGCAGCCGTACTCGGCAACGAAAAAGCCATCGGACAGATTTATAATGTCTCAGGCGATCGCTATGTCACCTTTGATGGTTTAGCCCGTGCCTGTGCAGAAGCAGTCGGTAAATCACCTGAGTCGGTGCAACTGGTGCATTACGAACCCAAAAAGTTTGATTTTGGCAAACGCAAAGCCTTCCCCATGCGCGTTCAGCACTTTTTTGCCGATGTTCACAAAGCCATGAGTGAACTGAATTGGCAACCAGAATACGAGCTAATTGCCGGCTTAAAAGATTCCTTCCAAAATGATTATCTAACAGCCGGTCGCGAGAAAGCCGAAGTTGATTTCTCCACAGACGACGAAATTCTTTCGGCTTCTTAAAAGCTAACCGGCAATGGAACTTAAACTTACAAATCCGTTGCCGGTGGTTAGCCTATCATTGAGTTCAATGCAAATTCAGCGGAGTGCCGACTAGCAACACCCCTGACAAACTTACTTAGGAACTTGGGCAGCTTGGTTATTTTTAGCACTAGAATCAACAATGTATTTAGAAGCCGCAACATTCTTAGGAAGAGCTTCCAACTTACCTTGATTAACTAAAGCTTGATGAATGATTGCCGCAGCCGCCGCCCGATTTAGCAGCTTATCAGGATTAAAAACCTTTGCATCTGGATAGTTGACAACTATATTGGCTTGAGTCGCAGCAGCTACATCATTAACCGCACTTTTAGGGATTTTCCCTGCATCTTTGTAATACAACTTAAGCACATCCGCGGCTGCCAGCTTAGCATTTGCCTTTGGCTTACTGACAACTGCTGCTGGAGCGGTACTCACAGCTTTCTGAGCCGGCTTCTGCGACGAAACAGCAGTCAGAGCTTGCTGAATCGGCTTTTGCGAAGCTATCTGTAAAAACGGTGTCATCATTGCAGTCGATGCGATTGGAAACAGCAAGGGGTTCCCAATGAATCGACGTTGATTTTTTTGAGGAGTAGAGGCTGGATTTGCCGTTGCCGCTGAAATTGGAGCTGGCGTTGCTTTAGCGGTCGTTTCTGGTTGCTTAGAGGACATATCCAGTCCCTTCATTAAAGCAACTAACGCTTCAGTTCTAGAAAGCGGCTTTTGCGGAAGAAACTTATTATCGGGGGTGCCTTCCATAAAGCCTGTTTCGTAAGCTTCTTCAATAGGAGGCGCTGCCCAGTTGCCTTCAGGAACATCTTTAAAAGCACTTCCACTGGGAATACTTCTCACCGGCTTTTCCTCGAACGCTTGGCGGATCATTGCCGCAAACTCATCGCGATCTACTGCTTTCTCTGGTTTGAACGTTCCATCCCTATAACCCGCAACCATGCCTTTATTCGCTAAGGCTTGAATAAATGGAGTCGCCCAGTAATCTGGTTTGACGTCACGAAATGTATTGTCTCCAGAAACTTGAGCGGTCGAGACCAAAGCTATCGTTGCCTCGCCTATTATCCCAATTGCTAGCACTAATGCGCCAGCTGATATACCCGCAAATCCTTTATTCATCAAACATCCTCCTTAAATGTCAAGTTGTCATTATGTAGCAAACGAGCTTCGTGAAAGCTTTGAGAATGAGAATTTTTAGAATACCTTACCATTAAAAAGCATTTATTTAATATTTAATTGGCGTAGGGTTTCCTAGTTTTTTCCCAGAATTTTAGCGCTAAGTAAGGCACCCTCAATCAACATGAGCTTGGTAAACTTATTAAAAGCCACTTTAACAAAGCTGTGTTGCCAAATTGGCTACTTTTTAGAAAACTTTCCATCATACTGTGCGATTGTATTCCCCTACTTAGCGCATTCATCCCAACTGAATGGTGAGGAAAAACAAAAATTGAGCAATGATGCCGGCAGTTATTTAATGCCGGCATCACAACTCAATTCAAAACCTCAAAAACGTAACTTAACGGTCAGTTCTGGGCCGATTATTTCGCTCCACAACCGGATTCCCTTCCGTGTGCACCTCTAATTCTTCGCGACGCAGGACTTCCTCAGCCTGTACCATGTCCCGTTCAGTTTCTTTCCTAATATTGACTTCCTCGCGCACAAAAGCTTGCTTTTTGATATCAGCAACTTCTTCGTAAAGTTCAACTCGTGCGACTTCGCCTTCATGGAAATCAACGCTACCCGGACTCACGGCCTGTCCAGCATTAAGCTGTGTTCGCTCAATAACAACTCGATCTTTCTCCACCGGCACGGCAGCACGTGCGACTTCGGTTTCAACGCGCTTGCCAATTTCTACCGCACCCGCCCGATGCCGACTTTTATTTGCAACCAGCCGTTCTTCGTACAGCCGCAGCTTTTGATGATCTTGCTCGTTCATCTGGTAAAGCGTGGGTTCTCGATCATAGTTGTAAAGCGTGGCTTCATCAGGAGCTGAACCGAAGGGATTGGCAACAGTTTGTTCTGAAGTAACTGGAGTGGCAACGGATCTAACTCGCGGTGCTTCCAGCTGCGCTGATGTTTCTACAGGTAATGATCCTTCTACGCTGGGAGTCCGGTAGACACCGCGCACTCGCTCTTCGTAAGCGTAATCAACGGTCATGCTTTCATCGTACTCAGGCAAGTGCTCCGCTTGCTCTTTGCTCACCAGCCCCATCGCATAAACCCGTTGGGCGTTAACATCCACACGGCAACGACCGACTGGCAGCAGCACCTTTTTGCCAAAAATCCAAAAGCCGGTATCAATAACCAGATACCGGAAGCGCCCCATTTCATCTACTAAGGCGTCATGAATCTTACCAATTTTCTCATTTGAGCTGCCGGCATAAACATCCAGCCCTTTAATGTCTTCGCCATCAAAAGCTTGTTCGCGATAGCTAGGATTAAAATCCTCTAGTTTGTAAAGTGGCATTCTCTTATCTTCCTCTTTTTATGCTTTAACCTCTGCACTTAATTTATCTGGCTCTCCCTCATGAGCCTTCCTTCTTAGGGCTGATTCATCAGTGCCGGTGAAATAATAAGAACAGTGAAGAAAAAATTTTATAAATTATTTTCAATCTTGTGATAGATTGACTTCTCTGCTTAAAGTTGATAGATGAACAGACCTTCAATTATGTAAAAGCTTTCTCTTATATCCTAGCTGGCAATTTTTCCCTGAGCCGATAAAAGAACACATCTCAAACACTTTTTTTGTCGACAAGGCACAAATTCAGATACAGAAACATTAAAAAGATTCACTGCTCAATCGTTCAAAGCGCTAAATTGCTATTGAAAAGTCTTTCAAATTAACGGCTTTATACTTTGACTGATTGCTATTTTGCTCAGAAATGCTTAAATCTCGCCAAGGTAGCTTTGAGTTTTTAATTAAAAATCTTTGAGAAAGGATTCGGGCATAAGCGTAGCGTAAATTTCATTAATTCAATAAGCTTTGTATCAATAACTCCGCAAGAATTCAATACAAAACTCCAATATAAGTCTATCTAACGGTAGATATTTGATTGAAGAAAGCGCCCTTAGATAGGCAGGCTGTTCAACTTCTTCTTCTATCTAGCGATAGATATACCAGACTGAAATTATACCTAAAATTAAGTATCCAATAAGATTGCTCTAATTGGAAATAGACAATATAGCAGTAGTGAAATGGGGTAAAGAGTTTATGTCATACTCAGAGCGCACAGAAAATAGAGTAGGTGAATCTGTTGTTGTAAATCCGGTCGTTGACTACCACGATCGCGTCAGATGGGGTCCGATCTTTGCGGGAATTGTCATTGCGATTAGCACCCAACTGGTTTTAAGTGCTTTAGGCGCTGCAATTGGGCTGGGTGCCGGCGCGTCTGGAGCGGATGCCGGTGATGCTGCCTTGGGCGTGGGCATTTGGGCAATCATCAGTTTGCTGATTGCTTTATTTCTTGGCGGTTGGGTGATGGCCCGCACTTGTGGCCCGATGAACAGTAAAACCGCTCTGTTAAATGGTGCCATTCTTTGGGCAACCACTTTAGCAATCAGTTCTTGGTTGCTGGCGAGTGGAGTATCGGGAACCTTCGGCGTTGTCGCCTCGAATGCTGGAGAAATCATTAACCAGGCGCAACAGTCCGGTGGTGCTAACGTACCCAACAACGCCCCCAATATCAACAACGCTGAAGCTCGCAACATTGCCGGTAACACAGCCAAAGCAGCTTGGTCCTTCATCTTCGGCTCTTTGTTAGGGTTAGTCGCCTCAATGATTGGCGCTTCTGTGGGAGCGAGAAAACCGGGCGTGCGTGCCGTCTAACAAAGATTAAAATCTTTAGTTTCAATCGACACAACTACACAGTCAGAAATTTGCATCAGCAATCAGTCATCAGCTGTCTAAGGTACTGCCGGCAGCAGATGGCTGATTGCTTTTTGGGGGGAACAAATAAATCGCGCCAGAAATTAAAGTGAAAGCGACGGAAACCCAAAAAGCAATGAGGTTAGGGGTTTTCCAGCTATCAGGCGTTGGTGCAAGCAAAAGCGCGATTGCCAGAATTTGGCTCACAGTTTTGAGCTTGCCCCAAATATTGGCACCGGCAATCGTTTTTTGATTAACCCGCCAACCGGCTATCGTTAATTCCCGCGCCAAAATTAAAAATACGCCCCATGCCGGCACCCAATTAAGTTCTATAAATGCCAGCAAAGGCGCAAGTACAAGCAACTTATCCACCAAGGGATCAAGAAACTTACCCAGATCAGTAATTTGGTTGAATTTTCGAGCGACATACCCATCTAGCCAATCTGTGCCGGCAGCCACCAGAAAAATGGTTAAAGCAATCCATCGGTGTGCTGGCGTTGGGTTGTGCAGCAAATAAAGGAGAAAGGGAACTCCTAAAAGACGAGATAAAGTAATCCAGCTAGCAAGCGTCATTAATTTTTAAAACACGGCGACTGGCTACCAGCTTATATCAATTTTGGAGTTTAAATTTTAGAGATGCTGGTAAAAGTTTGAGAAGAAAGCTTCCTGCCCGCCCAATACTTTTATACAAAAGCATCCCAAATAGACTTTTACTGACAACTCAGCACTTAATAAAAAAACCTGCAAGCGCAGGTTAAACGAGAACTATATACAAGCCTTGCGATTACTCTTTGCTGTGCTTAGCAAGCGCCACTCTTATTCAAAACAACTGCAATTGTCTTTAATATCAAGTTGATGTCATAAACAATTGACCACTTCCGTTGGTAATTCAGATCCATCCGAACAATCTCTTCAAAATCTTTGACACAGGAGCGACCGTTCGCTTGCCATTCGCCGGTTATACCAGGTTTAACATTCAGGCGTTGCCAGTGATGGCTTTCATACCGCTCAACTTCGTCGGGAGTCGGGGGTCTAGTTCCTACCAAACTCATATCACCGATCAAAACGTTCCAGAATTGCGGTAGCTCATCTAAGCTAGTACGTCTGAGGAACCGGCCCACATGGGTGATGCGGGGGTCATTCTCATTTTTAAAAATATGCCCATTCGCTTCGTTATTCACTAAATGCTTGAGCCGATCTGCTCCTACAACCATTGAACGAAACTTCCAAATTCGGAATTTTTTCCCTTTATAACCGCAACGAATTTGGCTGTAAAGTATCGGGCCTGGATTGTCTAGCTGCATTAAAAATGCAACTGGAATGGCAAAGACAATAGCGATTGCTAAACCAACTAAAGCCCCCAAAATATCAAGCAGGCGTTTGGCTTTATTCGTTACGGATGGATGCAACTCTTGCTCATACGACATCAGCTCATTCGTAGAGTTACACCTAGACGGATGGCTCGATAGGGAAGTGGAGAAATTAGAAGTAGTAATCACGGCTGGGCTACAACTTGTATAGAAATCAGGTGTTCTTAGGCTATATATTAAGGGACTTCCAAGATAAAATCCCTGTGATAAATACTGAGATTTACGAAATCTTTGAATTAGCAACGGTTTTGTAAAGTTCTCATGTTTTTCTCTAAGAAATTCAGGAAATTACCGGAAAGAAGTCGGAGTAAAGAGGTTAGTTTTCCGCTTGGGTTCTTTTCTGAACGATTGAGGATTATCCTACAGGAACTAGCAAATCCTGTTGTTGCCAAATTGCCAATTACTCCCTCCTCCTTTAAGAATAAAAAGGGTTATAGGGTGAGGGGGTTATAGGGTGAGGGGGTGAGGGTTCAGGGGCAAAAAAAGCTGATTTTGCGGGTAAATCGGGTTTTTAACCGTTGAGCAAAACTTTCAAGATTCTTGTCAAGGAAGCCTGCGGTTTCTGATGAATCAGTTCTAATCAATCAGATTTGATGCTAGTTATGAGAAAAATTGAGCGGGGTTGAGACAACCCCGTCCCTATAGCCGGCGGTAACAGCTCACCAGTCTTGAGCACTTACGTCCAACAGCGATGCAGATTTTTGGAAACGCTGCCCCAAATCCACCGTAAATGGCTCCTCTAATTGCTGATAGGTGCCGGCCACCAACTGATTGAAATAGGTTCGCAGTCGTTGAAATTGCTGAGGGTTCGGACGATAAGTTTGATTATCTTCCTTATAGAAAAGGGGAGCGGCATTAAGTCCGAGGAAATCAGGATCTTGCCGGCACTCCTCATTCAGCAGCACTGCATCGATCTCACTTGGCAATAAACCGGCAGGCAGCGCACCCTCAAGGATCGTAAAAATACGCGCCTGACAAGCACGAGTATTAATTCCTCTGCGTTCGAGTAACCGCACAATCTCCGCAACATTACAGGCAGAGTTCGGAAACGCACTCAGAAGTTCTCTTAGTAAAAAGAAATCGCTATACTGCTGCCGGTGGATATCAAAAACTTGAGGGTGGAGAGGCAACGCAGCCAAACCGCAGGCGATGCGACTGCAAGCCGGCGGACGGCGATCTTGATAAGTATCTTGAATAATCGTGGCATTCGGAAGTTTTTGCCGTAACCAGCGAGCGATCGCCGGCAGAGAAGCCGTGGCACCCGTACAAATCGCTTGGTCGATGGCCACCGGCTGAATGCCGGTCTGGCTCAGCAGGACATTCAGCTCTCGATTCAAGCGCTGAACAAACGGAACAAACACGCGGCTTTCCAATTCCTTGCGAGTGCAAGTCCAGCGCTGGTTTCCAAGCTCCAGATTAAAGCGATCTTGGTGTTGCAAAATCACTTTCAAATGCTTCGCCGCTTCTAAAAGCGCCTTTCCCTCCGCTGAACCGTGCAAAAGCTGCTGCAATTGATAGCGTTTGTGCAGATCCGGCTGACCGGCTTGGGGTAAATCTTGTAAAGCGGGAAACGTAAAAGCTGTTTTGCCCCTCGGTTCACTTTTTAATAGCAATTGGCAAATAATATCTTGGTCAATTGCATCACCGGCATAAGGACAACTGAGAAAGTTAAAGTCACTGTAGGTTAAATCTTGCAGATTGGCCGGCAAATTGACCAGCGCCAATTCCGATGTCACCGCACCGGCACTTAAAATCAGCGTCTCTCCCAACGAGTCCGCATTAAACAGATCAAGTTTTTGAGAAACACTGCTGGGCACGCTTAACGTTTCACCGGCAGCGCCCCGCACAACCGACAGCACCGTTGCGATCGCATCCTCAACCACAACAACTTGCTCTGCGCGACGCACCAACCCAGCACCCAGCACAGCCTCTCGTAAATTAAAACTGTAGCTATCGGGCCACTGCGCCGGCTGATTTAAAAACACCCCCGCCAACTGAGTCAGCGCCGACTGAAACGTTGCCGACTCCAGACCGGCAGCACCCGTTAATAAACCAGTTTCTGGAGGATTCTTGAGGGGATTAAGCGTTGCCAGCAGCGCTGCCAGCGCTTGTTGCAGCCAGCTTAGAGGAATTTCTTCGCCGGCAGACCACTGTAGAACCGGCTCCCACGGCAGCGCTGAGTGACTCAGGGCGTCTTGGTCAATTTTTGTGCCGGTCATGCCTAGCTTCAAAAAAGGCTTAAAGTCCTCTAGCTGCATCCCCGTGCTGTTCTCAGTTGCCACAGCCCACTCAGCACTCATATCTGGCCGGCTGACAGCCGTGGATAAGCGAAACAAACGTTCCACCGGCACTCCAGATTCGGCTGGTTCCGTTGCCATCCAGTAAACCGGATAAACTTCACAGCTTTGACGGTTCAGCAGCGCTGCCGATAGTCCTGTTGAGCCAAAATCAATGCCAAGATACCAGATTTTTTCCCCTGGCTCCTCTTCAAGCACAATCGCCGGCGGTTGCGCTTTTGCAACGGGTTGAATTACTTCCTGCGTTTCAGCAAGCCGATTTTCTGCAATGCCAGCCGGTTCAGGCGGGGCAAACTCAAAGACTTGCAGGAGGTTTGCCGGCTTTAAATCCTTTTTTTTTTCACTGCTGGAATCTGGGGGGGCCGGTTCCACAGGTGGCAGGGCTTCATCCGCCAGCATATCTGTCAAACTGCCTACTGGGCGTGGTTTCTCAGACTCACGGGACGGTGGGAAATCTTCAGAGGGACTTGTCAACAGATTGTCAAGGGTTGTGGTGCCTAGATCCTGCGTCGGGAATGCTTCCGTCTCCGTGACACTCGGCTCTGAGGACACCGGAAAATCCTCACTCAAGCTGGCAAACAGATCATCCAGGGTTGAGGTGCCCATGTCGTCGGGGGAAACGGTGCCGGTGGGAGCGGGATTCCAATTTTGTGGCTCAAATAAATCGGGTGCCTCTCCCTGAACGGGTGCCGAGGGTTCCTCAGTCATGCTGGCAAACAAATCGTCAAGAGTTGAGCTGCCGGCATCCTCAGCAGACGCTGCGCTGCTGATTGCCTTTGGGGTGCTATCGGTAGACTCAAATAAATCTTGGGGTGCCGGCGAGGCGGTTGCCGAACTCATGCTGGCAAAAGCCTCTTCCAGGGTCATGTTTGGCGTGTTTCTGGGCGCTAGGGGAGGATTAGAGTTTGGCCAGTCTGCCGGTAGAGCCTCGCTCTCACCGGCCAACTCGGCAAACCAATCATCTACACTCGCTAAAAGTGCTTCTTCTTCAGGTGTTGCTGCCAAGTCCGAAACACTCAGCTCATCCGGTGATGCCCCTAAATTTGGGCTGCTTGTCGGTGCCGGCGCTTGGGAAACTTCTATTTCTTCCGCCCACTGCCCAAGGGTGGTGCTTTCCCAATTTTGTTGGGGCAGGCGTTCCGGGGGCGTGGGTGTCGGTTCGAGGGGCGATCCTGCTTTCTCAGATGTCCGCTCATTCACAGCCACGTCTAAATCTGCCGGCACATCAAGCGCCTCGGCACTAAAATCGTCAAAACCTTCCAGGCTGAAAAGATCATTCTGGAGTTGCTGTAGAGTTGTGATCTTGACGGCAAGATCACGATCTGGATCTTCTTCCTCTATAGAAGTTGGCAGCAGATTTTCATCGGGCGAGGCTGGGATGTAGCTGTCTGCCGCCCAGTCATCAAAAAGACTTAAAGCGTCGGGTTCGTCACTGGTTTGCGCTGCCGGCTCTTTTTTAGCTTTGCGAGGTGTTGTATCTGGGGGTTGTTTAGCGGCTAAGGGGGCTGCCGGTTCTGGGAATAAGTCCGAGGGCGTTTCCTTCACATCTGAATTGTCTGCCCCATTTGCAGCAACCTCCGTCACAGATGCCGATCCGGCAACAACTTGTGAGGTGTTGAGATTGACCTCTGCTGGTTTTTCTTCAAATAAATCTTCAAGATTCTCAGGGCTTTGATCCGCTGCCGGTTCGTCCTCAAAAAATAGAAATTCTTCCAGTGACTGCGCTGCCGGCTCGGTGGCTTGAGCGGGTAAGGATGTCTCAATGCTTCCCTCAGCCGTTTCTGTAAAGCCTTCAAACAATGCTTCTTCAAATAAATTTAAGCCGGCACTTTCTGACGGGGCTGGGGCTGCCTCTGCCGATTGGGCCGGCACTGCTTCTTCATCAACCCCAAATAAATTGTCATACAGATCGTTGAGCTGTTGCTCCATGCCGGCTGAAACTTCCCCAGCAGTTAACCCAGCTTCTGTTGGGGAAGTTTCAGGGGTGGGCGCGGCTGTTTCTTGTTGCCATTCTGCGCCCAACAGATCCACCCAAGCATCAAAATCTTCTTGCTCTGTTTCTGTAGCTTCAGAATTAATTGCTGTTGTCGGTAAGAGGGCATCGAGTGACTGGGTGGAGTTGGCAGATCCCACTTCCAAATCCATCAGCAATTCTTCGATAACTGCCTGATTGTCTGGGACGCTGGGCGCTGGTTCTACAAAAGAGAGGGCTGCCGACTCTAACTCTACTGGGCTTTCCCGCTCAACCGATCCTTGACTTCCCCCTGCAGGGTTTTGATCTTGTCCGCTTTTGCCCCCTTTCTGTGCCGGTGTTGCGGTGGATTCAACGCTACGTCGTTTTGCTTTAGTCTGGGCTTGTGCTTCAGTTGCTTTTGCTTGTGCCGGTGGTGGAGACAGCTCGCGCTTTTTCTTAGCCTCGCTGGCCGGCAATTTCGCTTGTGAAGCTGTTGGGGAGGGAATTTCGCCCGATGCCGGTTCTAGATTCGCTACCGGCGTTGGTGATTGCAAAAAGCCGGCTGCTTCTTGTCCTAACTTTAGCGCCAGGTGATTAACCAAGTGAGTAAACATGGTTTCACCCTGCTGCCCCAAGTTGTGCATCTTTTCCAGTCCGGTGGACAAAGACTCTTCATAGCCGTGAACATTCCGCAGCAGGGCTTCAAAGACGACACTGATAGTAGAATCAAGCGTCATTAATAGCTCGTCGCTTTTTTGCTGGAGCGCCTGCATTTGCTCTAGGCGTTGGCGTGGGTGAAGGGGTGCGGCAGAAACTTGCCGGTATGCGGCGGATGGGTCCCATACGGGGATGTAGGGACGTGGCTCAGGTTCACCCGCTCCTTCTAAGGCAGGGTTTTGGTAGCCGGCGACCGATTCATAATTTAAAAGCTGGTGTTCGATATTATTGAGCGTCTGGCTGACTTGCTGAGTCAAACTCTCGTGTACACGCCCCATCAACACTTGCAAAAATTCTGAAATGATTTGCTGCTGGTAAGCCGACTGCTGGGCGAGGGTGTGCTGCTGCTGTCGCTGTGCGTCCAGTTGCCGGATTTCTTTCAGCAGGGTGTTGCGTTCGCGCTGCAAGGCTTCTACGTCTGCCTGCAAGGGCTGCATAAGGTTAGCGCGTAACCCCATCATGTCTTGCACAACAGCTTGTAGTGCCTGTTCAATGGAAACCGGATCGGAGGTGCTTTGTGGTGTTGGGGAACTTTGAACCGGCTGGATGTTTGTTGCCGGCGGTGCGATGGCGGTTTGAGCCATGAAGTCATTGGCAGCGATTTGTTGCCGCAGTTCTAGCAGATAGCTGCGAGTTCGCTCTAGAACCCGACGCGAGTCTTTTGCAGTTTCTCCCATCCACGGCAAGCGCGAACTCGGCTGCCGCAGCACTCCGTCAATATCAGCGATCAGTTCTTGAATTCGATCCAGATGAGAACTCACCATAGAACCCCTGGCTAGAACGCGCGTCAGCTAGATTTAAACTCCCGGAACCCCGGCTGTCACTTTCTATCATGCTAGATTTCCCTCAAGTTTTGAGTGATATTTCCCGCTTGTAGGGGCGGTGATAGCCGGCATCTAGCATGAGTGCCGGTTGAGTATACTATACTCTATGCTTCTGGCCAAGTTCTTTGTGAATGACTGGGAAAGGCGAGAAAGGTTTTTACAGATTTAAACAGATTTAATCGGATTTTTTTGGTTAAGCCGGTGGCGCGGAGGGGTCGGTGTTTGCCAGAGAGGGGGGATAAAATCGGGTCTAAGCTTATATCCGGCACTTGCAATTCACTTGAATCCCTGATAGGGATTGAAACACAGGGGATTGATGCAGCTTGCAATTCACTTGAATCTTTATCAGGGATTGAAACAACCAGACAACATCGTCTTTAACTACACCGTCAACTTGAAATTTAATATAATTACTAAAGGAGATTAAAATTTATAATTGCTTGGCTATAACGTTTTTTAGAAATATGATTGCAAGCTTATAGCGTGGGTGAAGTAGAGTCTGGGTGCAAACTGTATATAACCCAAAATATTAACCGCTATAAACGTTAAAAAGAGACTCCAAAAAACCTATACAAAATTATTTTTATGGGAAAATATTGATTCATTAAAATATATTACTCAGATAATAGATATTAACCTGAATCTCTGCCTTAACTTGCCACGCTCGCTTTTTTATGACGGGTTTTAGCCAGTTCCAGGAAATACTCAAACCCTTTGAAATAAGCCGCTCATTTCCTTTTTATCTGGCTCGGTTATTCTGAATACTACTAGCTAGCGTGGTGCTACCCGATCACAAAGCTGACCTTCGCTTTCACTGCCGGCATTATTCGTCAAGTAATCCTTCAGCCAACCGCAACCGCGCACAATTAGACTGTCTAAATCCAGATCGCCCACACGCCATAGAATAACAGTTTTGTCGGAGCTGGCTAAGGCAAGGGTTTGGCCGTCGGGGCTAAAGTTCACACTATTAACCACATCGTCTAAGTTGAGCGTGGCAATTAAAGTCCCGTCTGTGCGCCAGAGTTTAACCATTTTATCCGCACTTGCCGTGGCAATCGTTTCACCGTCGGGGCTAAATGCAACGCTGTTAACACTGGCATCATGCTGGAGGGTTTTCAGCAATGCCCCATTTTTGCTCCAAAGCTTAACGGTATTATCTGGACTTGCACTCGCAGAGGCAATCATTTCACCGTCGGGGCTAAAAGCCACACTATTAATACTTGCCTCATAGTTGAGCGTTTTGAATTCCTTACCGGCCTTACTCCAGAGTTTAACCATTTTGTCCGCGCTTGCCGTGGCAATCGTTTCACCATCGGGGCTAAATGTCACACTATTGACTGCATCCTTATGCTGAAGCGTTTGGAGTTCCTTGCCGTCTTTGCTCCAAAGTTTAACCGTATTATCTGCACTCCCAGAGGCGATCATTTCACCATCGGGGCTGAATGTCACACTATTGACTGCATCCTTATGTTTATCTAAATTTTTGATTAAAGTGCCGTCTTTGCTCCAGAGTTTAACGGTGCTGTCTGAACTCCCAGAAGCAAAAAACTGACCGTCAGGACTGAAACTGACTGAATTAACGGCATCTTCATGTTTATCTAAATTTTTGATTAAGGTGCCGTCAATGTTCCAGAGTTTGACGGTGTTGTCCCAGCTGCCTGTGACGAGTCTCTGGCCATCGCGGCTAAAACTCACACTGTAAACCCAGTCACTATGCCCAACAAGTGTTCTGGCTAAAGGGGTGCTGTCGCGACTCCAAAGTTTAACGGTTTGGTCATCGCTGGCAGAAGCAATAGTTTGGCCGTCTGGACTAAAACTCACGGCCCTTATAACATCTTGATGGCCTCTTAAGGTTTTCAAGACGGTGCCATCAATATTCCAGAGTTTGACGGTGTTGTCTGCGCTGCCAGAGGCCAGGGTTTGGCCGTCACCGCTGAAACTCACGCTGTAAACGACATCACTGTGCCCTTTGAGGGTGTTGATCACTGTGCCGTCGCTAATACGCCAGAGTTTAATCGTGTTATCGGCACTTGCAGAGGCGAAGGTTTGGCCGTTGGGGCTAAAGCTAACTCTGTAAACGCCTCCTGTATGCTCTTTATTTAAAATTTTGAGTTCTTTACCGGCCTTGTTCCACAGTTTAACGGTGCCATCCACACTGGCAGAGGCAAGGGTTTGGCTATCAGGACTAAAAGTGACATCTACTACCCAGTCTTTATGTCCCTTGAGTGTTCTTAGCGCTTTGCCGTCGAGATTCCAAAGATTAATCGTTTTATCGGTACTGGCGGAGGCAATAATTTGGCCATCGGGACTGAAACTAATACTGGTAAAAAATACTTTGTTATTTGTACCTTTGTTATTTGTACCTTTAAACGTTTTAAGCAATTTGCCATCCTTAAGACCCCAAAGTCTGATGGTATTGTCATAGCTGGCAGAGGCAATTGTCTGACCATCCGCGCTAAAGGTAATGCTTGTAACATTCCCATCGTGGCCGGTTAAGGTTCTCAGCAATTTGCCATCGGGCCGCCAGAGGTTGATGGTGCTGTCTGCACTGGCAGAGGCAATAGTTTGGCCGTCGGGGCTATAACTAACGCTCAAAACGTTGTTTTTGTGTCCCACTAAGCGGTTGCTTTCTTGGACTCTAGAAACTGTTTGTCTGAGTCGTTGGGCAATCTGACTTTTAATTTCTGCTGATAGGGATGATGTCTCCTTAGCAGATTGACCAATCTTGACGCTGTTTGCCAAGACGCCTAGCTGATCGTTATCAATCGAGAGGACAAGCGCTTTAGATGCGGATTGCAATGCCTCAGTCTGGGCTTTTTCTGCTAATTCCCTTAGGTAAAATGCGATTGCAGTCATGCCAGCCAGCAATACAAGGCCGGCTACAGCCGCTCGAAGTTGCCATTTCTGATTACGGTTGAGTCTCTCTTCCACTTGACTTTTTTCCTCTTTTGCTTTTGCTAATTGAGAGAGGAGTTCTTTATCTCGTCGTAATTTCTCGATTTCATCTTGGTTTAGTTTATTTTGCTTTTGGAGTTCTTCAAATTCCGCCTGTCTGTCAGATTTTTGCTGCTGGCGGATGAAGGCAACCAGATAATCGTGAACGAGCTGGTAAAGCTCTGCCGGCACTTCTCTTAATCGAAATATTAACCCCGATTCTACTAAGATTTCTAAGACTAAATCTAATTTGCTGGCTTCTTCAAGTGAGGCTAAATCGGCGGCTAATTCAGCGCGAGTTTTTAGGGGGCGGGTATCATTTTCATCGGTAAGGGAATACAGCACAAATCTAGCGGCGTTTTCATTTTCTTGGCCACAATCTTCGATGGCTTCTTCTAAAAATCGCTCTACCAGTTTTTGCTTCGGGCCTTTTTGCTCGTAGTCTTCGAGGGTAGTGATATTTTCTGCTTGCAGTTGCGACCCAACCACTTGCAATTCTATGGGACGGACTTCCCCAGTTTCACTTGCCAAATCCCGCACTAATTCCTGGATCAGAGCCGGCTCTAAATAAAACTGCGCTCTATCGGTTAAGTTTTTAATAACTTCTGTGGCATCTTTTGGATTAAAGTTACCCAAGTAATAGAGAATATCTTTGCTAAGAATATCGTTATCAATTGCATCCAGTCGAGTGAGACGGCTGCATTCTAATAAATAATGTAGGTAATCTTCTCGTAGGGCAATAATAACTTTGACATAGGGAATATTCAAACAAACTCGCAAAAATTCAAAAAATTCTTGTCGTTTTGCTTGTTCTTTCCAAACAAAGAAAAATTCTTCAAATTGATCAAAAATGAGAACTGTTAATAAATTGCGCTCACCATTTTTTTGTAATTGTTCCAGAATCGATGCCGCTGAATTGAGTGTGGCTGGGTTAGAAGTTGGGGAAAAACGACCGTTTTTCAGCGTCTTTAGTTCATGAACTAAAGTTTTCCCCAATTCCGCGATCCAGTCGGTGTAGACTTGCTGCACCACCGGCAAGGCTTCACGAGTGCCAACGTTGGTTTGTTTTAAAGCCGGCACTAACCCTGCCATGACAATCGAACTTTTGCCCACCCCAGACTGACCATGAATAACGGTCAATTTATTCTGGGCTGTGCTCATTCTGGTTAGCAAACGCTGGACATCTTTCTGCCGCACAGAAGCCGTAATATCTTCAGTAACAGTTGCAGAAACCGGCTCTAAGGCGGGATTAATCGCGTGCCGTTGCGGTTGCAGCCGGCCTGCCCCGATAAAGGCGCGGAAACCATATTGTGCTTCTATGGCTCGCTGTTCTTGCTTAATATGAAAGGCGTCTAAATACCGGCTTTGCTGAAAGTACAGCTTTTGCAACTTTTCCAAGATTTGGAGATACAGTTGCGGATCATACTGCGGCTGACTTTCTTGGCGGGCTGTTTCGAGTCGAGCAACGGCTTCAGAATGCTGGCCCAGCTCATCCAGGGCTTGGGCCAAAAGCAACAGATATAAACCCCGGTGATGTGGCCCGGTTGCTGCGGCTTGGGCCACTTGTACTGGGGCAGCCGCCTGAATGGTTAAAGCTTGCTGGGCGTATTGCTGGGCCTGTTGCCAGTTAGACTGGTGCAAGGCGACTTCTGCAAGAAACCCATAATCTTGAGCCAGTTGAACTTGATGCGTGCCGGTTTGATGCAGTTGCAAGGATTTTTGAGCGAGCACGGCCAAGTCTTCCCAGGCTTCTAAATCTCGCAGCACTTCGCCTAGCTGGTTGATAAATTTAGCGACTAAGTCCTGATGCCCCGCCTGTTCAAAAACCTCGATGCACTGTCCCAGGTGGCGACGCGCTTCTTGCAAGTAGCGCCGGCTTTCCGCGCGATGCCGATCTGCTTGTCGGCGATAACACAGCCCGATATGAAATAGTACGACTCCCTGCCACTGTCGATCTAGCGAAAGCTCAGGGCTGTGGTAACTAATCGATGTCGGGTGAGGGGAAAGCGGGATTTGGGTGAGTGTGGGATGGTGGTTATTGACTTGTTCCTGCCAGAAGTTCAAGCTTTGCTGATAGTGTTCTAGGGCGGCTTCTATTTGGTGATTGGCATAGTCATCACGGCCTAAAATAAATTGCAGACCGGCTTCTAAGGCGGGTTCTAACTTAACTCCGCGCTTTTGTAACTCGGTGCGGGCTGATTTCAGTTCTGAGGAAGAAGGGGAACTGAGGATGGTGGAGTTGGGCAAAAATTGGCCGGCACCGGCATTCAAAACCGCAGAAAATACCCGTTCTGTGTTTTGCCGGATGAAATCGATGAGTTCTTCTGCGGTGAGGGCAAATTCAAAAGCAGTGGCGTAGGTTTCAAAATCGGGTGCTAAGCGAATCAGCTTTTGCAGCACTTCGTCATTGACCCACAATACCAGGGGAAAGCGAAAACTTTGGGGAAATTCATCCCGAACTAAATTGGTTGAGGTGAGGACTTCATCGATGGCACTGACTGACTCTAAGCCGAATACCATCAAAGCTTCCGGTTGTTCTTTAGCCAGTTCTGTCTGGATGGTGGCGTAGAGCATCTTCACAGATGCCGGCAAGAACAGCTCTTGAATTTGAACGGGACATTGCTCCCGCAGCTTTTCTACGATACGCCCTCGCAGGGTTGCGTAGTTGCAGCGCGCTAAAATTAACGAAAATTGCCCTTCTGAAAGGGTCAGCGCTCGGTTGAGCGTCCGCAAAGCGCTATTGTTTTGTGTGGCGATATCTTCGTGTTGCCGGTGCGGATCGATCATGCCTTAAATCCCTTTGTCAAAACCGAATTAATCTGAAGTTAGCACCCCCCTTGTATGCGCTCGCTCGGTCTGCGGTCAGTCATGTTTTATTATTCCCACAACAACATACTGCCTAAAGCGCGTTGAATTTCCTGTTTTACCTATCACGCCTTGTGACTGGTGTGTTCAGGCAATAAGTTCCACTTATTTTAGTGATTTGTTTAGCCTGTGCAATCTTTGTATTTGGCTCAGCTCAAGTCATTGCAGCGTTTCTTGATTGCAGCTTTTCAGCAATTAAACTCAGTGCTGCCGGTTTGCTTTGCGAACACCGGGCGAGAGGAGAAGTAAGTTCGGCTGCTCTTGCCGGCACGCCCATCAACATTTTAGCCCGATGGGAGTAAACTCGAAATTCACCCTAAAAAGGGATCAGCTAAAGCACATTTAATTTGTCTTGCCGGCGAGGGGACTAAAATCTGCGAATTCCTCGCTCCATCGCCTGTAAAGCGGGCGCACACGTGGGTACGCCCCTACAGTTTCTCTTAATCTCAATCAACAAATTAAATAGATAGCCGCTCATCAGCGCACTTCCCCCGTTTCTGCCTTTGTTGGTTGTTCCTGTCTTGATTTGGATGCGAGTGAGGTACACTCCAGACTGGCTATTTTAGAACTTAGTATAAAAAGTCTGCCGATTGTTTAACTGCACTCTCAACCCGATTGGCGCTGGGATTAACCGGCAGCCGGTTGGCGCAATCTCAGAGAGAGCCGACTTGAATCCTGAAATAACTTTTTAACTTTGCAGCAATCAAAAATTACTTCAAAATTGCTAATTTTTTGCATAAACCAATCCTGAAGTTAGAACCCTCAACACATCTTAGTCTATCCAGTTTTAACCGATTGAATTTTTCCACTTAGGTTAGGTTCGTTGCTTCACTCACCACCACAAACTCACTGACGAGAAACCCGTGCCGCATCAGATATCACAATTTATCCCCAATAAACGGCACTCTCTTGTTTTCCGCCCAGTTGCCACGGGTGCCGACAAAATGGGCAGAGGAAAATTGAAGCTGTCTTTACCGACTCTTGCTATTGATTGCAAAACCGAGCTGTCCAACATGATCATCTTACTATTGCCGGCCCAGCTCCGCTCCACACCCAGCCAGGGCAGCATCGGCAGCGCTATCATCAAACTAACTATTTGCTTTCGCATATTAACGATCTCCTTCTTTGTGCGAAAAACGGATAGAGGCTGTGCCCTTGGTTTTTGATTCTTCATGGCTTTTCTCAGTCTTTTTATTAATTTAGTAGATTCGTTGGGTTTTCCAAAGATTGCTTGATGCCAACAGCTACTGAAGCCCTAAAGTTGAAAGATGCCTTAAATATTCCCTCACTTTGTCTTTTACTTTTTTTTACGTGTCCCCTCGCATTACTATCTTCAACAACGACAACAAATCGGGAAAATTACCGAGAACGCTCTGGTAAAATATATTAACTTTTTCTACCTAATTCCATTGTCTCTCTTCTGGCGAAAGATAGCGTAGTAACTATGACACTCCCGGCAACGGATAATAGGCACTGTACTGAAAGAGTACAGTCGGCAACGCTCCAACGTGCGTATCTGCTGTCTCCAACCCTGATCAGGATTGGAGTGCGAAGCATTTAGACGTAAGACGGCAACCGGCAGCCGGTGGTGCCTGTAAACAAAGGCACCGACCGAACATCAGGACGGTTGAGCAACTGTTCCGTAATTACAGAACTCGCTCGCTCTGCATTCGCGTGGCGATGGGGAGTTCTGCCACCGGCAACCTTACGTTTAAGCGGGTTGCCGGTATGAAGGTAAAAAGGTTACACAGCATTCACGGGTTTACGTCTCATAACTTATTTCTCACGTCAAATACGGTATCCGTTCAATGGCAAAACGCTTTTAAGTCTCGTTTGCCATTCCCTCACACAAATGTCGCTCACTCTCACTCACATTGGGATTGGTTCTTAGATAGTCACTGAGCCAATTGCAACCGTGCAGCAGTAACTCATCAAGATCCAAAGCTTCGGGTTCTAGGCGATCAAGACTCCAGAGTTTCACCGTTTTATCAGCGCCGGCAGAGGCCAAACTTTGGCCGTCTGGACTAAAACTTACTTGTGAAACCGTATCCTTATGACCCCGCAAAGTTTGCAGTTCTGTCCCATCTAAAAGCCATAGTTTGATAGTTTTGTCTGCGCCGGCAGAGGCTAAAATCTGGCCGTCTGAACTAAAACTCACACTCAAAACTGAATCTCGATGTCCCTCAAAGGTTTGCAAGAGCGTTCCATCCAAACGCCAAAGCTTAACAGTTTTGTCCCAACTGGCAGAGGCCAAAATCTGGCCATCCGGGGTAAAACTCACATCCCAGACGCGATCGCTATGACCTTGCAACGTTGTCAAAACCGGCTCTACAGCGTCCAGGCTTTCCAGGTTCCACAGCTTAACCGTAGAATCCCAACTGGCAGAAGCTAATGTCTTGCCATCCGGTGAAAAACATACACTCCAAACGTTGTCTGTGTGACCTCTCAGGGTAACCAGCAGTGTGCCATCAAGACGCCACAATTTCACGGTTCTGTCCGCACTCGCAGACGCCAAAATCTCACCATCCGGCGAGAAACAGACGCCACCGACCCAATCGTGATGGCCGGTAAGCGTTGCTAAGAGTGTGCCATCAACACGCCACAGTTTCACGGTTCTATCCGCACTTGCAGACGCCAAAATCTGCCCATCTGGGGAGAAACAGACGCGCTTCACCCAGTCGTTATGACCGGCAAGCGTTGCTAGAAGTGTGCCATCCAGACGCCAGAGATTGATCATTTTATCAAAGCCGGCAGTGGCGAGTGTCCTGCCATCTGGAGAGAAACCCACACTCATCACCCGATCTAGATGAGCGATATTGCGCCGGCAAGCCAGATCAATCTGCCATAGCCGAATCGTGGTATCTGCGCCGGCAGAAGCCAGGATCGCCCCATCTGGCGAAAACCGCACGCTATTAACTTTGTCAGTGTGACCCTTAAAAGTGGCGATAGCGGTTCCGTCTAGCTGCCAAAGTTTCACTGTTTTATCCCAACTGCCGGTGGCTAGTATCTCCCCGTCTGGAGAGAAACCGACGCTGGAAACCCAATCACTATGGCCGGCAATTGTAGCCAGCAATGTCCCATCCCTTCGCCAAAGTTTGACGGTTTTATCGGCACTCGCGGAAGCCAGCAATTGCCCGTCAGGACTGAAACTCACCTTCCAAACTCGGTCGCCATGACCGCTGAGGGTGGTTAGTAATGTGCCGTCAAGTTGCCACAGTTTCACGGTACTATCTGTGCCGGCAGAAGCAATTATCTGGCCATCCGGGCTAAAACTCAGGCCACTCACCCAACCTTGATGTCCCGTGAGGGTGGTTAGCAAAGTTCCATCCCGCTGCCACAGTTTCACCGCCATGTCCTCACTGGCAGAAGCAATCGTCTGGCCATCCGGGCTGAAACACACGCTAAAGATGCGCTCACTGTGGCCTCTAAAAGTGGTAATCACAGTGCCATCTAGCTGCCAAAGTTTCACTGTTTTGTCCCAACTGGCAGAGGCAATAATTTGACTATCTGGACTGAAACTGACACTATTTACCCAATCGCTATGGCCTTGAAAACTTAGGATTTGGCTGCCGTCAAGTTGCCACAGTTTCACCGTTCCATCCCCACTCCCAGAGGCTAGCAGCCGGCCATTAGGGCTGAAACTGAGCTGAGTTACCCAATTTTGATGTCCCTGCAAGCGATTGCGTTCTCGCGCTTCTGAGATAGCTTGCCGCAATATCTCGACTGTTCGCTGTTTAACGTCTAGGGGGGCGTGTGTCTGTTGCAATTGTCTGCCGGCTTTGACGCTGGCGACTAATGCTGCGAGTTGATCATGTGATAGCAGTAAGACTTGAGATAATGAAGAAAGTGCTTCAATTTCCGCAATTTCTGCCCGATTTCGTTCTTGCTGTTCTTGAGACAGTGCCTGTCTGAGCTGTTCTTTTGTTAATCGCAGTTCTGCTTGCAGTTGCGGGTGTTGGCGCTGACGAATTAAACTAACTAAATAATCGTGAACGAGTTGATAAAAATCTACCGAGACTTCTTTTAATAAGGAAACGATTCCAGATTGAACTAAAATTTCTAATACTAAATCTAATCTTTCGGGTTCTGCTGCTAAATCATCCGCTAATTGAGCGCGAGTTTTGAGGGGGCGGGTGTCGTTTTCATCGGTGAGAAAATACAGCACCATTCGGGCAATATTTTCGTTTTCTGGGCCGCAGTCTTTGACGGCTTCTTCTAAAAACTCTGCAACTAATTTTGCTTTCGGCCCTTTTTGCAGGTACTGCGCTAGTGTTGTAATATTTTGCGCCTGCAGTTGGGCACCCACTACCTGTAACTCTATAGGGCGAACCTCGCCACTTTCTCCCGCTAGATCCTGCACGATTTGCTCAATTAAGGCCGGCTCTAAATAAAATCGGGAGCGTTGCGTCAAACTTTGGATAACGGCTTTCGCATCTGCCGGCGTAAAATTTCCTAAATAATAAAGAGTCTCTTTACTGAGAATATCGTTATCAATAGCATCCAGCCTGGTGAGGCGAGTACATTCCAATAGATAATGTAAGTAATCCTGCCGCATGGACAGCACGACTTTCACAAAAGGAATATTTAGGCACTCGTTTAAAAAAGTATAAAATTTCTGTCTTTCAGATTGAGATTTATTTGTAAAGAAAAATTCTTCAAATTGGTCAAAGATTAAGACTGTTAAGAGATTGCGTTCTGCATTTTGTCGCAATAATTCCAAAATTGCCAAGGGAGAATCCAGCGGCTCGTTAAATTGAATACCTTTAATTTCTAAGAGCGCATCTGATAACTGCCGGCCTAATTTGCTGACCCAATCGTTATAAACTTGCAGCACCACCGGCAAGGCGTCTCGCGTGCGAATACAACTTTCTTTAAGAGCAGGAACTAAGCCGGCAGTAATAATCGAAGTTTTGCCAACACCAGACTGCCCGTGAATCACCGTCAGTTTATGCTGAGGGCTGCTAATTCTGGTTTTTAAACGATTGACATCCTGTTGCCGGCCAGACGCTATAATTTCGCAGGCAACGGTGCCTTGATGTGCCGATTCTACCACTGCTGCTAGATTAATTGCCGGTTGTTGAGGTTGGAGCCGGCCAGCCCCAATAAAAGCCCGTAACCCATATTGCTGCTCAATAGAACGCTGTTGTTGCTTAATCCAAAATGCCGCTCGATAGTGACCTTCTTCAAAGTACAGCGAGCGCAATATTTCCAAAAATCGAATGTAGCGGAGGGGGTCATATCGAGGCTCACTTTCACTAATCGCTGTTGTCATTTCAAAAGCAATCTCTTCTAAACTGTTATGCGCTTCTTGTCGCTGCCCCAAATGCCGCTGCGCTTTCACGAGAAATAATTGGCAAACTTGCCTCCAAAGTAAGGGAAATAACTCTGGATTTTGAGTTTGGCCGACAACATCGTTTAAGATTTGCAGTGCGAGTTCAGCTTGTTGTTTGGCGTCTTCCCATCGAGCGTGTCGCAGGGCAGATTTTGCGAAAAACGCATAATCTTGGGCTAACTGAATGGAATTGCCAAACATCTGATGGAGTTGCAGGGATCTGTGGGCCAGGACTTCTAGCGATTCCCAAGCAGATAATCGCTGCAAAACTTCTCCAAGGTGGCTAATAAACTGTGCAACTAAATCTGGACGTCCTGCTCGCTCCAAGATATCTACACACTGTTGGAAATAACGTCGGGATTGTTGCCAGTATCTGCGCTTTTGGGCCGGCACCCGATCAGCAGTGCGGCGATAGCACAGTCCGATATGAAACAGCAAAACACCCTGTCGCTCTAAATAAGGAGCCGGTTGCAGGGAACAACTTTCAGCAGATGTCCCTGCCGACTCCTCTTCCCTAGGCGTTTGCCAAAAGGCTAAACTTTTTTGGTAATGCTCGATTGCGTCATCAATGAGATCACGCGCGTAAGCATCTCGACCCAGAACAAATTTCACACCAGCTTCTAACGCTGAATCTAACTGAATTCCACGCCGTTGCAAATCTTTCAAAGCTGACTGAAACTCTAAGCAACTGCGCTTACCTAGGAGGTGGCAATTGGACAAAAAGTTGCTAGCGCCTGTTTCTAAAACTGCACTAAAAATTCGCTCAATTTTGTGTCGTAAAAAATCAATTAATTCGTTCGTGGGTAGCGCAAATTCAACCGTTGTTAGCCAGCTTTCAATATCAGGTACTAGCCGAATCATCTTGGGCTGAATTTCATCATTAACCCATAATAAAAGCGGAAAATGGCAGTGTTTGCGAAACTCCTCCCGGTCAGCATTCATTGAGGTTAGCACTTGCTCAATTGCTCTCACCCCATCTAAGCCAAATACCATCAATGCCGGTGGCTGAGCGCTGCCGAATGCGGCTTGGATCGGGCTATAAAGTGTCTGGACTGTCTCCCCTAAGACAAGTTCTGGTATTTCTATGCCACATAGTATTCGCAGCAGCCGAACCATACGCTCACGCAAAGATTCATAGTTGCAGCACACTAAGATCAGTGAAAATTGATCTTCACTGAGTGCGATTGCGCGGTAGAGGGTTTGCAATGAACCCTCGTTACCGGCCACAACTTCTTCATCTTGGTTCGGCTGCATCATGACTTGAATTCTTTTGCTTCTGCCAAAATCGGATTGATGTCGTACCAGTGCCCTTGATCGTTGCGGTATTCAAACACAAACATACTGCGGAGCAAGATTTGATATTCTGTTTCACCCCTGACGCTTTTTGTTCGGGCCACTTGACGCAGTAATTCCCATTCATCGGGTTCAATTGCTCGCGAGAGTTCGTTGCAGCGTTCCTGAATAACGCTTTCTAACCGCTGACGCGGGATGGGTAGATCGCCTTTTTGAATACAGCGATAGAGTAGCCCTAATAAATTCCGAACATGACCACCACTGACACGGCACAGCCGATCTAAGGTATCAAGGCTATCAAAGATTTCTGTTACTAAAGTAATGCGTCGATCTGGTTCGACATCCGGAAATGCACGCGCGAGTACCATTTGCCGCAGCAATGCCACGCCTTCGGTGCAGTCCAGCCCATCGGATAGCTGTGCCGGCACCATTGGCAAGACTTTAGCATCTACACCCCCCCCCAGGCGAGACATCAATGAACCGTAATCATTGGAGAAAGTTAATACCAAGGGAATCGTATAAACCAGGTGACAGTTGAGTTTGCGTAACTGCTCACCGCGATCAACAAAGAGATATTCTGGCTGTGTTCTTCCAGATGGCAGCCGGCGCGGATCAACCCGATCCAGGTTATCGACAATCACCACCAGTCCTTCTCTTCCCCGCTGTCTGAGTGAGTGAATGGCCGGTTCTAGAAGTTCTTGGTTAATTGATTGCAGAATGCTATTGGTGCGCGGTTCGAGGTATTCCCTGAGCCGGCTGCGGACATCGGGGCTTTCTTTGGCTTGTGCTGTGATCTTGCCAATTCCAAATGCCAGTGAAAACTCTCCATCTGTGCCGGCACGCACTTTTCCCACTCCCGGCAGCGAGGCTTCAGCGGTTAAATCGATCTCGGTTTGCAGAAGATCGGCTGCACCTTTAAGTAAAGATCTAAAGCCTTTTGGTTTCAACTCGATCTTCAGTTTCTCAATACTTTCACTAACTTGACGAGCAATCATCAGCAAAATATCGCTAACATCAACGTCTACTAATTCCAAGTCTTGATTGGACTCGAAATAAACGACGTGAAATCCCTGTGCTTCTAATTCGGTTCTGAGTCTGAGCAGTTCTGTAGATTTCCCACAGCCGATATGACCGCTAAACAACTGGCAAGTTGGCTCATCGGCTTGCAGAATGGCGATGGTGCGCTCGATTTCTTCGATAATTTTGCTGCCTCGCACAGGGGAGAAATCTATGTAGTATTTCTCCTCTTCGGCATTTTTCATATCGATTGCTTTGGAGGGGTTACAAGCTTTATAAAATCTGCGTACATCCAATGCCATAACAATTTACCTTTCTTACTACGATTAAATTTACTGCGCTGGGTTAGTTCAGCGCTCTTTATTAATTTAGGATGCTTGTGTTGCCATAATTGTTGCGAATCGATTTAACCGACACTGAAGATTCTGACAAAACCAGTCCAACCTGCCAGCCAGTATTCATTTTGCCTTTGTTTTAGCCCTTGAGCACCTTTCGGCTGTGACACTCTTGCAAAAAGTCGGTTAAGTCTTACACAGCCGGTGCCGATATCAAAGATTTGGATAAGACCGGCTCGCCTCACAAAAGCCGGCCTACAGGCGCTCTCCATGACCAAGGGTGGAAGCATTGCCTGCGCCCCAAGCATTAAACTGCTTTCTGCGGGACTGACACCCGGCAGAGTGGCACCTTGGACTACGGCCTAATTCCCGTAGCGGTTTAACTTTAACAAAGCGGGTTAAACACCTGAATTTACTGAGTGATTAACCTAACCGCTTACTGTTGACATCTTAACAAAAATATGACTTAAAGCACAAAGAGAGTTCTAATCGTTCAGTCTTGACTGAACATTCAGAAAGATGTTAAATTACGGATGGGTTCAAATCCCTGGCAAAGGCATAACGTGTGGACGAAGAGCAACGGCAATTTGAATTGAAGCGGTTTGTCGAAGAAGTGGGCTTATTGTTCGAGTTCGCCGGTCTACCTCGAATGGCCGGTCGAATTTTAGGCTGGCTGTTGATTTCAAACCCGCCGCACCAGTCTACAGGCGAACTAGCCGAGGTTTTGCAAGCTAGCAAAGGCTCGATTAGCACCATGACTCGGCTGCTGATTCAAGCCGGCTTAGTAGAGCGCACGAGCCTGCCCGGAGATCGCCGGGACTACTTTTGTATCAAACTGGGTGCTTGGTCAGCGTTAATCAAAGAACGAGTTGCTCGAATCACAGCAATTCGACAGCTAGCTGAACATGGGTTGCAACTCCTAGAAGGCGAAGATCCGCAGCGGCGGCAACGCTTGCAAGAGATGCACGACTTTCACGCTTTTTTTGAGGGGCAATTTCCAATGATGATTGAGCATTGGGAACAAGAACATCCCCCAAGAGACCGGCCCAATGTTTCGCAGAAGTCTTAAAAGTCATGCACTCAGGTGAGTCAACTGGAGGACGTGCGATCTGTGATGGGGAGCGTAAGTTGGAAAGTAAGCCGATGAGAAGGGTTCGCATCTTTGCCTCAGTGATTTCCATTCCAGAAAAAGTCGTTACAAATCGTTACAATTAATACAACTCTAGCCGCCGGCGTTGAATTCAGCTGATTCGCAGCCAATCGTTATGTCGCCTAGTTCGGCCCTGCTTTCCAGAGTTTAGAAATAATCCGACGAATTCTCGTTCATTTTTACTGATTGATTTCAGGAATACGGTCATGCAATTGCAGCCAGCAACGAATAAAGAATCAGCTCTCAAACAAGACCGGCAACTGCCACCAGAGCCGCCTGTTGATCGCTCAGGCAAGCCCAAACGAAAATGGATGCCGAAAGGGAAAGGTTGGGCAATCGGGCTGATTGCGGCTGCGTTGCTGGGCACCGGCGGCACGGCATTTGTGGCGTTGCGGAATGCCGCACCCAAGGCAGATATCAGCCAGCTAACCGTGCCGGTGGAGTCAAAAAATCTGACAGTGCGGATCGGGGCGAGTGGGGCAGTGCAGCCGGTGCAGCGGGTCAATCTTAGTCCGAAAACACAAGGACGTTTAGCTGAATTATATGTAGAGCAAGGCGACAGCGTGGAGGCGGGGAAAGTCGTTGCTCGCATGGAAAGTGCCGAAATAGAAGCACAACTAATGCAGGCACAAGCGCGGCTCTCTAGCGCCAAAGCCCGTTTGCAACAGCGGCTGACAGGGAGCCGGCCAGAAGAAATCGTCCAAGCGCAGGCACGTCTGAACCAAGCGCAGGCGAGTTTAGACCAATTGCGAGCCGGCAGCCGTTCTGAGGATGTTGCCGAAGCCGAAGCCGGTGTAACGAGAGCACAGGCGCAAGTAGAAGAGGCGCAATCGCGGTTAAACTTGGCTTCCAGCAATGTCAGGCGCAACCGGGAACTAGCCGACGTGGGGGCAATTGCCAGAAAAGACTTGGATCAGTTTCTCGATGAAGAGCGTAGGGCACAAGCAAACCTAGAACAAGTGAGAGCCGGTGTTGCAGAAGCAAACCGTCGGTTAGAAAAACTGCAAAATGGCACCCGCCCAGAGGAAATTGAACAAGCCGAAGCGGCAGTGGCAGAAGCCCAAAGCAGTTTAGAGCAGCTGCAAAATGGCACGCGCCCAGAAGAAATTGCTGCGGCTAAGGCAGATGTTACCGAGGCGGAAGGGCAAGTGCGCTTTTATGAAGTGCAATTGGAAGATACAAAAGTTCGCGCTCCCTTTGCTGGGATTATTACGCAGAGATACGCCATAGAAGGTGCGTTTGTGACGCCGGCAACCTCTGCTTCTGACGCGTCTTCGGCAACGTCAACTTCTATTGTTGCCCTCGCGAGGGATTTGGAAGTCTTAGCCAAAGTCCCCGAAGCAGATATCGGTCAAATTAAAGCCGGTCAAACGGTTGAAATTGTTGCCGATGCTTATCCTGACCGCGTCTTTAAAGGTCGCGTTCATTTAATTGCCCCGGAAGCCGTGAAAGAGCGAGATGTCACCTTATTCCAAGTACGGGTGAGCATAGATGCCGGCAAAGATCAGTTACAGTCGGGAATGAATGTAGATATTAAATTTGTCGGCGACAATCTCAGTAATGCTTTGGTGGTTCCTACCGTGGCAATTGTCACCAACAAAGGGGAAACCGGCGTCTTAATTCCTGACGAAAAAAATCAACCTAAATTTCAATCTGTTACCGTTGGCTCTGCCATTGGTAATCAAATTCAAGTCTTAGATGGCGTAAAAGCCGGTGACCGCGTATTTCTTGAACTTCCCGAAGGTAAAAAACTAGAAGATGTGATCAAAACGATTAAATAAACCCTCATCCATATATCTCTAACAAAACCCTCAAAAAACCGCAACCAAACGCATCAAAACCCTTAACCTTATCTGAGTCATCTGCATTAATCTGCGTGCATCTGCGGTTTTTAAATCCTCCAAAACACTTTGCAAAAGCCAACAATCTTAATAAACTATCTGTGTGTATCTGTGGTTTTTTAATCCAAAATCGCTAACTTTTGTAAAAAGCCTAATCAATAACCAAAGAGAAATCACCAAAGAACAATGGATATTGTTGAAAGCGTCAAAATGGCAACCACAACGTTGCTCTCCAATAAACTCCGAAGCAGCCTAACCATGCTGGGAATTATTATTGGCAATGCTTCAGTAATTGCAATGGTTGGGATCGGAGAAGGAGCGCAAAAATTTGTTGGCGATCAGGTTAATTCTTTAGGCTCAAACTTGTTGTTCGTAATTCCAGGGAGTCCTGAAGCTCAAAGACGGCCTATTTACCCGCCCCAAACACTGGTACTGGATGATGCAAAAGCAATTGCTGAGCAAGTTGCTTCTGTTAGTGAAGTTGCGCCGACACTCAACGGCAGCGAACTACTTTCCTATCGCAACAAAAATATCTCAGCAACGATTATGGGAACCACGCCAGAATATCTTTCTGTCCGAAGTTTCGATATTGCCAAAGGCCGCTTTTTGATGAATTTAGATTTGCAGCGGCAAGAAGATGTTGTGGTTCTGGGTTCAGAAATAGCCCAGCAATTGTTTGGAAATAAAAACCCGCTGGGCGAACAGATTCGTCTTAAAAATGTCAGCCTGCAAGTTATTGGCGTGATGCAACCAAAGGGTTCAAGTTTTGGTGAAAATCAGGACATGAATGTTTACGTGCCAATTACCACAATGGCGCGAAGGATTGTAGGCCGGTCATCTCCTTATGGGATTCAGGTAACCTTTATATCCGTCTCTATTCAGGATGAGGCGAGTATGAAAAAGGCGCAGTTTCAAATAGAAAATCTACTGAGATTGCGCCATAAAATCATAAATGAAGATGATTTCACAGTGCGAAATCAGCAGGAGTTAATGAATACCTTGGGCAGCATTACAGGGGCGCTAACGTTACTATTGGCGGCAACTGCGGCAATTTCTCTGTTTGTAGGCGGCATTGGAATTATGAACATTATGCTCGTCTCCGTTACCGAACGCACCAAGGAAATTGGACTGCGTAAAGCAATTGGCGCTTCCCAGCAAGATATCCTGGTTCAGTTCATGATTGAATCAGTCATTCTGTCAGTTGTGGGCGGTTTAATTGGTGTCGGTTTCGGCATTAGCGGTATCATGCTGATCGGAGCGTTTACACCTTTGAAGGGTGGCGTTTCTCTCGTGGCAATTGCTATGGCTACCAGCATTTCTGGTGGCATTGGTTTCTTCTTCGGAGTAGTGCCGGCACGCCAGGCGGCTAGACTTGACCCAATTGTTGCCCTCAGAAGTGCTTAAATTTCACTCCAAGCTGTTAGGTTCAATATATCGGCTGTTTGCTCTGACAAAACACTGACCCCCGTTAAGTTCCACCCGTAGCCAAGGTTTGCCGGCTTTGTCCCGCTGAATCACGATCACTTCATCAGAACCGCCACGACCGAAGCTTGCCGCTTGAAACAAATCTTCCTGAGCAAATTGCCGGCTAACTCGGTGATTGACGCCAGGGCCATTACGGCAGTTTAAACCTTCGGTAACAACTCGCCAAGATCGATGTTCGCCGGCAACTCCCTGAATTTCCTGACCGTTGGCGCTGAGTCTCTGGATTGAATTGTAATCTCCATTGCGATCTGGAATCGGCTCTCGATTTCTTTGCGCTAAAGCAAGGGTCGCAAAGGTACAAATTGAAGTCGTGATCACGATTGCCGGCACAAAACGAAACATCTTTTTAACCGTATTTATAGGAACCTTTACCTTTCTATTTTTTAAATTAACATTACAATAGATAAAATAGCCATAAACATATTTTTTCTTTAAATTCTTGGTTTAATTAAAATTAGTGTATTCTCCTGATTTTTCCAGTCATTGAGTCTCTAGCGCGAATATCCTTATGAAAAACCAACCCTTAGATAGTCAAGCCCTGAAAACGTTAGACAACAACCCGGCAGTGCAGAAGCCGGTGATTGTCGGGCTTGAAAATGTTTCCAAAATCTATGGCATGGGCAATACAGAAGTTCGCGCTCTTAACGGTGTGGATTTGACGATAGAACAGGGTGAATACTGCTCGATTATGGGGGCTTCTGGATCGGGCAAATCTTCCGCTATGAATATTATCGGCTGTCTTGACCGGCCCACATCGGGAAAATATTATCTTGATGGGTTGGATGTTGCGGAAATGGACGAAACAGAATTAGCAAAGATTCGCAATCTCAAATTGGGGTTTGTATTTCAGCAATTTCACCTTTTGTCGCAACTGTCAGCATTAGAAAATGTGATGCTGCCGATGGTGTATGCCGGTGTTTCCCCTCAAGAAAGGCGAGATAGAGCAACAGAAGCACTAATTCGAGTCGGGTTAGAAAACCGGCTGAATAACAAACCCAATCAGCTATCAGGGGGACAGCAACAACGGGTGGCGATCGCTCGTTCAATTGTCAATCGTCCCGTGTTGCTACTGGCAGATGAACCCACCGGCGCTTTGGACTCTAAAACCACTCAAGAAGTGATTGATATCTTCTCCGAACTCAATGCTGCCGGTATCACAATTGTTATGGTGACGCACGAACCAGATGTCGCGCGTTGTACCCGCCGCATCGTCTGGTTCCGCGATGGTCAGATCGTACACTCCCATTTAACCCCAGACGATTTAGGTCACGCTGCCTTCTAAGGAGTATATTAAGCTGCAAGTGGATTATCATTGCTTAGTCAGATTCCGCGCTTTTGTATGGCGCTTCAAACTAGGCTAAGTGGTGCCAAAACATTGCGGCTCGCTTCTCAGGAGAGTTAAAAAATGAGGCTTGTATCTCGCTGGAACCGCGCCCACATTCTATTATGTTTAGGCGCTTTTTTGTTGGCTATGCTAATGGGCCAGCTTTTTTCGACTCAGTCGAGTTATGTTGGTGTTCCGCAATCCACAAATTCACTGCCGGTGGCGATTACAGAAGGTTGGCAGTACCGCTGGGGTGATTCACCGTTTGATGCGGCGGGTGTGCCGGTGTGGAGTTATCAGGAACTCTCCAGTCCTGAGTGGAAATCATTGCAAATTCCCGCAAAATTAGCGAAACCTCCGGGAGAAAAAATGGCTTGGTTTCGTGTTAAGTTGCCTGAAGGCCGATGGCAATATCCCAGCCTGAATTTGCAAGGAGCTTCTTGGTCATTTGAAGTCTATCAAAATCAGGAGCTCATTGGTAAATTTGCCGATTTAGATGCAGCCGACAACATACTCACATTTAAAGATAGAAGTTGGTGGATTATTCCGGTAAGACCTAATTTACAAAATCAAATATTGCTTTTTAGAGCGAATGTAGATTCTCAGAGCTTAATTGATATTAAACTTGATAAAAAGATAGTTGTTGGCTCGCTTTCACAGCTAATTAAATCAGTCGTTAAAAAAGAAATTTTTAAGTTTGTTTTAGGATGTCTATTTACGTTAATTGGATTTTTCCCGTTTTTATACTTGTTAAAAGATAGCACAAAAAAAGTTTATTTAGGATTTAGCTTTTTTTCAATTTGCTTAGGAATTTACAGCATTTTAGACAACCACACGATTAACTTAATTTTTACGATTCCCAAATATTATGAACCGATCATGCTAGCCTCCTTTTATTTAATACCTGTTGGGCTATATTATTTTTTCGAGCAAATATTTGGCACCGGCAGTAAATCTATCATCAGGCGGCTATGGCAATTGCATCTTGTTTATGCGGTTGTCGCTTTAACTTTAGTGAGCGTTAAATCATCTTTTTTAGACGCTACAGTAAATATCGCTTTTATTCTGTTTATTGGAAGTACATTCATTATAGTTGCAAGTGCAATTAAAGTCGCTTTAAAAGGAAATATTGAAGCAAAGTTGTTTACATCAGGGTTTACTGTCTTTGCACTTTGCACTCTGCCAGATATTCTGGAAAGCCTGAAAATTATTAGCTGGCCGGTAGAGACTTATTACTGGGGAATGTTAGGCTTTATTTTATTTCTGGTGGTTATTTTAGAACGCCGATTTACAGAAGCGCGAAACCAACTAGAAATGCAAAATGCTACATTGCAGCGAATCGCCAAGCTCAAAGATGAGTTTTTGGCAAATACATCTCACGAACTTCGCACCCCCCTTAACGGCATTATCGGCATTGCTGAATCCATGATTGATGGAGCCACCGGCTTGATAACTTCACAGCAAATTGCCAATCTTTCTTTAATTGTTTCAAGTGGCCGACGTCTAACTCAGCTTGTTAATGATATTCTCGATTTTTCCAGACTCAAACATAAAAATATTGAACTACAAAAAAGTGCGGTGGGAATGCGAGAAATTGCAGATGTCGTGTTGACGCTGAGCCAACCTCTCCTCAGCAAAAAATCTTTAGAGCTAATCAATAGAATCGATCCAGATTTGCCGCCGGTAGAGGCTGATGAAAATAGGTTACAACAAATTTTACACAATCTAATTGGCAACGCCATCAAGTTTACTGAAGCCGGCACAATAGAAATTTCTGCTGTATTAGAAAATGCAGAAGAATTTTCTACCTCACCAATCCTCAATCCGCAATTACCAATATTAGCGATTACCGTTTCTGACACCGGCATTGGCATTTCCCCTGACAAATGGGAGAGAATTTTTGAGTCGTTTGAACAAGCGGATGGTTCAACTGCCAGAGAATACGGCGGCACCGGCTTGGGTTTAGCCGTTACCAAACAGCTTGTCGAGTTGCACGGCGGCAAAATTTGGGTGGAATCAACGGTGGGAGAAGGTTCGCGGTTTACGTTTACCCTGCCGGTGTCATTTCAAGATAGGCAACCCACAAATATCAGCAATCCTCGCTTGAAATTATCAAACTTAGCTGTAACAAACGAAGAAGACACCTTGCCAGAACGCAACTTTGTTTCAGATTTACTGCTTAATCAAGATTCACAACTAAATCCTGCTCAATTTAACGCTTCTCAAGGAGATTTTAAAATTTTAATTGTGGATGATGAGCCGGTGAATCTGCAAGTGCTTGTTAACCATTTATCTCTGCAAAACTATTCTCTCACGCAAGCGACAAATGGGGTGGAAGCTTTAGCAACAATTGAACAAGGGTTTCAACCAGACCTCATTCTTTTAGATGTCATGATGCCGCGAATGACCGGCTATGAAGTTTGTCAAAAACTTCGGGAAAAATTTGCGGCAAATGAATTGCCGGTAGTGTTACTAACCGCGAAGAATCATGTTTCCGATTTAATGGAAGGATTTACTTCAGGTGCTAATGATTATTTAACCAAACCGATTTCAAAAAATGAATTGCTTGCGCGAATTAAAATTCACATTCAACTGTCAAAAATAACCCTTGCTTACGGGCGTTTTGTGCCTCATGAGTTTCTGCGATTTTTAGGACATGAAAGCATCATTGATGTTAAATTAGGGGACCAAGTTCTTAAAGAAATGACAATTTTGTTTTCTGACATCCGCTCGTTTACAGCTATGTCAGAGAGCATGACACCGAAACAAAACTTTGATTTTATTAACGACTACTTGAAACGGGTTGGCCCTGTGATTCGGAATCACAAGGGTTTTATCGATAAATATATTGGAGATGCGATGATGGCATTGTTTCCCGAAACCGCAGAAGATGCGGTGCAAGCAGCAATCGCCATCCAACAGCAAGTCTCACTTTATAACACTCACCGGCAGGAAAATGGCGACCCTCCGATTGCGATTGGTATTGGTTTGCACACCGGCAGTTTAATGCTAGGGACTGTTGGAGAAGAACAGCGGATGGAAACAACGGTAATTGCTGATGCGGTGAATCTGACATCTCGTTTGGAAGGACTGACAAAACTTTATGGTTCAGGGATTGTAATCAGCGAACAAACGCTGAATTGTCTCAACGATCCGGCAAACTATTGCTATCGATTTTTGGGTAAAGTTAAAGTCAAAGGTAAGCAAGAAGCCGTCGGAGTCTTTGAAATTTACGACGCAGATCCAGCCCAAGAAAAAGCTTTAAAACTGCAAACCCAATCTGATTTTGAACAAGCTATTAATCTTTATGAAAATCAAAACTTTGCTGAAGCGTGTCAAGTTTTTGAGCAAATTTTGCAGGTGAATGCTCAAGATAAAGCAGCTGCTTTTTATGTTAAACGCGCTCAAGAGCTGCAAATATCTGGGAAAGCAGGAAGTTGGAACGGGATTGAAACCTTCGAGGAAAAATTATAAAGAGATTAGTAAATGAACAGCCCCTACATTCTGCTGTGATCAAACTAAAGCAGAATCGTGAAAATTCCTAGCTGTAAGGGCCGTTTTGCTAATTATGCCAATCTCATAAAAAACCAATGATCTTTTATTGACTGTTGCAATGTTATGCCGGCATATCATTTAAGCAGAGGTTAAGCCGGTTTTAGCTTCCTGAGCCACCTGATCCACCTCATCGTTGGCAAGACTTTCTAAGGTTGAGCGAGTGTCCGATCCGCCGAGACGTGTCAGTGCTTGTGCCACTCTGTAGCGGATCTGCCAGTCCTCATGGGTGGCAAAGGGAGTCAGTAATGGAATCGCCCGCTTATCTCCGAGTTCCCCAAAAGAACTAATTGCAGCCATTTTTAGGAGGTCTTCACCGGCATTCAAAGCATTTTCTAATAACTCGAATGAGCGCTCGTCTCCCAGTTCTCCTAAAGCAGCAACAATGCTGAACTTAACAATCCACTCAGTCGTTGTTTGATAGAGTTGCTGTAAGTCTTCAAAGGCTTCTTTTAACTGTAGCCCCCCCAAAGAATCTGCCGCTGCTGCTTGCACATCGGGTTCAGGATCGTTCAGTAGGCGATCACGCAGCAGATTTAATGCCGTTGGTAAATCCTGCCGGCCTAATGATGCCATTTGGCTTGCCGCTGCATAGCGAACGCGGGCGTTGCTGTCTTGAATAGCCGTTTGGGCTAGTTCAAATGCAATGGCCGGTTCAAGCTGGCGGAATTGGTTAACGGAACGAAGACGCTCACCCAAATCTTCTGAATTTAGTTGCTGCCTAACAGACTCAGGAGTAATACTCATTCTCTTGCTTTTGCGAACTTGCCAACTTATCTTATTGCTAGTTGCTAATGGTTCAATGCTATTAGCTACTAGCGCAAAACTTTCGAGCGAAAATAAAAAACTTTTGATTAATCTTGACTGGCTGCCATCTCTCGCACAATATCCCCACGAGTCAGGATACCAATCAGGTGGCCGTTAGCATCCAGCACCGGCAGGCGGTGAATCTTGCGATCATGGATCTGCCGTGCTGCATCTGTTAGAGATTTATCGGGTGTGATGGTGATCGGATTTTGGCTCATGACTTCCCCCACCGTCTGCCCTAAGGCTTTGTGCAAGTCCCGTTCGTGGGTTGCTGGATTTTTTAAGTAAATCACACTATCAAGCAGCGTGATATAAGCCGGAGGAGTCGTTCCAGTTGCCCGCACCATCAAGTCAGTTTCAGAAAGGATACCAACCAACTTGCCGGTCTCATCCACCACGGGAAGACCACTAATGCGTCGTTCAGCCAGAATCTCAATCGCTTCCTGTAAGGGGGTTTCAGGCCGGACAATGATTAAATCACGGCTCATCACATCGGCAACGGTCTTAGGCATGGTGGGTTAAATCTGCTACAAAGATCCATTCATCTCCTATCATAGCTCTGCCAGGACACTCAGCTTTTGATCTGCGAAGGCTCCTCACGCCTGACGTTAAGATCGGAAGCATCAGGCGATTTACATGGCAACCCGAATCAATGGCAGAAGCAGAAACTGAGTGTGACCAACCGCACCCGCAACCCAAATATCTTTGCGTTATGGTTTGCCAGCATCTATCTTGCCAGCGAAACGGCTCAGCAGAGGTGCTACAAGCGTTTCGAGAGCATCCAGTTCCGGGCGTCACGATTAACCCTAGCGGCTGTCTGGGACAGTGCAGTTCGGGACCCACTGTCCGGGTGACGCCAGCCGAGATTTGGTATTGCCGCATAACGCCGGCTGATGTGCCGGCAATTGTTGAGAAGCATTTGATCGGAGGAGAGCCGGTGGAAGCCAAGCTGCACCCGAGGATTCATTTGCGATTTTATTAATTGGGGCATGGGGCATGGGGCATTGGGCATGGGGCATTGGGCGAGCCTGTGGTGAATTACCACAGGCGAGGGATTGGGCATGGGGCATTGGGCATGATTAGGGACTGACTACTGACTAAAGAGTTGTCTTCTTTATTTTCCTTTCAGTAATCGCACTTGTAAGAAAGACTTGCTTCCCGTGTTTTTGGGTAAATAAGAGTTTTCCTACTCCTTCTCGCTCGCTTCTGCCTTCTGGTTTTCCACAGATGACAATGCCCAAGAACGGATCAGATTATTGACCTGTTCTGGGATTTCGTCGTGGGGACAGTGACCGGCACGCAGGAAATATTCGGTTAGCTGGGGATAGTATTGGCGAAACTTGATGCTTCGTTCTCTGGAGTTCATCCAAGGATCGGCTTCTCCCCACAGCATCAGCAACGGACAATTTAGCCGGCTCAACAGACTGTCAACTTTTTCGCCTTGAGGGGATCTGAAGACGGAGGCAAACACTTTTGCCGCACCGGCATCACAAGAAGGCCGGTAAATATCTTCCACCAGTTGGTCTGTCACCGCACTTTTGTCTAGATAAACTTTCTCTAGCGTTTTGCGAATGATTGAGCGCTGGCGCGTGTATTGAAACAGCAGGAAACTCGCCCAATCTTGCAAAAATAGCCACTTCATGCCCTCTTTTAGGGTGTCTCGCATCGGGTCAGGTTGGCGCCCCGGCTCGTTAGAGGTAAAAGGGCCGGCACTGTTAATTAATACCAAACCTAAAGCAGACTCTGGCCGCTGGGCTGCAACGCACAGGGAAGCATAGCCACCGAGGGAGTTACCAACCAAGATTGCCGGCTCACCGATGACTTCGGTAATAAATTCATGCAGTTGATCTCGCCAAAGATCACCACTGTAGAGTTGATCCGGTTTGGCAGAACGCCCAAACCCTAAAAGGTCAATAGCCCAAACATCAAAGTCGGCAGCTAAATCGGCAACATTTTTGCGCCAGTGGTCTGTAGATGCCCCAAAGCCATGAATTAACAGCAGTGGCGGACGTTGTGGCTGCCGGCTGCCAGCGTGTAGGTAGTAAATAGAGTGCCCCCGCCATTTCCAGTAGGCACCAGGAATTGCAGGTGTTGTAAGAGTTGCTTCCACAGGGGATAAATTAATAAGTTTTATTAATTATTATAAAGCTTCGTTTCAGATTCAGCTTGGGGCGATTGTTTCCCTGGAATTTGGCTGCCGGTTTTGGCCAGTTAGAGAGACTTGTGGGCTATCGGATGTGCCGGCAGCACGCCTCTGCTTCACTTTTTTACATAAAATCTGCCAAGATATTGTGTTGATGAGCCAGCCGGCTCACCAGACTTTCCCCAGGATGCCCCGAAGAGCGCGATTGCAAAACGCAAAATCAGATCGATCAATCGCTATATTATAATTTCCTGGTCACTCGGAAAGCCGTAATTTCAAAAGGACAGGGTGCCGAAGGTGTGAAAGCTGTATTAACAAATAAATTCCTTTGGTTTTTGCGGGCAGCGCCAACCGGCAAGCGCAGATTGCGTCAGATTCCCTTGGAAGCAACCCCCACGACTGGGCGACAACCGGCGCATCTTCCAGGCTAAAGTTTATAGATTTTGAAGGTGGAAATGATGACGCAACAGAACATTTTAACTCTCGCAAAGCAAGGCAACCCGCAAGCAATCAAAGTCTTAATTAACCAATCCCTCCAATCTAAAGGAATTACCGTTAAAGTTGGGATTAAGAATGATTGTTTAATGGTGTTTGCCGAATCGAACAATCCCCCGGATCAATCACTTGTGGTGAATTTTATCCGCAAGGGGATGATGAATTTAAAACCTGAATCAGTGCAGCGGGTGGTGGTACAGGGACACACTGCCGGCAACACAGCCCCAGCTTGGCGAGAAAAATTTGATTTGAATGCCGGTTCAGCAGCCACTCTCGTTCAACCCCCGGCGACAGCCCAACCCCCCATCAGTAAAAGTCCTGCCGCAAAAAAGACGCCCCCCAACAATGCAGAACGTCCCCAGCAGCCTAGTTCTAATCAAACCGAGCCAATCACCCAAATTTTAACTCCCCCTAAACCGCTTCACCCGGTTCTTTCTTTCATTAAAAATTTCATTTTTATTAGTTTGTATGTGTTGTGTACTGTAGGTTTAGCTGCTTTAGCCTTTGGTGTCAAACTGGCGGCAATTTTAGTCGCTGAACGCTTCATTTATGAGATTCAAATTGTTGGCGATGTATTGCGCGGAATTCAAATTATTGAAATTTTAAATATTTTAGTTTTTGCAATTTTGGGAATGGGGTTTGGAGTCGCAACCATCCTATTACCTCGAAAAGTTGGCGTGCCGATCAGCAGTCTTTTAATTATTATTTTACTTCCCGTTATTTTTTGCACAACGGATATCGTCAAATATTCCAGCTGGGTGAATGAAATAGCAGAGCGAGATAATCTAGAATACGTGAAAGCCGAACAGCTCACTAACGCATTTTTAAAAAGTCGGGTTGGGCAGCAAGGTTTTTTAGGATTTTATATCCATACTGCCGAATTTCCAGTTCTTCCCACAAAAAAAGCGGAGATGGAATCTGTCGGCGCTCATAAACAGAAAGTTACATCAAGATTCGCGACTATAACAAAAATCGATTCCAAAAAAATAGCAGCTTTGTTTTCAATTTCTGGATGGGGAATCCGAGCTTTCTACTTTTTAGTTGCCGTGATGACAACGATCATTCATTTTCGTGAAGGGTTGAGCGCTGTTAAGATTTTATCCAAACCTAGCTTTGAAAATGAGCCTTATATCAACACCCAAGAAGCATGAAAAATCATAAAAGGTAAAAGTTCAGAAGATTTTCTTTTACCTTTTACGGATTATTGCCGGTTAACGGAACATACTGCTGACAGAACTATCTTCGTGAACGCGCCAGATGGTTTCACCGAGTAAGTTGGCAACTGTAAGCATCGTCAGCTGTGGGAAGCGGTTTTCTTCAGGTACGGGAATTGTATTTGTGACGATCACTTCCTCAAAAAGCCCACTTGAGAGACGTTCAATCGCAGGCGGCGAGAAAACCGCATGAGTTGCACAGGCGTAAACCTGCCTCGCGCCTTCACTCCGCAACAGTCTGGCTCCTTCTGTAATCGTGCCGCCGGTGTCGATCATATCGTCTACCAGCACGGCTGTTTTACCTCTGACATCGCCAATGACGTTCATCACTTCCGCCACATTATGAGCTTGCCGGCGCTTATCAATAATTGCCAGGGGAGCATCATCTAACTTTTTAGCAAAAGCTCTGGCGCGTGCCACACCACCGACATCGGGGGAAACCACGACTAGATCGGGCAGATTCTTACTTGCCAAGTAATCTAAGATCACCGGCAAACCGTAAACATGATCAAAGGGAATATCAAAATAGCCCTGAATCTGGGCTGAGTGTAAATCCATCGCCAGAATGCGAGTGGCTCCAGCTTCGGTAATTAAGTTGGCCACCAGCTTTGCCGTAATTGACTCACGTCCAGCCGTTTTGCGGTCTGCCCGCGCATAGCCATAATAGGGAATCACTGCCGTAATTTGCCGTGCCGAAGCACGACGACAGGCATCAATCATAATCAGCAATTCCATCAGGTTATCGTTCACCGGGTGGCAAGTAGGCTGGATGAGATAAACATCACAACCCCGAATCGATTCCTGAATTTGAATGTAGAGTTCTCCATCCGCAAACCGTTTGCGTACCATTGGCCCCAAGTCTATTCCCAGGTATCGAGACACTTCCTGAGACAGGGCCACATTGGCCGAACCAGAGAAGAGTCGCAGACGGTTATGATCAGCAACAGCTGGTAAAGCAGGCTGAAGAGTTAAAGTAGCAGAATGGATCACAGCAGACCCTCGCAGCGCGTTCTATCATGGCAATCTTATCATTCCTCTTTAAAATTATTGCCTAGGATTCTACGGAGAAATCCATGAAATCGGGATCGATTGTTTCGGTAAATTAAAGAATATTGCTCTAACCGGCTCCCACGCTTAACAGAGCGACCCCAGCCGGCTCTCCCTAAGCCAGACAAGCACTGAAGGGCATTCGCCTCACCGGCCCCTCTGGGGAATAGGCCAAGCTTGGATCGACCTGAAAACGTACAAGCTGTGGGTGCTGCACAGAAAATAAAAATAAAATAAAAAAACTCTCACGTTCGCGTCTGCTTGTAAAAGTCGTAAGAAAGGTTAACATCATGAGCTTGAAGGATCAGATTGGCGAAGACATCAAAGCAGCCATGAAATCTAAGGATAAAATCCGGCTGGAAACAGTACGCAGCATCAAAAAACTGATCTTGGAAAAAGAAGTGAGCGTCCGTCCTGCCGGCCAAGAAGCACTCACCGAGGAGCAAGAAATGGAAGTCTTGGTGCAGCTAGCCAAACAGCGGCGGGATTCAATCGAGCAATACCGGCAAGCCAAGCGAGAGGATCTGGCATCCCAAGAAGCTCAGGAATTAGCCATCATCGAAGAGTATCTACCTCAACAGATGTCTGATGAGGAAGTCAGCGCCATCATTGACCAAATCATCGCCCAAGCCGGTGCCACCACAGCCAAAGACATGGGTAAAGTCATGGGTCCTGCAATGCAACAGCTCAAAGGAAAAACAGACGGCAAAAAAGTCCAAGAAATGGTCAAAGCCAAATTAAACGGTTAACTCATCCCTGCGGGGAAGGTTGCAATATGATCAAGCTGATGAACGCAAAAACGCTTCTGACAACTTTATTCGCAGCAATGATCGCCGTGGCAATGAGCGGCTGTTCCTTCTCCGGAACCAGGGCAAACTCATCACCGGCTCCTAAAAACAGTCAAACACCGGCAGTAATCGCCCAGCAGTCTCCAGACTCAAGCAGCGGGTCTCAAACCCAGAAGTGGAGACCCATGACTGAGCCAGAGAAAGCCGATGCTTTGCAGTATATTTTAAGCACACCGTTGGGTATCGCAGCGCTTAACCAGCTAGCCATTGAAGGCTTCATCAGTCCCCAATGTCCCAAAACTTTTTACACCGACGACACAGGGTTCCAAACCTTACTGCGCGTGAAGTGTCCTAGCCAACGCGGCGTGTCTATTGCGGTGGGTTACGATGAAATGCGCGTGACTCTCAATCGTTTTGAAGATAACATCGAGAGTTTTCAAGTTGAGCGAGTGAGCGACGAGAATCGCTCTCGTGTGGCACCTCTGCCAGAATAAAGCCCGATATCCAGTGAAGCGGGGAGGAAATCGTCAGTAACGTCCCCATCGCCTCTTCCCTTTTTTGTGATCCGAACGTTTGGTAGGAAGCTAGAAAGTCTCTGAAGGGCAAGCCGTTCACTGCCAATCTAAAATCTAGAATCTAAAATGGTCTAACCTGCTATGCAACCACCAATTCCTGCCGGCACCATCCTGCAAAACCGTTACCGCCTGCTCAGTATTTTGGGTCAGGGAGGGTTTGGGCGCACTTACTTGGTTGAAGATACCAATCGGTTTGACGAACGTTGCGCCCTCAAAGAATTTATTCCCATTCAGACGGGTGCCTATGCGGTGGAAAAGTCGCAAGAGTTATTCCAAAGAGAAGCCGTCACCCTCTATCAAATTCAGCATCCCCAAATTCCCCAGTTCCGAGCCACGTTTGAGCAGAATGGCCGGCTGTTTTTGGTGCAAGATTACGTGGCAGGAAACACCTATCGCACCCTGCTCAACGAACGTAAAGCAGCCGGGAGCACATTTTCCGAAACCGAAGTGTTGCAATTGCTGTGGCAGTTATTGCCGGTGTTGGAGTATATCCACACTCAGGGCATCATTCACCGCGATATTTCCCCAGACAATATTATTAAGCGAGAGGCCGATGGCGTGCCGGTGTTGATAGACTTTGGCGTGGTCAAGGAACTCGCCACCCGTGTCCTGTCACCTGAGACAACGCCACCGGCAACCACCGTTGGGAAAATGGGCTATGCGCCCAGCGAACAAATCCAAACAGGTCGCGCCTATCCGAGCAGCGATTTCTATGCTTTAGCCGTGAGTGCCCTCGTCTTGCTCACGGGTCGAGAACCATTGGAACTATTTGATGACGTGCAGCTGACTTGGAATTGGCAGCCGTGGGCGTCAGTGAATCCCGATTTCTCCGCAGTCTTAAATCGGATGTTAAGTTACAGACCCGGAGATCGCTTCTTGAGCGCAACCGAACTTGCTCAGGCGCTCAAGCCTCTAGTCACTCCACCCCCCATTCCTGCCATCCCTGCGATCCCCCAGCCGCCAATTCCCGCCCCTCAACCCCCTCAACCCCCTCGTCCCAGTCTTTCCGAGGTGCAAACCGTAGCCGTTGGACGCCGGCTTGACCCAAATAGCCCTGCTGCTGGCCCTGGCCCAAATCGAATCAATCCGATCATTGATCCGCCACAAGATGCGTCTATTTGGGATAATCCGCTGGCAGTTACAGCGATTGGTGCCGGCCTGGTACTGATCACTGGCTTTGGATCTTGGGCGCTGGTAAGTTCCGTGGGAAATCGGCAGCCGGTTCAACCATCCCCAACCGCAACTGTTGCTGTTCCCCCTACCCAGGCCCCGGCAGCCCCACTGCGACCGAATCCCAGTCCGACCCCAAGACCTACCCCAATCCCCATCAAGCGTTTACAAGTCCCCCTGGGCACAACTAAAGCTGCCAGCGGCAGTTTGAAAGCTGATGAAACCATTAACTATGTGGTTCAGGGACAGCCGGGACTGCTATTGACCGCTAACGTGGTTAGTAGAGGAGTTCTCATGACACTGTTGGGGCCAAACGGACAACCCCTGCCCGGGGCGTCGCGAAGGGTGCCTTTGTGGCAGGGCGCTTTACCCACTGCGGGCGAGTACACCATCCAGCTCAAACCTTTGTCCGGACAGTCCAAAAGCGACTACCAGCTAGAGGTAACCTTGGCGCAGCCGGTGGAACCCAAACCCGAACCAACTCCCATTCCCACGCCCGAACCCACTTTCAACCCGGAACCGACTCCCATTCCCACACCCGAACCTACGCCCGAACCCACTTTCAACCCCGAACCTATTCCCACACCGACTCCCACCCCAACATTCACGCCAACTCCCACTCCCACCCCGACTCCCATCCCAACTCCCACCCCGGAACCGGCTCCCACCCCGGAACCGACTCCCACCCCGGAACCAACTCCCACCCCGACACCCGAACCGACTCCCACATCGCCACCCGAACCAACTGCCACACCGGCACCCGTCATATCGCCTACTCTAGAACCACCACAACCCACAATTCCACCCTTGAACGGAGAACCCCTTAGCTTTCAAACTGGTGAAACCCAAACTCAAATTTCTGGTCGCACCAGCCCCCAGTTACTCAAGCGCTATTTAGTGCGTGCTGCGAAAGGACAAGTGATTGCGGTTGAACCCGTCACCGGAGATGTTACGTTCAATATTCGCTATCCGGACGGTGATCCCGTGGAAGACGCCTCTGGCCTTTTGTCCTGGCAGGCTCAACTGCCTACTGCCGGTGATTATCAAATTGAGGTAATTGCACCCCAAGAAACTGCATTTACTCTCAATGTCAGCCTTCGCAATTAGGGCAGCGAGGGTTTGGGCTTTTAAGATTTTTGGCAGAGGTGTATTTTAAGCTGACACACCTCTAACTTGTGCTTTTGACGAACCGCTGATCATCAGCGAAGTCCTCTCCTGTGAACCGTTGAAGAGGGCCTGCGCCCTCTTGCGCCCCTATAGCCCCCTCAATCTCAATAAACAAACTTATTTGCGTAGTAGCTTATGAATGCCCTTCTGATTACTGGAACGGATACAGATGCCGGTAAGACTGTTTTGACGGCAGCTTTAGCTGCTTACCGGCAGACTTACTGCACGTCCCAAACCTTGGGAATTATGAAGCCTATTCAGTCGGGGGTGGGCGATCGCGAACTGTACCAACGTTGGTTTTCTTCTGAGCAATCTTTAGAAGAAATCACGCCCTTATTTTTTCAGGCACCCTTGGCACCGCCGATCGCAGCGGAACGGGAAGGACGGCGGGTGGAGTTAGAACAGGTTTGGTCGGCTTTTGAAGCGCTGCGACGTCGGTTTGATTTTGTGCTGGTGGAAGCCCTGGGGGGACTGGGTTCGCCGATTACGCACGAATTGACTGTGGCAGATTTGGCGAGAGATTGGCGAATTTCGACGGTTTTAGTGGTGCCGGTGAAATTGGGGGCGATCTCGCAAGCAGTTGCCAATGTTGCCTTAGCCAGACTTGCCGGTGTTCCTCTCAAAGGAATTGTCCTCAATTGTGTACAACCCCGTACAGAGCAAGAAATTGCTGACTGGGCACCGGCTGATTTGGTGAGTTCTTTAACTCAGATGCCGGTTTTAGGCTGCTTGCCTTACTTGGATGATCCAACAGATCGGGCCAAACTCGCCCAAGTTGCCTCGCACTTAGAGCTTGAACGGTTCATGCCGGTGGCTAATGCCTTTAGCTTGTCCTCTAACAACACAAGCCGAGCCGCCGGTTGAGTATTTACTTTCAGGTGTATTTCTAGCAGCAAAGCCGGTCAAGCAGCCCCTCGTTCATAAAAAACCGGCTTTCCCAAAATAATATTTTGTGATTCAGCCTAAAATTTCTCGTCCCTGGAGTTTAAGTAAATCCTCCTGTGGTCTGAGAGACATTCTAGTTGGACTGTATCTAAGTTTTCAATTTTCAGCAAACTTTCAGTAATAATACGGATAAGACATTTTTCCTTATGAAATCTTTATAAGTTTTTGTAAATGTTTCAGTAATTAGGCTTATATATAAACGCTTGGTTTCCTCTATAGGCAAAAGTTATATTTCTAACTATCGGTAGATTCACCTAAATTCTTGAGAAAATATAAAAAGAATAGCTGGGTGCATCTCCCTTTTGCTACAAATTAGTCCCGATCGGTGTTTAGAGCGATCTGCTGTGTAATAACGCTTCGCTATTGCTCAGGGAATCTCAGAGGAAAACATTCCTGAAAAGGAGTCAGTACAGACTGACTCAAGCCGGCCTGTGCTTGAGTCAAGAGCAACTACACGCCGATTTTGCAACAGGAAAGGCAAAAATTTTGAGTTCTTCCTGACTACAGCATGGCCGGATTAGCTTAATTGCAGACTGTTACTTGATTCTGGCTCCTTCACAAAATGTTGGATAGCTGGAAATTCCCTCAATAAACACAACGGGCCGACTTGGGATCGGGAATCTCTCAGCTGCTCTGAATGCGGGAACGTGATTTGAGCCAAAGCGACGGGAACGAATAGCTTGGGTGCAGACAGAAAACAATGCTGCACCGCAATCTAAATGGCATCCCCACAAAGCTAAACGCTGTGAAGATTAGCAAAAGCGAGATGCACCCAGATGAGCGATTTAAAAGGGAGCAATTGCTAATATGTCAACGAGCAACAGTACATCAGGGAATGATTTTGTTCTAGGTACTCCGGATACAGATAATCTTCAAGCGCTAGCCGGCGACGATGTAGTTTTGGGACTAGAGGAAAATGACCAAGCTGAAGGCGACGCAGGTCAGGACTTTCTCGATGGCAACATCGGCGACGATAGAATATTTGGGGGTTCTGGAAGTGACATCGTGCGGGGCGGGAAAAATAACGATGAGCTATTTGCTGGGGGTGAAGATGACGTCGTCTTGGGCGACTTGGGGAACGACATCGGTTTAGGTGAAGTTGGACGCGATATTCTCTTTGGTAACCAAGGTACTGATTACCTGGCTGGCAACGAAGACAACGATACCCTGCAAGGTGGCCAAGGAAATGATATCCTTCGCGGGGGCAAGAACAACGACTACCTGTTGGGCGAACGAAATGATGACATAATCGCCGGCGACCTGGGGGATGACATTGGTTCAGGTGGCACCGGCAGCGATATTCTGTTTGGCAACCAAGATGCCGACTGGTTGGGTGGCAATGAACAAAACGACTCCCTGTATGGCGGCAAACAAAATGACATTCTGCATGGCGGTCGAGACGACGACCACCTATTTGGCGAACTAGATGATGACGTACTCGCCGGCGATCTAGGGGACGACATCGGTTTGGGTGACGTCGGCAACGATTATGTGTTTGGCAACCAAGGTGCTGATTGGGTTGCTGGCAACGAAGGCAACGATACCATCTATGGCGGTAAGGATAATGATACCGGCCACGGTGGTAAAGATAACGACATGGTCTGTGGCGATCTCGGCGATGACGTGGTATCTGGCGACTTGGGAGATGACCTCGTTTGCGGGGGTGCCGGCACAGATGTTTTATTTGGCAACGAAGGCAACGACTGGCTTGGTGGTAACGAAAACGAGGATACACTTCAGGGCGGCAACGGCAATGACTCCTTGTTCGGTGGGATGGAAAATGACTTCATCTATGGCGAAGAAGGTAATGACGTACTTGCCGGCGACATCGGTGCCGATACAGTCTTCGGCAACAATGGCAATGACACGTTTATTATTGGCCGGCGCAACGATGTTCCAGGCTATCGTACTACCGGCGGCCCGGAACTCTCTGACGCAGACTGGTTCCTCGACTTTGGCAGTGATGACCTTATTTCATTGATAGGCGGTTTGACATCAGCCGAACTAAATATCTTTGCCGGCACTGAGGCGTACGCCGGTTATACGATTATTCAAGATAATGTTCTCGGCGAATATTTAGCCATTATCAAGGGCACCCAGCCGAACTCTTTCGTCCGCGACACTTACCAGCTGACTTACCGGCCTACCTCAGCACCGACTGACGGTGGTGATGGAAGTCCTGTTATACCGGGCGATGGTGGCGGTGGCGTTATACCCGGCGGTGGCGGTACACCCGGCGGTGGCGGTACACCCGGCGGTGGCGGTACACCCGGCGGTGGCGGTACACCCGGCGGTGGCGGTACACCCGGCGGTGGCGGTACACCCGGCGGAAATACTGCCCCAGTTGCCGTAAACGATGCGGTGACGACTGATGAAGATGTGGCCGTTACTCTGCCGAACGTGTTAACCAATGATACGGATGCTAATCGCGACGCACTCAAAATTAGCGGCATCACCAACCCGGCGAACGGAACCTTGGTGAATAACGGCGATGGCACGTTTGTCTACACACCGACAGCCAACTTTAATGGCACCGATAGCTTTACTTACACACTTTCAGACCCTAAAGGGGCGACAGACACCGGCACAGTCACAATTACCGTCAATCCGATCAATGATGCGCCGGTTGCCACAGGTGACAATGCATTCACTACAACCGAAGACAAGCCGGTACAGATTCCTAACCTATTAGCAAATGTCACAGATCCCGATGGTGATCCCCTAACGGTGACGGAGATCGGGACGCCACAAAATGGCACTTTGACTCCAAATGATGACGGCACCTATACATACACCCCAGCACCGAATTTCAACGGGACAGACAGCTTCACCTACACGATTTCAGACGGCAAGGGCGGCACAACGACTAACACGGTAACGATTGATGTTGGCGAGCAAAATGATGGGCCGGTTGCTGTAGCCGATGCAGTGACGACAGATGAAGATGTGCCGGTGACGATTCCGAACGTGTTAACTAATGACACAGAGGGTGATGGCGGCGTCCTCAAGATTAGCACCATCACCAACCCAGCGAACGGCACCGTGGTCAATAACGGCGACGGCACGTTTGTTTATACACCAACAGCCAATTTTAATGGCACCGATAGCTTTACCTACACAGTTTCAGACCCTGAGGGCGCGACAGACACCAGCACTGTCACAATTACCGTCAATCCAATCAATGATGCGCCGGTTTTTACAGGTGACAATGCGTTCACCACAAACGAAAACACGCCGGTACAGATTCCTAACCTGTTAGAGAATTTCACAGATCCCGACGGTGATCCCCTAACGGTGACGGAGATCGGAACGCCGCAAAATGGCACTTTGACTCCAAATGATGACGGCACCTATACATACACCCCAGCACCGAATTTCAACGGGACAGACAGCTTCACCTACACAGTTTCAGATGGCAAGGGTGGCACCACGACTAACACGGTAACGATTGATGTTGCTGATGGCGGCACACCCCCACCCCCTGTAAACACCGCCCCAGTTGCAGTAAACGATGCGGTCGCCACTGATGAAGATGCGTCGGTGACGATTCCGAACGTCTTATCCAATGACACGGATGCTGATGGCGATGCCCTCACAATTACTGGCATCACCAATCCGGCTAATGGCACCGTGGTAAATAATGGCGACGGCACATTTGTCTATACACCGGCAGCCAATTTCAGCGGGACAGACAGCTTTAATTACACAGTGTCCGACCCTCAAGGGGCCACAGCAGCCGGCGCAGTCACAATTACCGTAAACCCGGTTAATGATGCGCCAACGATTAGCGATGTCGCTGATCAAATTACCACCCCAGACACTACCACTGGGGCGATTCCATTCACTATCGGTGATGTAGATACTGAACTGGCCAATTTAACCGTCACCGCGACTTCTTCCAATCCGGCTTTGGTGGCAGATGCCGATATTACACTAATCGGCACCGGCCCTGAGCGCAAGGTGACAGTGACTCCAATTGCCGGCCAAGTGGGCACCACTACCATCACACTCGCTGTTAGCGACGGGGTGGCAACGACGACCGATACATTTAATCTGGCAGTCTATGCGCCAATTGCCCCTAATGACATTACGCGGAAGGTGTTGTTAAGTAGTCCCTTGCAAATTGCTCCAGCAGAACTGCTGGCTAACGACATCGATCCCACCGGCCAAGGACTGACGATTACTGCCGTGTCCGATGCTGTCAATGGCACGGTAGCTATGAACCCACAAACTGGGCTGATTACTTTCCAGGCAATTAAGGATTTTTCGGGACTCGGCTCTTTTACCTACACCGTGCAAGATAGCAATGGCGGCACGGCAACAGCGACAGTCACAGTACCTGTTACTCCTGTCGTAGAGTTGGCTTCAATTGCTACAAACACGAACGTGCCGGTGGGAACCGGCGGCTTTCCCATCAACGGCGAAACACCCGGAGACAATGCCGGCAATTCGGTGAGCGGCATCGGGGATCTCAATGGTGATGGCCTTACAGACATGATTGTTGCCACGAACCAAGCTGACCCCAACGGCGTTGTTAACGCCGGCAAAGCTTATGTGGTTTATGGCAAGGCAACTCCCACTCCAATTAATTTAACCGAAGTCAATGCCGGCATCGGCGGCTTTGCCATCAGCGGCGAGGGAACAAATGACCAAGCCGGTCATGAGGTTAGTGGGGCGACGGATTTCAACGGCGATGGTGTTGTAGATGTAATTATCGGCGCTCGCTATGCTGACGTTGGTGCCCTTGGCAATGCCGGCAAAGCTTATATCGTCTACGGAAAGACAGACGGCACCCCGGTTGCTTTAAGCCAAGTGGCTGCCGGCACCGGCGGTGCAGTTCTCTTAGGTCAGGCGGGAGCCGATCAGCTCGGCAGTTCGGTGAGTGAGGCAGGGGATGTCAATGGCGATGGCATTGGAGATGTAATTATCGGTGCACCCAGCGCGACTGTTGGTGCAAATACCTCTACTGGGAAATCCTATGTGGTATTTGGCAGAGCAAATGGCACTGCACCCTCAATTAGCGATGTTGTTGCAGGTATTGGCGGTTTTGTGATCAACGGCGAAGCGGTCGGTGATCAGTCGGGTTCTTCCGTCAGGTCAGCAGGGGATGTCAATGGCGACGGCCTAGCTGATGTGATTGTGGGTGCTCCGTTGGCCGATGCCGGCGCGAATGACTCGGGTAAAGCCTACGTGGTTTTTGGCAAAGCTGATGGGACGGCGGTGAGTCTGGCTGAGGTAACAGCCGGCACTGGCGGCTTTGTGATCAATGGCATAGACCCAGGCACCCGTGCCGGTCGCTCCGTAAGTGGCGCTGGAGATGTCAATGGCGATGGTTTTACTGACCTAGTCATCGGTGCTCGTGGTACCAACAATACGGCTGCCGGCAATTCTTATGTGGTGTTTGGTAAGGCAGAGGGGACAGCCGTTAATCTCACCGCCGTGGAAGCCGGTACCGGCGGCTTTGTTATCAACGGTGAGCCAACAAATGACACGACAGGGCGTCCGGTACGGTCGGCAGGGGATATTAACGCAGATGGCCTGGCTGATATTATTTTGGGCGCGAGTATTGCTGATGTAAATGGCCCTCAATCTGGGAAAGCCTACGTGATTTTCGGCAAAACTGGCACTGAGGCGCTTAACTTGAATGAAGTGGCCACCGGCATGGGCGGGTTTGCCATTAACGGGGAGTCGCCGCAAGACTTAGCCGGTACTGGAGTCAGGGGGGCCGGAGATGTCAATGGCGATGGCTTCTTTGATGTGGTTGTGGGTGCTCCAGGGACGACCCCCAACAATGCTGCAGGAAGATCCTACGTGGTTCATGGGGGCAATTTCACCGGCTCTGTGACCCAGCAGGGAGGTGCCGGCGCTGATCTGCTGACCGGCACGGCGGCGGCTGACGTTCTGGTTGGTGGTGGCGGCAACGATACCCTCACGGGTGTCGGCGGCCCGGAAGTTCTCTATGGTGGACCCGGTGATGACATTCTCGGGGTTAACGATGGGAGTTTCATCCGTCTCGACGGTGGCACCGGCATCGATACCCTACGTATTGATGGAACCGGTATCAATCTTAACTTGGCTGCTATTGCCAATCCCCGGATGTCTAGCATCGAGCAAATGGACCTCACGGGTGCCGCCAACAACAGCTTGGGACTGACCCATCTGGAAGTCTTGGGTCTGACGGATATCAGAAAGCAGCTAATTGTTAATGGGATTGCCGGTAATGTGGTGACGTTACAAGATCAAGGCTGGACGCCTGGCGGTCAGCTCGCCCTGAATGGCAACACCTACAACCAATACACCAACGGCAATGCTTCCCTGTTACTGGATACAGACATTACCGTGCAAAACGTTGCTTAAAAGGCTGCTGTGTAAATTTGTCAGGGTTTCTTCACATGAAAACAAGGCAATAACGGAGGTATCAATGAGCGGAACTGCATTCAATACGCACAAGTAGAAAAGTAGTGATTGTCAGGAATTCACGTTCATATCTTATGCTTGAGCGCTAAATGAATCCCGATTCCTGGCATACACTTGGCTGAAACTTGATTGAGCGGATTATCTTTTGCTTCCTTTTCTTTCGCATTGTTTTTAATTCATTGTGTCCGTTTCTTAACAAAGAGAAATGGCATTAGACTCAAAAGCTCCAGGGCTTGTCATTAAAATGCCCTGGAGCTTTTGAGTTTATAAATTCAGTCATTACTTTAATTTCAAAATTTATAAATCATTGGAAATGAGCTTCTGACTTTACAGCCTGAGCCAGATTTGAAACAAAAATCAATTTAGTCTCTGATTGAATAATTATCGACTGAATTTTTATAAAATTCAGATATAAAAGCTGTCTAATAGCAAAATTATAAAAATTAAAAGTAAATTAATGCAAGTGTAAAAATATTTTTAATTTTATTGAATGCTAAATACTACCCAGACGATCATTAAAAGGCAACGAGCAACCGTAGATTTTATCTCTGTAGTAATCACCGGCTGCCAAGGAAAAATAAATGGATTGCCAGAAGGAGACCTGAACCCTTACAGGTTGCCACTTTTAAAAAATTAACAGCCGGTTTAGCCAAAAACTGCAAACCATCATTCAAAACCGATTAAATAGATTGAAAAGTCGCCTTAAAATCGTGAAGTAGCCGGTGTAGGACTCAATGCCGGTGCGTGTCATCACCTCATAGCCTCGTGGGCAGCCTCTTTCCCTAAAAAATTGGCATCATCACACCGACAAGGGGTTTGCTGCTGTCACAACAGAAAATGTGCCGCATCAGAGGTAACAGAAATCTTATATGTTTCCTGAGAATATCAAAAAGAAGAGTTAACCCCTAAAATTGTGAAGTATCCTAGCTCAGCCCGGAAAGAACCTATGAGTTCGCTACTCCACTCCTCAGATCAGGCAATCAGTGTCACCTCAACCGATCTGTTCTTGCGACATCGTCTCAAAGTCGTGGAGGACTTATGGGAGTCTGTACTGCGATCCGAGTGTGGTCAGGAATTCGTAGACTTGTTGAGACGCCTGCGCGATCTGTGTTCCCCGGAAGGTCAAGCGCCCGATTTCATGGGATCGGAAGTCTTAAGCATTGTAGAAAAACTGGATCTCAATGATGCAATTCGAGCCGCCCGCGCCTTTGCCTTGTATTTCCAGCTGATCAATATCGTCGAACAGCACTATGAGCAACGAGAGCAACAGCTAGCCCAAGCCGGCGGCAAAGGAGTCGGATCTCAAATATTCCCCAAACCTGAAGTAGAAGCTCACAGTGGTGGCCCAGAAGCCGATTTACTCGAAAAAAGCTGGCATGAACCCAGCCAGCGACGCCGGGACATCGGCACCTTCGACACCCTGTTTCCTCGCCTGCAAAGCCTTAACGTGCCACCGAAACAGATCCAGAAATTGATCGAGCGTCTGGATATTCGGTTAGTGTTTACCGCTCACCCCACGGAAATTGTCCGCCAGACAATGCGGGCCAAGCAGCGGCGCATTGCCAAGATTCTGCAACAGCTTGACCAACAAGAGGAAAACACGACCACGTTGCCTGATCCGGCCCTGCTCATGGCCAACGCGGAAGCTAGCGTCACGGGGGTTTCTTCTTGGGAAGCCCAACTCCTGGACGAACAGCTGACCGAAGAAATCCGGCTTTGGTGGCGCACCGACGAGCTGCATCAGTTTAAACCAACCGTGCTTGATGAAGTGGAATACACCCTCCACTACTTCAACGAAGTGCTGTTTGATGTACTGCCGAAACTCTATCAGCGCCTGAAGCATTCTTTGAAGGTGTCTTTTCCCTATTTGCAACCGCCGCGTCACAACTTCTGCAATTTCGGTTCTTGGGTTGGAGCAGATCGAGATGGCAACCCTTCAGTCACACCGCAAATTACTTGGCAAACGGCTTGCTATCAGCGCCATGTCGTTTTAGAGAAATACGCCCAGTCGCTGCGGCAGCTAACGGAGCTGTTGAGCTTGTCACTGCACTGGAGCGATGTTTTGCCAGAACTGCTGGAGTCGTTGGAACAAGACCGGCAGCAGATGCCAGAAATTTATGAGCAGCTAGCCATTCGCTATCGCCAGGAACCTTACCGTTTAAAACTTTCTTATGTGCTCAAGCGGTTGGAAAACACCCGTGATCGCAACTGGCGTCTGTATAACGGTGATGATTGGCAGCGGCAAATTCGGGAAATCCCCATCGTCCCCACTTACCGCTCTGGGAACGACTTTTTGGCAGAATTACGGATGATTCAGCGTAACCTTTCCGCCACAGGTTTGAGCTGTCGGGAATTGGAAACGCTCATTTGTCAGGTGGAAATTTACGGGTTTACTTTGGCGCACCTGGATATGCGTCAAGAATCATCCCGGCACAGCGACACTATTAGCGAAATTGCTGAATACTTGCAAGTTTTGCCCAAGTGTTATAACGAATTGTCAGAATCAGAGCGCACGCTGTGGCTGGCAACTGAGTTGCAAACACGGCGACCGTTAATCCCAACTGAGCTGCCGTTTAGCGAAAAAACGAACGAGGCGGTTGAAACCTTCCGCATTTTACGAGCGCTTCAGCAAGAGTTTGGCCCAGAAATCTGCCAAACCTACGTGATTAGCATGAGCCATGAGGCGAGCGACTTGTTAGAAGTGTTGCTGCTGGCGAAGGAAGCCGGTTTGTATGATCCAGCCACCGGCATCAGTAGCCTTCAAGTTGTGCCTTTGTTTGAAACGGTCGAAGACCTTAAACGTGCGCCGGCTGTGATGCAAAGTTTGTTTGAATTGCCGCTGTATCGCGCCATGCTTGCCGGCGGCTATGAGAGATGGAAAAAGGAGAATGAAGAGAGCCAACTCAAGCAAGAGTCAACCGTTGTGAATTCTCAATTCTCAAATCAGAATTCTCTGCAAGAGGTGATGCTGGGTTACTCTGACAGCAATAAAGATTCAGGATTTCTTAGCAGCAACTGGGAGATTCATAAAGCTCAAAAAGCCTTGCAAAATGTTGCTGAGCCGTATGGAATTGGCTTGCGAATCTTCCACGGACGCGGGGGTTCTGTCGGGCGGGGTGGTGGCCCTGCTTATGAGGCGATTTTGGCGCAACCTTGTAACAGTATTGGCGGACGGATCAAAATTACTGAGCAGGGGGAAGTTTTAGCATCAAAATATACTCTGGCCGATTTAGCAATTTACAACTTAGAAAGTATTTCCGCTGCGGTCATTCAAGCAAGTTTGCTAGGCACCGGCTTTGATGATATCCAACCTTGGAATGAAATTATGGAAGAGTTGTCCGCACGTTCACGATCTCACTATCGTGATTTGATATACGAGCAACCTGATTTCATCGAATTCTTCAATCAAGTGACCCCCATCGACGAAATCAGCCAGTTGCAGATATCTTCCAGGCCGGCACGCCGCAGCAGTGGGAAAAAAGAGCTATCTAATTTGCGGGCAATTCCTTGGGTGTTTAGCTGGACGCAAACCCGGTTTCTTCTTCCTTCTTGGTATGGAGTGGGGACGGCGCTGCAAAGCTTTTTGAACGAGCAGCCAGAAGAACACATGAAACTGCTACGCTACTTTTACTTTAAGTGGCCTTTCTTCAAAATGGTGATTTCTAAAGTAGAAATGACGCTTTCTAAAGTAGATTTGCAAATCGCTCATCACTACGTTCGCGAACTAGCCAAACCTGAAGATCAAGCTCGCTTTGAAGCGCTATTTGAACAAATTGCTAGTGAATATCACCTCACGCGTGATTTAGTGCTAACAATTACAGGGCACAAGCGGCTATTGGATGGCGATCCGGTTCTTCAGCGTTCGGTGCAACTGCGAAATGGAACCATTGTTCCCCTCGGTTTGTTGCAAGTTTCTCTGTTAAAACGTTTGCGTCAGCACAGCACGAATTCGGTTCCCGGTGTGATTCACTCGCGCTATAGCAAAGCGGAATTGCTACGAGGCGCTCTGTTAACAATTAATGGCATTGCTGCCGGCATGAGAAATACCGGGTGAGCTGTTAAAAATTAGGGGAAAAGGGGATACTAGAAGGAACAGGGGTTCTGGAAAAGTTGCTTTGACAGCAACCGCTTTAGTAGCGCGTCAACGTTGAGTCAACTTTTTGTGAACCCCTCTTTTTGCAACTTTACATAAATTATTCTTCCTACCCCAACTCCTAACCCCATGATCACACTGTCAGGCTATCAAATTACAGAAGAAATTGTTTCAGGAATCAGAACCGTTATATATCGGGGGTGCGACGAGCGAACCCAAAGGCCGGTTATTGTTAAAACCCTCAAATCAGAGTATCCCACCGTCGAAGAAATTACCCGATTAAGGCAAGAATATACGATCACTAAAAGTTTTGATTGTGAAGTAATTGTCAAGGCTTATAGTTTAGAAAAATACCGCAACAGTTTTGCTTTAATAATAGAAGACTTTGGCGGACAATCCCTCGCTGAATTCCTTATTTATCAAAAAATTCAACTTATAGAAGTGCTACGAATAGCGATTGTTCTGGCAGACGCTTTAGATTATTTACACAAACTTTATATTATTCATAAAGATATTAAACCTTCCAATATTATTATTAACTCGGCTACTAAAGAAGTTAAATTGAGTGATTTTAGCAGTGCTTCTCGCCTGCATTTGCAGAAGACGATAAGCGGCTCCTCCAATTTGCTAGAAGGCACTCTAGCTTATATGTCGCCGGAGCAAACTGGAAGGATGAACCGCTCGGTTGACTATCGTACAGACTTTTATTCTTTGGGTGTCACCTTATATGAGTTGTTAACAGGTGAGTTACCTTTTACAACAACCGATTTGATGGAATTGGTTCACTGTCATTTGGCTAAACAACCTGTAGCACCCTGGAAAGTGAGGGCGATTCCGCAAGCGGTTTCTGATATTGTGATGAAGTTATTAGCCAAGACGGCTGAAGACAGATATCAAACTGCTGCGGGTTTAAAGTTTGATTTAGAACTATGTTTGTCTCAATTGCAAGCCTCCGGAAAAATTGAAAGCTTTCCTTTAGGTAAACATGATCGGGGAAGCCAGCTTTTAATTCCACAAAAACTCTACGGGCGAGAGAGCGAGGTAAGCACACTCATGAATGCCTTTGAGCGCGTTAGCGAAGGGGCAACTGAGATCATGCTGGTTTCCGGTTATTCGGGAATTGGTAAAACTTCGGTTGTTCATGAAATTCATAAACCGATTGTAGGAGCGCGGGGGTATTTTATTGCCGGTAAGTTTGACCAGTTTAAACGAAATATTCCCTATGCAGCTTTGATACAGGCTTTTCAAGAATTGATCTGCCAACTCTTAACAGAAAGCTCAGAAAAAATAGCGATTTGGAAAGAAAAGCTGTTAGAAGCTTTAGGGCAGCAAGGGAATGTAATTATTGAAGTGATTCCCGAAGTTGAGCTGATTGTCGGGAAACAACCGGAATTAGCGCAAATGGGTGCTGCTGAATCCCAAAATCGCTTCAATCGGGTGTTTCAACAATTCATTCATATCTTTTGCAAATTTGAACATCCCCTAGTTTTCTTTCTAGATGATTTACAGTGGGCAGACTCAGCATCGCTGAAATTACTGCAATTGCTAAGTGCTGACTCGGACAGCCACTATCTGTTGATGATTGGGGCGTATCGAGATAACGAAGTTAATCCCACACATCCGTTAATTCAAACGCTGGAGAAGATTCAACAAGCCGGCGCTGTTGTGAATAATATCGTCCTCCGGCCTTTAGATATTAAAAATGTCAGTCAATTAGTCGTAGAGACTTTGGGTGAAAAAGGAGAAGAAGCTCAGATCGATTCTTCAAACTCTCTCACTCCTTCTGATTCTTCAAAGCCTTTGTCTGAACTACTTTTCAACAAAACTGGGGGTAATCCCTTTTTTTTAACCCAGTTGCTCAAAACTTTGTATTTAGAAAAGTTGCTGGTTTATGATGCAATCTCTGGCATTTGGCGCTGGGATATAAAAAAAATTCAAACGATTGGGGTTGGTGATCATACTGTTGTTGAATTAATGGCAAAAAATATTCGCAAATTGCCAGAGGCAGCGCAGAAAGTATTAAAATTGGCGACTTGTATCGGCAACCGATTTACCTTAGATGTTCTGGCGATTGTGAATGAAGAATCAACGACAACTACGGCAGCTCATCTGTGGCCGGCACTTCAAGCTGGTCTAATTTTGCCACTATCTAATGCTTATAAAATTCCTTTGGTTGGAGAATGGGAACCTTTGAGCGAAGATTCCGTTTCCCACATTTCTAAACCTCAAGCTCTTATCTCTTATAAGTTTTTGCATGACCGAGTCCAGCAAGCGGCTTATTCTCTCATTCCTGAATCTGATAAACAAGCGACTCACCTAAAAATCGGCCAATTGCTGCTGCAAAAAACGAACCTAGAAGAACGAAAAGAAAATATCTTTGCTTTGGTTAATCAGCTCAATTACGGAAGCAATTTACTCACATCTGATGCAGAAAAAGATGAGCTTGCCCATTTAAATTTGATAGCCGGCCAAAAAGCAAAAGCAGCAATGGCTTATGAAGCCGCTCTTAAGTATGTGAATGTGGGTTTGGCACTATTGCCGGCAGACAGTTGGCACACTGACTATGATTTGACACTGACCCTGTATGTAGAAGCCGCAGAAACCGAGTATTTAAACACCTACTTCGAGCGTTCGCAACAGTTGACTGAGATTATTTTACAACAAGCCACAACTTTACTCGACAAGGTGAAAGCGCACGAGCTGCAAATGCAGTGTTATATGGCTCAAAACCAGATGTTGAAAGCCTTAGAAACTGGATTGCAAGTGCTGGAAACGCTAGGGGTTTCTCTTTCTACGGCTAGCAGTGACGATTGTTTTGTGCTTGAGTTGCCTTCTGTGAAAGATTTAGAAAACATCACAGAAATGACCGAGCCTTATCAACTAGCAGTCTTGCGGCTACTCGTCACTGTAGTTACTCCCGTTCCTGTTGTGAAGCCAGAAATGCTGCCGGTGCTTATCTTGACTCAAGTGAAGTTCTGTCTCAAGCACGGTCATTCTCCTTTATCCGCCGTAGGCTACGCTCTTTATGGAATGATTCTGTGTGCGATGATGGGAGATATTGATGCTGGATATCATGCTGGCCAGCTAGCTTTGAGTTTGCTAGATAAATTTAATGCCAACTCGGTTAAATCAAAAATCTATAATATTCTGAACCTTTTTATAAAACCTTGGAAAGAGCATCTCCGAGAAACTCTGGCACCGTTTTTGGAGGGAGTTCAAAGTGGTATAGAAACCGGAGATATAGAATCTGCCGGTTATTGTATTAATAATTACTGTATTAACTTGTTTTTGGTAGGAGAGCGGCTGGATGTTGTAGAGAAAGAGCAAGGGCAATATCTAGATTTAGCTGTGAAACTCAAACAAAAATACTCTATTGATTTCAACCGGCTATTAAGACAACTGACTTTAAATATCCAAGGGTTAGCAGAGGATAAACTTCAGTTAATTGGTGAAAGCTTTAATGAAGCAAAGACTTTACCCATTATTCTTGAAAATAAGAATGGAATTCTACTGTTCGTTACTTATTTTGCCAAAACAATTTTGCTTTATTTGTTTAAAGAACCTGAGAAAGCCGTTGCCAGCGCCGGCTTAGCGGCAGAACACTTAGCTTGTGTCAAGGGAATGGTATTGTCTGCCGGCCACAACTTCTATTATTCCCTAGCTCTCCTCGCTTTTTATCCCAAAGCTTCAAAGGTTGAACAAGGGCGGTACCTGAAGCAAGTTGACGCTAATCAGGAAAAAATGCAGCAGTGGGCCTCTCACGCGCCGTCTAACTTCGCCCATAAGTATGAGCTAGTAGAAGCAGAAAAAGCACGAGTTTTAGGAGATATTGCCCAAGCAATTTTACATTATGAGCAAGCCATAACAGCGGCTAGGAAAGAAGGATATATCCAAGAAGAAGCACTTGCCTGCGAGTTGGCAGGAGAGTTTCATCTCGCTCGCGCTCAAGAGAATATGGCAAGGTTTTATCTGACAGAAGCTTACTATGGCTATATTCACTGGGGAGCAACCGCAAAAGTCAAAGATTTAGAAGAAAGATATCCGGCGTTGTTGGCTAAAACGCTCACTCAAAAAACTGCCGGCAGCGAACTTAGTAATACAGCCGCCACGACAGCTAGCGGCACTTCAGAACTTTTAGATTTTGCCACAGTGACGAAAGCATCCCTTGCAATTTCAGGCGAAATTGTTTTGAGTCAACTGCTAAAAAAATTAATGAAAATTGCGATTGAGAATGCCGGTGCACAAAAAGGGTGTCTCATTCTAAATCAAAAAGATTCGCTGATCATTGAAGCGATTGGAGAAGTTGAAGGTAACGAGGTGACGGTAATGCAGCCTTCCCCAGCGGAGATTGCTCTGGCTGTGCCAGTCACGGTGATTAATTATGTGGGGCGCACTCAAAAAAGTGTCGTGTTAAATGATGCAGAAAATGAAGGAATATTTAGTCACGATCCTTATATTCTTAAACATAAGTGCAAATCTGTTCTTTGCCTGCCAATTTTAAATAAAGGAAGCAGCATCGGCTTACTTTATTTAGAAAATAATTTAACCCTAGGTGCTTTTAATATTAAACGATTGGAAGTTTTAAAAATTCTGGCATCTCAAGCGGCGATTTCAATTGAAAACGCTCGCTTATATGCAAATCTAGAAAGGGTTAATGAGAAACTAGAAGATTATAGCCGGACGCTAGAAGTAAAAGTTTCAGATAGAACACTGGAGTTACAAGACAAAAATGAGCGGTTAAATCAAACGCTCAAACAGCTACAGCAAACCCAAACGCAACTGATTCAAACGGAAAAAATGTCTTCCTTGGGGCAGATGGTAGCCGGCATCGCTCATGAAATTAATAATCCAATTAACTTCGTTTATGGAAATCTCATCCACGCGAATGAATATACCTGGGATTTGCTACGATTGATTGAAATTTACGAGCGAAATAATCTGCGCCCTACACCGGAGCTGGAAGCGGCACTCGAAACAATTGACATCGACTTTGTTAAAGAAGATATGCCAAAAATGTTGGAGTCGATGAAGTATGGAGCCGAACGCATCCGCGAAATTGTCCTGAGCTTGCGGAATTTCTCTAGGCTGGATGAATCTGAAAGCAAGGAAGTTGATATTCATGAAGGTATTAACAGTACGCTGCTGATTTTGCAGCATCGCTTGAAAGAGAGTAGCTTTGAGCAAAAAGCTGGTTTTGCCTCAGAAATTCAGGTGATCAAAGAATACGGAACGTTGCCTTTAGTCGAGTGTTGCGCCGGCCTGCTAAATCAGGTGTTTATGAACATTTTGAGTAATGCCATAGATGCGCTGCTAGCGTCTGGGGGAGAAGGTTGTGCCCAATCTCCAACCCGCAAAATTTGGATTCGCACAGAGTTGGGGGGTGAAGATGCCGGCAATTCCCAAGGATCGTCTGCTGTAATTCGCATCGCCGATAATGGTGCCGGCATGACAGAAGAAGTCCGCTCAAAGCTGTTCGATCCCTTCTTCACAACCAAACCCGTTGGCAGCGGCACCGGCTTAGGGTTATCCATCAGCTACCAGATTGTCGTAGAAAAACACGGCGGACAATTAAAATGTATTTCAGCACCCGGAGCGGGTGCCGAGTTTATCATTGAGATTCCGCTCAAGCCCCATAAAACAGCGCGACTGAAACCCGACTGATGACGGCTAAGAAACGAACCTTGATTTGCAGCTTAGTTGCGATTGCGTCTGGATTATTTGGTGCCTACCTTGGTGGGCAAATCAGTGTGGTGGATCGCACCAACCAATGCCAAACCCTTCCGCAGGGATTCAAAAGCGTGTGCGCCCTTTTAGTCACACCAGAGGCGGCGATGCGAGGCAGTACCACCGGCTTGTGGGTGGGAACGATTGTTGGGGCGTTTGTGGGAGGATTGGCAACTCATAAGGAAGGGGAAGCGGAAATGGAGGAGAAAGCAAGAAGAGAGAAGTGAAGATTTTTTCTTCTTGCTTTCTCTTGTAAGCTTCAACTTCCTATCATCGCTTGTGACTTCTGATGTCTCACTTTGTTTTAAAAGGCTGGGTTATGATACACGCGAAAAAATGGCACTCTAGACTGGCCTTACCGGCAGCAGGAATTACGCTCATTGGCACCTTCATGCCTTGGGCGATCGCGCCCTCAGCACAGGCTCAAAGCCGGTTTAACGACATCCAAGGTCACTGGGCGCAAACCTGCGTTGAACAACTGGCCAACCGGCAGATTATCAGCGGCTATCCAGATGGCACCTTTCGCCCCACCGCACCCGTCTCGCGAGTGGAGTTTGCCGTTTTAATTAGCAAAGCGTTCCCCAATACACCGCCGGTGCGCGATCCGGTTACTTTTGTCGATATTCCCACTGATTACTGGGCGGCAAGTGCGATTCAATCAGGATATCGAGCCAACTTTCTCACCGGCTATTCTGAGCGAATTTTTAACCCCAACCGCAAGATTGAGCGGGCACAAGCGTTGAGTTCTATGGCTAGCGGTTTGAGGTATGCGCCCAGTTCAAGGGCAACTGAGATGTTAACAATGGCATTTGAGGATGCTGCTGATATTCCCAGCTATGCCAAAACTGGAATTGCCGCCGCTACAGAAAGAGGGCTGGTTGTCAACTATCCCAATGTCAGGCAGCTCAACCCCAATCAGCCAGTTACTCGTGCGGAGATGGCAGCGTTTGTCTGTCAAGCGTTGAGCGGAGGACAAACGGCTTTGGTGCCGGCGCAGTATATCGCCCAGTTAACACCGCAGCAACAGCCGCAGCAAGCGCAACAACAGCCTCAACAACAGCCGCAGCAAGCACAACAACCTCAACAACAACCCCAACAACAACCACAGCAACAGCCGGCTGTGACTGCCGCGCCAAGGGTGGTAGGTAAAATCCAATCTGTAGAATCTGGCAATGTCCGGGCTGAATTTTCTTATGATCCGCAAGGTACCACCGGCACCGGCATCGGCAATAATATGCGATTAAGAATTGCACGTGCCGGTCAGACGCTGCTAGATAAGCCGATACTTTTGCCAGTGGGGGGACTCGAAGAAAACTCAAGACGTTCAGATGAACGGGTATCAGAAGGCCGATTTCTTGGTTTAGAGGTGCGAGATATTGACGGTGATCGCGAACCAGAAATCATCGCCGATTTATTCTCCACCAAAAGCGGCAACAACTGCTGCGCTTATTCCTATATTTATCGCTACGATCCGGGGCAAAAACGTTACGCCCACATTGAACAATCTTGGGCAAATGTGGGGTATGAAGTGAAAGATGTTGAGGCAGATGGAATTCCAGAATTTGAGAGTTTGGACAGCCAGTTTATCAATGCCTTCAACATTCCCGATGCAGATGCTCGTTTGCCAAAACGCATTTGGCATTACCGGCAAGGGCAGATGGTTGATGTCAGCCGGGAGTATCCCCAATTAGTCTCTGAACACAACCAAAAGCTGTGGCAGGAGTACCAAGACCGGCAGGCGTTAAATCAGGAGGTTAAAGGCGTTTTAGCCGCTTACTTGGCAAATAAATTCTTGCTCAATGAAAATGTTGAAGGCTGGCAAGTCTTGCAACAAGTTTACACCGCCAGCGATCGCGATGAATATTTCGCGCAACTCGGTAAACTTCTCAGCGACTTAGGCTATGACAGTCGCAAAGCCGGCTCAGGCCGGTAATCTTAACTTCTGAGTTTGAGAAGAAGTTAAAAAGGGGTTCTCAGGTTCTCTGCCGAGATCCCCTTTGATCATCCACCCCTTAAACCACGGGCAAAAGTCTCATTGCCAACGCTCGAACTCATCTGTGGTTAAAAAAAGGTTTTGATGCCAGCGCAGCCTAAATACTCGGACAAGAGATGAATTCACAAACTTATCTTTAGGAATACTTTTATAGTAGAGTGCGCTCCCTTTTTATGCCGGCCCTATCTCGTTTTCTGGGGAATTTTACGCTTGCCCGCTCCACTTTCTGCCCTTAGACGGATTTAGTTTTTTCTTTAAACAAGCAGCATAAGTATATAGGATAATCCGAAAAAACAAAGAGTTATACCATCTCTTGTTTAATATCCCGGCTGTTGCAATGGCAGGATACTTCGGAAAAGAAACCAACTAATTTGCTGATCAAATAAACGCTGCTCGCCATTATTTGATTGAACAAGTTCATCACGTCCAAGATAGGACAATTTTGCAAAAACTTGCAATCAATTGAATTTTCTTGAACGTCCTGAACTGAATTATCAAGGCGTCAAGCAAGGTTTCCGTAAACTGTTTGATAATCCAAAAGCAGGATTTGAGACAGTGAAGGAATGAAGAAATGGCTGATTTACTTTGATCTCATTTTAGTAAGTTTTGAGTGCCGGCATCTTGCCTGGTTGCTCTCAGTTCTGGGAGCCTATTGAGCCGAGTCGCCCAATATTGTTGCCAAGCTGGGACACACCCAATCAGGACAGTTAACGGCCTCTGCCGTAACTGATAGCATTGCTAGCGTCATTCGGCAGCCGGCATTACTGTATTCCTTCCTGAGTTGCAAAAAGTTTCCACGTCTACCAACTGAATCTCCTTGATTGATAGGCCGGCTCCCTGCTGGCCTATTTCTTTAAAATTTAGCTATTTTTCAAAAATTCATCAATTTTTAACAGATTTAGACAGTAATTTAAATATTCAATAAAAAATGTTAATTCTGATACGGTTAATTATTTAATTTGAATACAATATATGTAGAACAAGTTTTACTGCGTGTCAGTCCTGTCTCTAGAGGTCTTCTTTATGTCAGACTTAACCAATACTCTTTCCATTCCCAGCACCCTGCAAGAATTGGAACAAGCGGTTGAGCGCTACAAATCTAGCGATCTAAGCGGGAGTGAACTCCTTTGTTTATGGCAGGCGATCCGGGATGGATCACTGAATCAGTTTTTATCCCAAGGTGATCAGGATGGAGTTCCCGGAGAAGAAAGTTATTAATTAACCTTTCTCCCCAGAAAATGACGGCTGCCGGCATTAATTCAGCAATGACTCGATGCTTTTTTTAACAAGTTGTTCGAGTTTTTGCCGGCAGAGGTGACGACTGCTTATTGACTTCTCCCATCTACCGTTGACAACCGAGAGGCGTCTGGCAAGACGCCTCTACCGTTTGGAATTGCGCCCTCCCTACACAGCGCAAACCCATATCAAGTGGTTTCTTTTAAGTTAAAATAAATACATGGGCGGGTTATAAGACTTTGTTAAATAACCGGCCCATTAGGTTTGACAAAAGGTTTTTCCCCACAGATATGGTTCAGTACACGCTCGCTCAGTGTCCAGAAGTTGTCCTCACTGTTTCCGGCAAAGATTCTACAAAAGCCCGTGACAAAGCAATGGATCAGCTCATGGAACTGATGGATGCCGGCAAACTTCCCACTGAACTCTCAGATGGATTTGGCCCTCAACAGCTGATTGAAGTGAAAGAGCAACTATCGGATACTGCCGGTGATGAGGACGCTGTAACCCAAGCAATACAGACGCTTAGCAACCTCGCCACCCTCAAGTTAAAGGTGCAGGAGTCCCGCGCTGAGGCGCTCAAGGTTCGCGCTCAAGTCGATATTCTTTTTTCTGATAAAGCCGTAAGTGAGGAAGAAATCACCAGCCTCAAGGACGGTTTTAAAGTTCTCAAAACCTTCGCCCAAGCCAATCTGCGCTACCAAGAAGCCCGATCTAAAGCAGAAGATGCCCGTGCAGTGCTGGATCGCGCTTTGAAATCTCCTGAAGAAAGTTAGCCGGCTAAAAGAAAAAGCAGTTGCTCACTCATTTTGCAGACGAATTCTCAATAGATTATTCGTCACTATTTTCCATGACTAAATTTACAAGTGCAGACGCAATCTCATCGAGTGGCAGAATCGAATCTACAGTGCCGGTGGCTATGGCAGCACTAGACATTTCAAAAAATTGAGCTGTAGTTTCATCTTGGGCAATTGTTTTGCCACCCATCTTGTGAATCGCCCGCACCCCCGATGCCCCATCACTGCCGGTGCCAGAAAGAATTGCGGTGATCGCGCGATCTTTGAAACTCGCTGCAACTGACTGAAGCAACAAGTCGGCGGAGGGACGCGCAAAGTCTACAAGTACCGCCGAAGAGAGGCAGAAAGTGCCATTGGGAGTTACCAGCAAGTGCTCATTTGGGGGCGCAACGTAGACAACGCCCGGTTGCAGTTGCTCTCCTTCTTGTGCCTGTTTGATCGGCAAGCCATTAGACCGGCTCACAGCATCCGCCATCAAACTAGAATCGGACTGGGTATCAAGGCGCTGCACTACGATGACGGCTGCCGGCAAGTTGGCGGGTAAAGCCGGCAGGATATAACTTAACGCCAACCGCCCGCCGGCTTCCCCCACCAGTACCACCACTTTAAACGCAGCGTCTACAACTTCACCCTCACTAGATGAAACTGTCGGCTCATCTGGATTTTCAATCACCGGCAATTGATTTTGGAACAGCGTTTGCCGGATCGAGTCAGCACGTTGTTCCGCCTCCTTTGCTTGCACTTCATAACGCTGTGCTGATGCGATATGGTTGCGTTCGCGAGCATTCTTATTCATCTTGTGCATCAACTCTGCACGCTCCTCTAGAGAGCGAATTGCGGCCCACAGCGCCACTTCTTGGGACTCGCTTTGCCCTGCAACCAACGTTTGCCCTGAATAGGCGTGGCCCACACGACACCGGAACTTCAGCAAACCCTTGTCTTGCAATTGGAACAGCGTCCCGCCGCAATCTGGACAAGTAAAATTTGAGGCCGGTCCAGGGTGTCCTTGCTGCCGCATCCCGGCCCCATCCACTTCCACAATGTCAGTATCGCTTTCGTTAGACACAGCCTCTCCTCCTTCCTCTACTACTGGTTCATGGGCTAGACGTACCAATGCCGGTGCTATGGATGAGAGCGGCAGAATATAGTCAACATTTGCGTGTTCGATAGCACTGCTGGGCATCCCCGAAAAAAGCGCATCCTCCGGGTCTTGAACGACAGCGACACCACCCCGCCGCTTCAACTCGATAAGTCCCTCAGTGCCATCGTCGAGCGTGCCCGAAAGCACCACCCCTACCACGCGGCGTCCGTATGCCCTTGCTGCTGTGCGAAACAAAGGATCGACTGCCGGACGGGTGCTATTTTCCTTCGGCCCTTCCACCAAACGGATGTAGCCGCTTTTGACGAGCAGGTGGTAGTTTGGCGGGGCTACATAAATGCGTCCGTGTTCGATCCTCTCATGATCTTTAGGATGAGCCGCCGGCAAAGGCCCATATCGGCTGAGAATATCCGGGAGAAAGCTTTTACTTTCGGCTCGAATGTGAAGCACGATGAACAACGCAGCCGGCAAGTCTTTAGGCAAACCAGCCACCAGTTTATTCAGGGCTTCCACCCCGCCGGCGGAGGCTCCAATAACGATAATATCGTGACCGGGCATTTGCCTCTCCTTTTTGAACAGCGCTCACGGCTCTATCTTATTACTATTAAAGGGTGATTGGCCTCAAGTAATTCTTTTCCCAATTTTGTCAGAAGGTTTTTGTTATCATAATGCCCCAATTTCCTGCTGAGATCGGTGGCAAAATTCTCTATAAAATACTCCTCAAACAGTCAGGGGAGAATAAGAGTCATGACAAAAGTTTTTCACCTCATCAAAAGTGATCGCGAGAGTGAGGCGTGTCTAAATCAAGTTTCGGCCCTTTCGGAACAATGCCAGTTGGGTTAATTTGATTGTGGCTTTTGTAATAATGTTGCTTAATGTGATCCAGGTCGCACGTTTCCTTAACTCCAGGCTGCTGGTAAATATCTTTCAAGTAATTCCACAAATTTGGGTAGTCCCAAATATGGCGCAAATTGCATTTGAAATGCCCGTAGTAAACGGCATCAAATCGCAATAGGGTTGTGAATATACACACATCTGCTTCCGTGAGGCGATCACCGCAGAGATAGCGCTGCCGGCTCAACACATCTTCCCAATGGTCGAGATTGTTAAAGAGTTCTGTAACCGCTTCCTCGTAAGATTCCTGTTTCGTTGCAAAGCCGGCTCTGTAAACACCATTATTAATCGGCTGGTAAATCGCATCTATGGTCTGGTCAATCTTCTCCCGCAAATCTGTAGGATAGAGATTGATCTCTGATTTTGCTACCCCATCAAATTCGGTATCCAACATCCGAATAATCTCGCGGGATTCGTTGTTAACAATCGTGCCGGTTTTCTTGTCCCACAGTATTGGCACCGTTACCCGTCCCGTGAAATTAGGTTCTGCCTTTAGATAGATGTCTCTGAGATATTTTGCCCCATTTACACTATCAGGAATGCAAGCCGGTGCTTCAGAAAAAAACCATCCCTCATCCCCCATAAACGGATCAACGATTGAGATTGAGATCGCCTCATCTAAACCCTTCAGTTTTCGCAGAATCAGCGTGCGTTGTGCCCAAGGACAGGCGAGGGCAACATAAAGATGGTAACGACCGGCTTCTGGCAGATAATCGCTAGAACCGTCTGCCCGAACCCAATTGCGGAACGTCGTTGAAGGACGGAGAAACTTGCCCTGGGAGTCTTCTTGCTCTCGTTTGCTCGTCCATTTGCCACCAACTAGCATACCTAGCGCCATAAATGCTCTCCTTTTGTTACTGCTAAGTGATGTTTCAAGTTTAGTTCTATTAAGTAACACCATCGGCTGAGAGAATCCGAGCGCATAAAGCGGTATATTTCAGGGAAGTCAGCGTCGGAATTTGCAGTGCCAAGAATCATCGCTATCATCAACGGTAAGGGAGGCGTCGGGAAAACCACGACGGCAGTCAATTTGGCTGCAGCCCTCTCGGAGAAAACACGGGTTCTTTTAGTCGATGCCGATCCTCAAGGATCTGCCTCTTGGTGGGTTGATCGCGGTGAGGAAACAATGGGCTTCGATCTGTCTCGAAACACAGATCCGAAACTTTTGGGGCGTTTGCGGAAGGTAGAAGGCTACGAGATAGTCGTCGTAGATACACCGCCGGCGCTGAGATCCGAAGCTTTAGCAGCGGTGGTGGCAAGTGCGGATTATGTGGTTTTGCCCACACCTCCAGCGCCGATGGATCTAGCTGTGCTAATTGAAACCGTACGGGAAGCCATCATGCCGGTGGGAACCGCCCATCGGGTGCTTCTGACTAGAGTGGATACGCGGAGTTTAGGAGAAGCACTAGAGGCTCAAAACACACTCCTCGAATTAGGAATCCCCGCTTGCAATGCCTTTGTGCGTGCTTATAAAGCACACGAAAGAGCCGCACTTGATGGAGTTCCCATTACAAAAGCGAAAGGAAAAAACGCACGAGAAGCTGAAGCAGATTACCGCCGCGTGGCAGAAGAAATACAGCGTGACTGGAGGAAATAATGGCTAAAAAACGACTTGCAGACTTGTTACATGAAGAATCGGAAAAATTCCCTAATTCAGAAACTGAGGGAGTTCTAGAAGCTCAGGTTGAAGGAGTTCTAGAAGAGGAAGCAGACACAGAAGACGAGGCTGAAACAGAAGAGCATGACGAGACTCGCCCGAAACGCACAGCCCCAACCAAAGCTGAATTACAAGCCATTGTTACTGAATTAACAACTTCTCTGGCTCTTGCCCACCAAACAGTCGAATCTCAACAGCAACAAATTGCTGAGTTGCAGTCTGAGTTAGACATTCAAAGAGCATCCGTTGCTGACTTACAGTCTGAGTTGGACAAGCAAACAACATCCGTTACTGACTTGCAGAAAAAGCTAGATCGCGCTCAACACAAGAAAACTGAATTTGAGGAAGCTAAAAAAGCAGCCTTGCAACTTGCAGAAGGCAACTCAAAACTCATTGAAGAAATCGAGGCGTTGAAAAAAGACAAGGAACCCGTACTCATTGAAGAAATTGAGGTGTTGAAAAAAGACAAGGAACCCGTTAAACAAAAAGAGAAGGAGCCGGCTAAGCAAAAAGAGACGGCACTCGTTAAAAAACAGCAAGAATCCATCAAAGTGCCAGGAAGATTTGAGCGGTTTGTTCTCCCCCTAAGCCAGGAAAAGGCTGACACCGGCACAAATAGCTGGATGCTTGACTAAAAGTTATACGGTTTTTATTTTGAGGCGCTACAAATAGAACCCCCCTACCTTTCTTTTGGGATGTGGGGGGATCTGTAGCCGGGGAAAAGAAAATAGGATTAATCTCATTTGTGCCGGTGCCGGTGTTGGAAAAATCAACCGCAGATAAACGTAAGTGATACTCAAGCTGGTTTGCCCCGACTTTGCTACAATTCCAATATGTCCTCATGCCTAAAAAGATTCGAGAACTCAAAAGCCTGTTGCTAAAAGCCAGGTTCACTTGAAGAGGGCGAGTCAGAATAATGCAATTACATTACTACGAGCATCCTATTTGTCTACTCACTGTGCTTCCGAGTAGTTCACTCATCCAATTCGCTACTTTTTAGCCCTTCCAAAATCTACCTTCTGCTGGGGTTGATTGTAATGCCTGCAACAGTTACGCTTGTTGGAGATCATTTAACAGGGGTTCGGCACCTGGATGTTCATGTCTTTTATCTCCTAGGGATTGCGGACCAATGCGGTTATATCCCCAAACTAATTCGTAAATCCAACTGCGACTATAACCCGTGATTTGTGCCACTTCTTCAGTTCGGCGACCGCAAGCTAATCACCAGATAATTTGGTAATGGCTTCTTTCCACAGGGTCTTTGGCTTGACGGTAACGTTGTTCTAGCTTAGCTAAAGATAAATGCGATTCGATAGTAATACGCTTTGGCATCGGAGGCGTAGAAACTGATTGGCGAAGGTTGATATTTCCATTTTATTCTAGGTATCTTCCCAGACTTGATATCACATTTAGATTAACAGAATTTTATTAGTGGGATAGGTTCATAGAACGTGTTCCCCAGAGTGAATCGCCAGGTCGAGTGTTTGACATACTCCGCCTGAGCCGTAAGGATCAGGCAAATTCTCAGCACAATTGCTGATTCTCTCGCTACCGCTTCGCTATCGCATAAATGCTTGATAAGTCCGCGTCCCACTCTAATGGGGCTTTCTCGGTGCCTCTTGGCAAATTTTCCAGGGGGTGATGATGTGCTTCTTTAGTTGCTTTCGATACAAAAGTCTTATTTTTCTGTTCCTACTATAGGGGAGTAGGAGATACCTTTAGTGGGGCATAGCGATTCCAGGTTGAGAGTTTAATTAAATTTTCTGTTACATCTGTCTAAGAGATTTTTCAGGACTTTAAGGGTGTTGTAAGGCTGTAAGCCTCAGTTTGTGATACTTTGCCTCAGAATTCAGCAACTATCAGGTTTCTAGATTCAGTGCAGATTCAAAGGCTGTATTTTTCTTGAACTTTGCGTCCCCAATTTCCATCAGTTCGCTGTTACTTGCTCCGTACCCCTCTCATATCATGCAGGGACAATCATGGAAACCGAAAATCTGAACGGTAGCCATTCGCCAACCGTAACGCTAGAGCCTCTAGCCGCAGAACCTAAAGAAACCAAGAACAAGAAAAAAAAGCCTAAGGACAAGAAAAAAGCCAAGCTGAGCAAAACCCCAGAACTGAAAGGGATTTACCATACATCTGAACGCGAAAGTGGTTCTAAGCTCCCTAAGAAAGAGTACAAAAAAGAACTTGTTCGCCTACAGGTAGAACTGGTAAAAATGCAATATTGGGCAAAGCATACAGGTGCCCGCATTGTCATCCTATTTGAAGGCCGCGATGCCGCAGGTAAGGGAGGCACCATTAGGCGCATCACCGAACCGCTGAATCCACGTGGCTGTCGAGTCGTAGCATTGGGGACGCCCAGCGATCGGGAAAAGACTGAATGGTACTTCCAGCGCTATGTGCTGCATCTTCCTGCTGCGAGTGAAATCGTCTGTTTTGATCGCAGTTGGTATAACCGTGCCGGAGTAGAACACGTTATGGGCTTCTGCACCGATGGGCAGTACCAGGAATTCATGCAAACCTGTCCAGAATTCGAGCGGATGTTGGTCAAATCTGGCATTGTTTTGCTGAAGTATTGGTTCTCGGTGAATGATGAGGAGCAAGAGCGCCGCTTCCAGTCTCGCACGACCGATCCGGCTCGTCGCTGGAAGCTGAGTCCAATGGATCTGGAGTCACGAGATCGCTGGGTGGAATATTCCCAGGCAAAAGACGCGATGTTTGCCCACACCAACATCCCTGAAGCCCCGTGGTTCACAGTGGAAGCGGACGACAAAAAACGCGCTCGCCTCAACTGCATTAGCCATTTTTTGAGCAAAATTCCCTATGTGGATATGACTCCGGAACCCCTGGAACTGCCGCCTCGCAAGAGCGCCCCTCATGACTATGTGCGTCCGCCTCGCAACGAGCAGCTCTTTGTTCCACAAATGTATTAAGCATTCACCCACGATGAATCTTATTAACAACGTTGGCCTCACAGTTGCGAGAGTCGATGTTGCACGCTCACATAAACCCTACATTTTTAGGAATCAATCATCATGACCCATGAATTACGCGTTCAAGCTGTCTCTCAAGTCACCGATCGCAAACCCCTACCACCCAAAATGCCGCAGCGACTAGAAGCGCTGTGGGCAACGGATGTGTTTACACTGAGCAAAATGCAGGCAAGCTTGCCCAAAGATGTCTATAAATCTGTTAAGAATACGATCCAAACAGGCGGAAAACTGGATGTATCAATCGCGGGTACCGTGGCGGCGGCGATGAAAGATTGGGCAACGTCTAAAGGGGCATTGTATTACGCGCACGTCTTTTACCCAATGACGAATGCGACGGCTGAAAAGCATGACGGTTTCATTTCGGTGCAAGGGGATGGCAGCGTCATTACTGAATTTACCGGGAAAGTTCTAGTGCAGGGTGAACCGGATGGCTCGTCCTTTCCGAATGGTGGACTGCGTTCTACCTTTGAAGCTCGCGGCTACACGGCGTGGGATGTCACCAGTCCTGCCTATGTGATGGAAACCGACAATGGCGTCACCTTGTGCATTCCCACCGTGTTCATCTCCTGGACAGGGGTCGCCCTAGATAAGAAAACGCCCTTGTTGCGCTCGAATGCAGCGATGAACAAAGCCGCAACCCGCCTGCTAAAGCTGTTGGGACACACGGAAGTTGCGCCAGTCAACTCCAGTTGTGGTCCAGAGCAAGAATACTTTTTGGTGGATGCTCATTTTGCCCATAGTCGTCCCGATTTGCTGCTAACAGGTAGAACCCTATTTGGCAAACCCCCTGCCAAAGGTCAGCAATTTGATGATCACTACTTTGGTGCCATTCCCGATCGCGTCCAAGTGTTCATGCAGGACGTAGAAGAGAAAATGTATCGGCTAGGCATTCCGGCCAAAACTCGCCACAACGAAGTGGCTCCGGGTCAGTTCGAGATTGCGCCATTTTTTGAAGCCGCCAATGTTGCCAGCGATCACCAGCAGTTGACAATGACCATCCTCAAGAGTACGGCTAAGAAACATGGCTTTGTCTGCCTCTTGCACGAGAAGCCGTTTGCTGGAATTAATGGTTCCGGGAAACACGTCAACTGGTCGGTTGGCAATGCCACTCAGGGCAATTTGCTTGATCCAGGCGATACTCCCGATGCGAATATGCAATTTTTGCTGTTCTGTGGGGCGGTGATTCGAGGGCTGCATAAGTATGGCCCACTGATGCGGGCAGTTGTTGCCACAGCTAGTAATGATCATCGCTTGGGTGCGAATGAGGCTCCGCCTGCAATCATCTCGATTTATCTGGGAACGCAACTAGAGCAGGTGTTTGAGCAAATTAGCCAGGGACAGCCAACCAGTTCTGCCCACGCTGGGGTAATGGAACTCGGCGTAGACACGTTGCCAGTGTTCCCCAAAGATCCTGGCGATCGCAACCGCACTTCGCCCTTTGCCTTTACGGGCAACCGATTTGAGTTCCGGGCAGTCGGTTCGGGTCAGTCCGTTTCGGGTCCACTCGTGGCAATGAACACGATCATGGCAGATTCCTTGGCTTGGATTGCCGATGCCTTAGAGAGCGAGATGGCAAAGGGAGCTGACCTCAATGCTGCTGCCAAAACCGTTCTCAAAGAGGTAATGGACAAGCACAGCGCCGTGGTGTTTGGTGGCAACGGCTATTCGGAAGAATGGCACAAAATGGCGGTTGAAGAACGGGGTTTAGCTGACCTGCGGACGACAGCCGATGCGTTACCTGTCTTAAAAGCCGATTATATCGAAGAACTATTCGACCGACTTGGTGTCCTCACGCCCATTGAGCTAGAAAGCCGGTTTGAGGTTTATGCCGAACAGTATACGCTGGCGATTGAAGTCGAAGCCAAGCTAGTGGTGAGTATGGCAAAAACCATCATCTACCCCGCTGCGGTTCGGTATCTATCTGAACTGTCCACGGCGATCGCCAACTCCAAGGCGATCGGTATCGAATTGGACAAGGAAAGTGCCGAAAAGGTAGCATCGCTGATTCAATTGATGATGGATAACGTCAACAAACTTAGTGCGGCGATGGGCAAACATGATTTTGCCTCACTGGAAGACCATATGCAATATCTTGCCCAAACAATTCGTCCGTTAATGGACAAAGTGCGAGAATATGCCGATGCGCTTGAAGGAGAAGTAGCCGATGATTTCTGGCCTTTACCAACCTATCAAGAAATGCTGTTTGTCAAGTAACGGATACAGAACCGTTAGATCTGTCGCCCTGCAAAACTAAGCGAAGTTTCTATCCTGACTCAGCTGATGCGATCGCCTCGGCTGAGTTTGTTTGGACTCAATAACCCTCTTTTGTCACTCTGGTCAGAGTAAAATATTTTCGCTCCTGTGATTCTATCCGTCCGGAACATAAGCGCTGAACTGATTCATAATGTTTATTAAGTAAAAAAGACCTTGTTTTAGCATCGGAATCTGGAAAACCTTTAACTAAGGAGTGATTAAATGAAAAAAGATGACTGGCTAAATAATCAAGCGTAAATTGTTGAGAATATCCTTCCGCCCCCGACCTTCATCCCACCATTGATGGCTGCGAAACTTAGCCTCAGGCTTGTCGCGAGTGCTAGTAACTTGCTTAGGTTCGTCCGTCCCCTTGAAAATTTTAGACTGGAGAGAAACCATCAAATAGGTGCTACAAACAATCTCCCACCACTTCTCGATAGTTTGATAATCAGTAACTCTGTAATCTGCCCAGCCTAATTCATCCTTGGCTTGTTTGAAGCCATATTCAATCCAAGTTCTTCGCCCATAGTTATTACCACTGATATCATGTCCGGTAGCATACCCATGATTATGTTTCGACTTGTGGCCACCAATGGAAATTTGTCAATCCCCTGACTAAATCTTTTTGTTTAAGCAATTGTTGACACTGCTCAAAAACCACCGCCCCTAATTCATCTAGGTTTTCAAATGTTCCGTTGGCTAACGGTTCGTTGGTCAGTGGCCATAGTCTTTCCGCAGGTTGCAATTCTGGAGAATGAGACGGCATTTCTATCAGATGAATGCCGGGTGGAACCCGAAGTTTTGAGCTGGTATGCCATCCGGCTTGCTCCAGGGCCAATATCACTTGTTTATTTTCTCCCACACCAAAATGTTGGGCACCCATCTGCTAAAACTTGATTGAAAATTTCAGTGTTAACGAACGGCAACACCCACCCATATGTTTCTCCCGATTGGGGGTGAACAAAACCATATAACCCTAACCATTTAAAACGCCAAGTGACTGAGGCTATAGGTACACTCCATTCATCAACCCAAATCCTTCTGATAACGGGTTTAAGTCCAATCCTATGTTCGTCCATTGTCCAGACTTCTACGACGGCGTCCGGATACTGTTTTTGAACTTGAGTGACCTGAGAAGATTAAATGAATACAAAAGCAAATCCTCCGAACAGTATTGAAACTGTCCGGAGGAAATAGCACTTTACGAATTAAAGAAAGCTAATTAAGCAGGATTGGCTTGCGCTCTTTTCTCAAGTAAACTGATAATCGCAGCTTTTTCGACAAGTCCGACAATCGCACCATTTTCACGAATCACCGGCAGCTCAGTTAACTGTTTTGTTTCCAGTAACGTTACAACTTCTAGTAACGATTGTTCTGGTTTAACTGCCGTGGCTAATTCGACGGGTTTCATCAAGTCTTTCACTTGAGTTTGAGGCCACTGATCGGTTGGAATTGCTTTCAAATCGTCAACCGAGATCGCGCCCAACACTTGCCCTTCAGTATCGGTGACAAAAAACTTACGCCAAGTTGCTTTGCCAATGATGTATTCGTTTGCCAATTCTCTCAGGGTCAACTCTGCCGGCACAATCGGACTATTCGGATTCACCGCATCTTCAGCCGTCAAGCCGGCTAATTTATCTTGCACTGTGGCAAACTGAGCAGAGCGACCGGCATTTTGCAGTAAGAAGAAACCGATTAACAGATTCCAGAAGTTGCCGAACACCCCAGTAGCGATTGCAATCCAGCCAATAATTTGACCGACACGACTGGCAAACACAACACCTTTATAAGGATTGCCGGTGAACTTCCAGACTGCGGCTTTGAGGATATTACCGCCATCAAGGGGTAAACCAGGAATCAGGTTAAACGCAGCCAGGACTAAATTAATCGAAGCGAGGAGTCCCACAATTGCCGCAACCGGCCCTGTCAGACCGATGCCGGTGCCAATGGCTGTGAATAGACCAAAGAGTAAAAAGCTAACTGCCGGCCCTGCAATTGCCACCCAGAACGCCTCTGCCGGTGTTTTTGACTCTCTTTCCAGACTCGCTAAACCACCAAACAGAAACAGAGTAATCGATTTCACTTCAATTCCCTGCTGCATAGCAACAAAACTATGCCCCAACTCGTGTGCTAAGACAGAAGCGAACAGCAACAGCGCCGCAACAAATCCCAACAGCCAGGGCATCGCGCCGCCCATTGCCGGAAATTGAGCTGCGAGTCCACCACCATAGCTAAACGTCACTAAGCCCAAAACTAAAAACCAGGAGAGATTCACAAAAAATGGAATCCCAAATAAGTTGCCTACGCGGATGTTGCCGTTCATTCTCGGCTCCTTTTTAGTACACATTTGGAGAAGCTTGATTTTGCCTCTCGCTTGTTCTCATTGTAACGAAGCGTAAACAGCACATTCAGTTTTCCACTAGCGTGGTTGCCGTCCCTGAAGGTTCGGTTGTAGGTATAAGGCAAGCCTGTGGTGAATCACCACAGGCCAGGGATGGGAGATTGGGCTTTTGATTATGGTATGTCAAAGCCCTAAATCATCAAGGGGTTTGCTGAGTACAAAATTCTTTCGTCAAACCATCAAACTGTTGAGCAGTGAACTCTATTGTTTTATAACTTCCCCAAGCGGCTAGACCTGTACCGCCGGCTAATAATGCACCCATCACTAATGGACCACCAACGAAAGATGTAACTACCGCAGTTGCGGCTGCACCTGTCGCACTACTTCCCAAGAGTCCTGCCGCAGTTGCTGTTACACCCCCTAAGCCTAGTTGTGAAACGGCTGATGCTATTCCAGCATAACTTGATAATGCCCCTGCCCCTGCTGCTGATGCGGAATTAACAGCTTGCAAAACTGTAAAAGTTGATGCCGCACCTGTTTGTAAAGCATCCCATTGAGAATTGTCAATTCCTTGTAAATGATCACGATAGATACTACATAACTGGTCAGGTGTAGTATCAAGATATTTTTGTGCCTGATTAACTACTGTTGAGCTGGTGCCTGCGATCACACCCCCAACTTTTTGTGAGAGGGCACTATCAGTAAGTCCTTCTCTAAGTTGTTGTATATCAACTTTAGAAATAACCTGTTGAACATTACCAGAAAAAGCTTGTTGAAGTTCTTGGAAGTTAATCTTAAAGACTGATTCTTTAATTTGGTCCCAATTAATATTAGGAACGGATCCTTTAATCTGTTCCCAATCAATGCTAGCAACCGAGCCTTTAACCTGTTCCCAGTCGATATTAGGAACCGAGCCTTTAACCTGCTCCCAATCAATATTGGGAAGCGAATTAGGAACCGAGAGTTTGACTTGTTGCCAATCAATATTAGGAAGCGAGCCTTTAACCTGTTGCTCTACCTCACTCAAGTTCGGAAATGGACTAGCTGATACAGAACGAGGAAAAGCAAGACTCATGTTAACTGTGATCGTAATCACAATTAACAAGGTACTAACAATTTTTTTCAAATTTTTAAACATAAAGATTCGCTCCTTTTCGTCCTACTGAGAGACTGTTCGTCAATATTGTAAGGCAGCTATAGTAGGGGACAACTTCAGTAAGATTACTGTTTTTTTATTTAAGGCAGCCACACTAGAGACTAACCTCAGTAAGATTACTGTTTTTTTATTTAAGGCAGCCTTTTCTATTCCTAGTAGATTCTGCGTGGCAATTTTAATTTTTTGTTAGCTTATTATCAAATTTAAAAAGCCTATTTGTAAGGATAAGTGGTATCACCTACTCAGTAATATTAATTCTTTATAATGACCAAGATAATCGCCTTTTTGTAAAGATTGCCAGAGGCTCTTTATACGAAACTATAAACTGGTTAAGATTAGCCTCTGCAAGACAACTCTTGAGCAGTGAACAGGTAGGTCGGCTCAAACCAATCACTGATGAACTATTACCGAAGCTTAATGCTTACTTAAAATCAATAGGACATAGGGAATATAGGGAATAGAGAAACAGTTACCCAATTCCCCATGCCCCCTGCCCAATCCCCATCAAACAGAAAGACTGATTTTAGACCCATTGGGCGTTTTAACCACCTCAATTCGAGCTTGGAAAGCCTCTTTGAATTGCGGCATATGAGTGACGGTGAGAATGCAAGCAAACTCAGGGGCGATGGCATTGATCGCAGAAATTAAGCGATCGCATCCTTCTGCATCTTGTGTCCCGAACCCTTCATCCACAATTAGCATTTGCAAGGCTGTGCCAGAACGGTGTGCCAGCAAACGAGCGAGGGCGAGACGAATGGCAAAGTTAATGCGGAAGGCTTCCCCGCCAGAGTAAGTTTCGTAAGGGCGCGTGCCCCGGGCATCGGCAATCAAAATATCTAAGGTGTCTATGAGTTTACCGGCACTCTTAGAGGATGCTTTTTTGCTTTTACCGGCTCGTTGCGTCACAAACTGGATGTGCAACTGATTTGCACTTAACCTCGATAAAATTTGATTGGTTTCCGCTTCCAATTGGGGCAGCACATTCTCAATCATCAGCGCTTGGATACCATTTTTGCCAAAGGCTGCGGCGAGTTCCTGATAAACGCGCTGCTGCCTGAGTCCGGTTTGCAATTGTTGCTGCTGTTCGCTTAGTTGCATCTGGAGGTTTTCAAGATGCTGCTGTTGTTGTTGCAAACGCCCTAAACTCGCCAGCCGGCTATCTAACTGAGTGCGTCGCGCTGAGATTTGCTGTTCTAAGGATTGAATCTTACTACCGGCATCCGGGGTTTCCAATAGCTGCCGGTTAATGCTTTCAATTTGGTTAGCGATCGCTTGCCGGTCTTGATTTCGCACTTGCAGCCGGCTGGTTAGATCCTCTGCCCTGATAGACAGTTGCGGGTACTGTTCACGGGCGGATAGCAATTCTTGGTAACGCGCTAGCCAAGTTTGCGCCTTGCCTCTGGCTTCACTGACTGCTTTATGGGCTTGCCGATCGTAACCGAGTTCAGCCAACTGCTGCTCAAGACCGGCAATTTGTTGGGAAAATTCCGAAGACGTTTGCTGCTGTTCGAGATCCTGGGTGAGTTGGGCGATTTGCGCTTGTAATTCTGGCTTGCGGGCGTCAATTTGGGCTTGCCGGCGCGTTGCGGTTTTAATTTCTGCCTGCTTAATTTCCGCCCAGCGCCAGCGATCCACCTGTCCGCGAGTCAGGGCGTGATCTTTCTCGTCGTAGTTGAGCTGTTGCAATTTCCCGTCAAGCTGTTGCAGTTCTGCATACACCTCAGTGGCATAGGTGCCGGTGGAGAGCGCTCGCTCTAGCTTTTCTTTTTCCTCTGCCAATTGTTGCAGCCGGTGCCGGTCGGATGTTGTCGCATCTAATTGCGCCTGCAAGCTGCCGCGACGCTCTCGTAGGGCGTCATAACCGGCCAGTTCGTGGCTTAGCTGCTGATATTCCGTTCGTAGAACTTGAATCTCCCGCTCGGATGTGGCCAGTTGCTCTCGCACCACCCACAACTGATTGAGAATTTCTTGCTGTTCCGCTTGATGTTTTTCCATCACCAAGTCCCAGTGATGTTCATCTAGCGGGCGATCGCACAAGGGACAGGGCGGAAATTGTGAGTTCATCAGTGAAATCGCAGAATTTCCCCGACTTTCCTGCTCAACGGCTCCCTTTTGCAACATCAGCATTTTTTGCTCCATTTCTGAGAGCTTCATCTCATAATCCCGCTGATGCGCTTGCAGGCGTTCCATAAAGCTGCGCCGTTCCAGTCCTTTTTCCCGCACTCGCTGCTGGTAAACGCGCTTTTTCTCTAAATCTTCCAACTGGCCGGCCACTTCCATGATCGCTTTTTGCAGTTGCGGCTGATGTTGTTGCTGCGTTTGCAGTTGGTAAGCTTGGTTATAAAGTTCTTCCAGACGAGCACTCATCCGAGCATGGGCGCGTTCCAGTTCGGTTTGCAGGCTGTTGCGGCGCTGAATTAGGGGGGCGACTTGAGTTTGCAACTGATCCAGGCCGGCCAGTCTATCCCGCGCTTGTTGCAATTGAGCCATGCCGGCTTCTATTTCTGGCGCTTGTTTCAGGGTTTGCTGAATTTCTTCTTCCTGTTGCAATAAGGCGTCTAACTGGGCTTTGGCTGAAGAAATTTGGCCGCCAAGGTAAGACAGATGTTGCGTAAGCTGTTGTTGCACCTGCTGCCGGCGTTCTTGAATATCTTGGTGGGTTTGCCACTTGGAAACTTGAATTTCTTCTTGGGCTTGCAGTTGCAAGAATTGGGCGTAACCGGCATCAATTGCTTGTTGCTGTTGCAAAAGTGCTTCTAATTCTTGCTGTCGCCGGCGCGTAGTGGCAAGTTCTTGTTGCAAGCGATCGCATTCACTGCTGAGCTGATCGTATTGCTGCCGGTGCCACACTTGCTGTTGTTGCCAAGTTTGTCGTTGATGCTGTTGAGCTTGCAGTTGTTGCAATTGTTGCCGATCGCTGTCTTGTTCACGATGCAACTGAGCGATAATTTCTTCAAGTTGCGCGAGTTCTTCGGCAATTGCCGGCTTGACTTGCAATTGAGCTTGAATTGATTGCAAACTCTGCTCTAATACTTCTATCTGACCTTTAAATTGGCGTGAGCGGTCTTTTGCTTGTTCTGCTAATTCGTCATAATGGTTGAGTTTGAGCAACTCCGCTAAAATTTCTTTGCGTTCAGTGGGGCGCTTGAGCATGAATTCATCAGCTCGACCTTGGCGCAAGTAAGCAGAGTTAATAAACGTGTCGTAGTCGAGTTTCAAATGTTGAATAATTTTCTCTTGCGTCGCCCGAACGCCGCGTTCGGTTAACGCCCGAAAACCATCGCCGGTGGCTATTTGAAATTCCAAGCCAGATGCGTGTCCTCGCTGCCGGCTGCGAATGATGCGATAGATTTGATCGTTATTCTGGAAGGTAAAATCGACACGGGCTTCTTTGGCTCCCATGTGGATGATATCGTCTTCCGAGGCGGCGCGGCTTTGACCCCAAATTGACCAGGCGATCGCTTCGAGTAGGGAAGATTTACCGGCACCATTCGGCCCACAAATGCAAGCGGTGTGCAAGCCGGCAAACTCTAGGGTTGCGTCCGAGTAACTTAGAAAGTTTTTTAGGATCAGTTGATGCGGAATCATAATAAAGTCAAGGTTATAAATTTAAAACGAGCAGCAATCTTTTGTCTTTTCCGTTTTCAGTTTTTCCTAACCGGCTGTTGTTGCTTTCCATGTTGTCTGACTGTTGAGCATTCCAAATAACTATTGTGTGCCAGTCAGACTAAGGATTACAGCTATTTATCAATTAATTTTACAATTGTTTACATTTTTGCCGGCAACCCATAAGATTCTATCAAATCTCCCCATGCCCGATGCCCGATGCCCTCTCCCCTAACAGATATACCGGCTTAAAGGAAAACGATTGTATGAAAGGATTTGGCTATAGCCGTGAAAAGAGTTTAATTGCCAAGGCGATCAAGACTCACGATGTCGCGGTAGTGGATAAGCAAATTTCTGAATTCGAGCAGCGCATTTCTGCGAAACAGATGGCGTCTCTTTTGTTTGAGGTAATAGAAACGCTGCCGGCTGAAGATAAAATTTGGGCATATAGCAATCTACTGCCGCAGGAAGCTTTGCAAGAAATGTATCAAGAGGCGGTAACGCTTCTCTATAAACTTTTAATAGAACATGGATTTGAAGCCGGCAGAGATTTCAGCACGAGTGAGCAGGGATTAACAATGAGCCGGCAAGCGAGTGAGACGCTATTAAAAGAATTGCCGGCAGACTTTCAAGCGAATTTTGACGATATGTTGACATCAGGTGTGATCGTCATTCAAGATGAATCGCCAATTGATGTATTAGAGGCACAATTGGGCGTGCCGTTTGTAGAGAATTTGCTGCAACGAATTGAGCGCCGGCTGCCCGATTTAACCGATAGTGAAGCTTGCACTTATTTATATAACATTTTTGAGGGAGTAGAAGCGCAAACCGGCATCTCAGTGGTGGATTTGGTGTCGTCTCGTCTGCAAGGAAACAAGCGGTTGGGCAAACTGTTTCAAATGATGGAGAAGGGAGAAACTGAGGAAAATATTGATTGGATGTTCGATCTGGTGTGTGCGGCGGGAGGCGAAGCGCAATTGCAACCCGATCCAGAGGATGCCGGTAATTGGATTCTCAGCCGGCAAGCCATAGAATTATTAGATAAAGTTTATCTCGGTGAAAGGCCGGTTGTTTCTTTAATTGAAGCGGCGGAGTTGATTGAAAAATTAGAGCAAGGGTAGCCACGCGTTAAATTTACTTCTTAGTAAATTGGTCATCATCTTCACTGTCAGATAACCATCAATCATGCAGCAAATTTCCGGGCATATAGTCTGGAAGTGCGGCTTTTGCTGCTACTGCTAACTTCTGCTATTTTTCAGCTTTGAGTCTAGCCTTTTCTTCTATATCTTCGCGCATCATCCGCGAGATAGATTCGATAATTTCCAAGCGCTCTTCTGCACTCATCTGTTATGCTTCCAAGATTTCTGTTTTTGTCATGGGTTAGCCTCGGTGGTTAGGCGCTCACGCTACAGGATTATTTTAAAACAATTAAACCTATCAAGGCAGGTTTATTCTGTGTGCGCCTAATCTCCGTGACTTTTATTTGTCCAATTTTTACTTACGCTTGTGCGATTTCCAAAGGATGATAAGGCAAGAACACATTACCCAAATTTTCCGTCTCACAATCTTACTCTTCTTGAGCTTTCGGTAGCCGGCTTTTGCTGACTCTTCAACTAGCAAGGCGGCTAAAATTTGGAGTATAAAGATGAGTGCAGCAGTGGTCATAAATCGATGTTGAATCACGACTCTTTCAGGATGACACCCACCCTGTATGCGTTATGTCTGAGTTCATGTACAACTTGCATAAGTTGCATGAGTTGGAAAATAAAGACCTATTGCCGCGAGTAAAATAAATGAAACTTTTGTAGTTAACTTATGGGAAGACGTACGCTCAAGGCATCTTCAGACGGCATCCGGTTGGCAAACATAGCTCTAAACAAAAATACGTGGAATCAGACGAGTTTAAGGCGTGACACTGGTTTGAGTCGCTCTACGATTTCCAAATTTTTCACTGGCAAACCAGTTGACCACATCATTTTCGACCGTCTTTGTAGAAAGTTAGGTCTGGATTGGGAGGAGATTGCCGACGATCTACCCAAAGAACAAGAACGGGCAGCACCTGAGCCAAATCCAACCCCCAAAATTGAGATTGATAGCTTGGTACGCGAGGTGATTGATATTGATAGCTTGGTACGCCAGGTGAGGGAAAAGGTAAAACCCACCAAATTTTTCACTGGCAAACCAGTTGACCACATCATTTTCGACCGTCTTTGCAGAAAGTTAGGTCTGGATTGGGAGGAGATTGCCAACGATCTACCCAAAGAACAAGAACGGGCAGCACCTGAGCCAAATCCAACCCGCAAAATTGAGATTGACGCGCTTGTGCAAGAGGTACGGGAAAAGGTACAACCCATTATTCAAGAACGTTGCGGCACAATGCGCGTGCTGGATATGACTCAGCCTATCGGGTTGAATGATATCTACACCAACGTGAATATTCTGGAGAAAATTACAGGACGCCGACGCAAAGACATTGCTGAACTATTGCAAGAATGTAACTCAGAGGATTTTGAGCGTTTTGGACTTGGTAGAATCATTGAAAAACGAGTGCCAGGACTGGATGCCGTCGAGAAAAATCCCAAGCTGATGATCTTGGGAAAACCGGGAGCGGGAAAAACCACATTTTTGAAGTATGTAGCGATGCAGTGTATTGCGGGAAAATTTCAGGCAGAGCGAGTGCCGGTTTTTGTCACCCTCAAGGACTTTGCAGAAGCTGCAAATAAACCCGGATTACTGAAATACATCTGTCAGCAATTTTCTAAGGCTACAAATAAACCCGGATCACTGGAATACATCTATCAGCAATTTTCTAAGGTTGGCGCAGAAACGCATTTTTGCATATCTGTCAAAGAGGCAATTACCCACGGTAGAGCGTTGGTTTTGTTTGATGGCTTGGATGAAGTTAGAGAAGATGACAGCGAACGTGTTTTAAAAGAAATTCGTGATTTCTCTGAGCAGTATCATGACAGTCACTTTGTGATGACTTGCCGGATTGCAGCGCGGGAATATACCTTTGATAAATTTACAGAGGTGGAAATTTCTGATTTTGATGATAATCAAATTGCTACGTTTGCAACCAACTGGTTTAAGGGTAAAGTCGTCAAATCGGAAACTTTTCTTAAACGTATTAAAGGCAATCAACGAATCAGAGAGCTGGCCACAAATCCGCTGTTGCTGACGCTCTTATGTTTGGTCTTTGAAGAATCCGGAGATTTTCCGGCAAATCGGTCTGAACTGTACAAAGAAGGACTGGATGCACTGCTGAAGAAATGGGATGCTAAGCGCGGAATTGAGCGCTATCAGATTTACAAAAAGCTATCCGTTCAAGGTAAGGAAGATTTACTCAGCAAAATAGCCTTGACTACCTTTGAACAAGGAGACTATTTCTTCAAGCAAAAAGCAGCAGAACTCTACATCACAGATTACATCCGCAATTTACCCCATGCTAAGACTAGCCTGAAAGCATTGCAACTGGACAGTGAGAAAGTATTACAATCCATTGAAGCTCAACACGGGCTATTAGTAGAAAGGGCTAAGGGAATTTACTCATTTTCCCACCTGACATTTCATGAGTATTTCACAGCTAGAGAGATTATTGTCGGCAAACAATCATCAGAGGAAGCATTGCAAAATCTGCTCAGCCACATCACCGAAACACGCTGGCGGGAAGTCTTTTTACTCGCGGCTGGGATGTCGCCAAGTGCAGATCGGCTATTGCTGCTCATGAAAAAGCAAGCTGATTCGCTTGTAGAAGATGATCAGAAATTGCAGGAGTTCTTGATATGGCTAAGGGAGAAATCTGATTCAGTTGAGGGTTCATACAAACCAGCAGCAGTTCGGGCTTTTTACTTCGACTGCTCCCTCGACCGCTCCCTCGACCTCAACCGCTCCCTCGACCACTCCCTCAACCGCTCCCTCGACCACTCCCTCAACCGCTCCCTCGACCTCGACCGCTCCCTCAACCGCTCCCTCGACCACTCCCTCAACCGCTCCCTTTACCTCGACCGCTCCCTCGACCTCGACCGCTCCTTCTACCTCGACCTCGACCACTCCCTCTCCCTCTACCTCGACCACTCCCTCTCCCTCGACCTCAAGAAAACACTGCAAGAACTTAAAGAACAATTACCGACTCTAAATGCTGAGGAAAAAATATTTAAAGAATGGTGGAAAGATAATGGTCGGGCTTGGACTAAGCAATTAAGAGCCGTAATGATTAAGTATCGCAATATTGGGCACGATTGGCAGTTCAGCCAAGACCAAAAGGAATTGCTTCAGCAGTATTACAATGCCAACTTGTTGCTAGTCAATTGCTTGGATAGCGATTGTTATCTGTCCCGTGAGGTGCGGCAGGAAATAGAAAATACCTTGTTGTTACCCATTGCAGAAATTGAAAAACACCGGCACCCCGCATAATCCCACGCAAATGGGGGGTCTGACCCCTCTAGGTGACAAATCACCGGCACGCTATGCTGCAAACAAAAGATTTCTGTCAACTGTAAAACTACTGAAAGCGCGGGGCTGTGCGGCTGGCACCCCGCTCGTCCGCCTAAGAAAGCATTGGCGCAGCTGTTGTCTATGTGAGAATCGAGGGAGAATATGTATAGACCCTATCCGCATCTGAGAGATAACGGCAAACAAGCTGTTGCCAATGAGCCATCTATGAGAAAAGTTTTATTCATCCTCGGCGAGTTAAACGATCGGGATCTCGATTGGATGCTGACAATTGGCAGCCGGCAAGAAATCGCTGCCGGCACCGTACTCATCGAAGAAGGAAAACCCACAGACGCACTCTACATCGTACTTGAGGGCACCCTAACCGTTTCGATGGCGGCTTTAGGCAACAGAGAAATCAGCACCATCGGTTGCGGCGAAGTCTTGGGAGAAATGTCTTTCGTAGACGATCGCCCGCCGGCTGCCACCGTCAAAGCCATCGAAGACTCCGTTGTTTTGTCGATTCCGCGACAACCCTTAACTGAAAAATTACAGTTAGACGTACTTTTCGCTTTACGTTTTTATCGAGCTATCACCAAATTTCTCTCCACCCGACTGCGCGGTGCCGTTAACTGGTTCAGTGATGATAAAGACTTACGCATGAGTCACCAGCAAGACGACGACTTAGCAGCACTGCCGCCTCATGACATGGCACTCGCGACAGCCAGATTCGATCAACTCCTTGAACGTCTCAAAAATTCCTAACAGCTTCTAACCATTCAGGTGTGGCATTTATTCATGCCCACCCACATACCGGCTTTTTTTCAATCAAAAAGCCTGCGTTGCCAGCTGCCAGGGCTAATGACGACTGCCGGGGGCGGAGCATTTTTGACTTAAACAACCGTTTCAATTTCAGAAACCAAAGTAAAAAAACGCACCTAAGCTATTAGCAATATTATCGAGTTTTGTAAGAAATCTAAGTATTAATTCTCAATAAAATGAATTAGATAATAACTAAATTTAAAATCTAAAAAACTCAGGAACACTGGAGTAAACTTCAGGTCTACCCTAAATAGGAGCAACACATCACTTGTTCCTACCAATACTGGCGTCTCCTGAGGGAGCTATCTATGTTTAAAACTAAAAAATGGCAATCTAAAACGGCTGCGCTAATGGCATTAGCAATCAGCCTTGCTGCCGGCGCACCGCTTGTGCAAATGCAATCGGCTAACGCACAGTGGAACGCGCCGCCAACACGTCCGAAAAACGGACAACAGAACCCGTCCCCATCGCGCCCAACGAACGGACGGTGGAATGCGCCGCCAAATAGCTCGAATGCCAGCCTTCCATACGGCACAGAGATTCGAGTCAGGTACGACGATGCCGAGAAAATCCTCGTTTTGCCGGATGAAACCGCACCTCTGACCCTAAAAGTTGCTCAAAACATCAAATCATCCACCGGCACGATTTTAATTCCTGTCGGCAGTCAAATTATTGGGGAACTGCGACCGGCAAACGGCGGATCTCAATTTGTCGCCAAAGAACTGCTAATGGGGCGTAATAGCCGGCCCATCCCCCTGAATGCCCGTTCTGAGGTCGTTACAAAAACCGAAAAGATCGATAAAGGTGTCAGTACCGGCAACATCTTAAAAGGTGCAGCCATCGGTGCAGCGGCAGCAACCGCCATCTCAGCAATCACCGGCGATCGTGCCATTGCCACCGAAGAAGTCCTCGGAGGTGCCGGTGTCGGTGCCCTCGGTGGACTGCTGCTAGGGCGCAAAAAAGATACCGTCGTCGTGATCAATCCCAATACCGATCTGGATTTGACCTTACGTTCTGAGTTAGCGCTGCGCTAACCCACGGCAAAATAAAGCCGGCCACCCTCTGTATCAGGTGCGTCAGCACTGAAATATAGCACTGCTCACTTATATGAGGCTCAGCCGCTCACCCCTTGTGGAGGGGGTTTGGGGGACGCACCCGTCACCCAATGGGGGGTTTGGGGGTTCCCCCCCCAATGCCTTTCTGACTTTTCCAAGCTTTTCATCCGATTGAGAACCGCTATAGATACGCTTGTTCATCATCACACCAAGCCAGGAGCACCTCTAGTAGGTGCTCTCAAGTTTTTCGGTAAGCTGAGTGAAACTGGGGTAGCAATTCTTACCAAAACCTGACTGATCACCCCCGTACCTAGCCGTAGGTATTGGTTATGAGGGATGCGATTGATAAATATTCAATTTAAATAAAATCTTATCAACCCAATTCCCACATTTTCTTACATCACTGCTAAGCATGGGCCGGCTATCGGTGAACTAGCAACTGAGTGCAACAAATTTAACAGCAATGCGTCTGTAACAATTAGGAAAGTTAAAGAAAAACCCTGCAAAATCACGAATTAACCCCGTTATTTTGCTAAATTAACTTCATTTATCTGCCAAACTCAGCCTAGGAACAAGTGTTGCATCCTTATGTCTATTTAATTAGCTAGGCAAGAACACAGCAGGCCGTGCCTCTACTCACTCTCATGTATTCTGGAGAACATTGATTATGACCATGAATCGTTTGCAATCAGGAACCGCTGCCTTAATCGCTTTTGGTATGATTGCAGGTGCTGCCGCACCCATCGTGGTTACGGCCCCAGCATTTGCTCAAACCAGCTTTTCTGATGTCAGTACCAACTATTGGGCTAGAGATTTTATACAAGCGCTAGCATCGCGAGATATTATTAAAGGCTTTCCCGATGGCAGCTTCCGACCGAATGAGCCGGTGACACGGGCACAGTTTGCCGCAATGGTTCGTAAAGCATTTAATAAAGCCGATGTTCGCACCGGCATCAACTTTGTCGATGTCTCGTCCAACTACTGGGCTTACACTGCGATTCAAGATACCTATGAGATGGGATTTCTCACCGGCTATCCTGGCAATGTCTTCAACCCCGAACAAAATATTCCTCGCGCACAAGCCTTGGTGTCGCTGGCAAACGGGCTGAACTACACCAGCACTGCCGCTACCGGCACCGTCTTGCAAGGTTACACTGACGCCACGGCTATCCCAGACTACGCCCGTGGCAGTGTTGCCGCAGCCACAGAAAAACGCATTGTCGTCAACTATCCCGATGTTAAATACTTAAATCCCAACCAAGTCGCCACACGCGCTGAAGTGGCAGCCTTCATCTACCAAGCCTTAGTGAGTGCCGGTCAAGCAACCGCCCTCACCTCACCTTACATCGTGGCTGGGGCAACAACCCCAACCCCGCCCGTAGATGATCGCGTCATTGTTAAGACAGGGACAACTATCCCAGTCAACTACTCAAAAGCAGAGAAAATTCTCCTCGCTACTAACGAACCCAAACCCGTACCTGTAACCTTGACAGTGGCTCAAAATGTCTCGGTTCAAAACACGGTGGTAATTCCTACCGGAAGCCAGATCGTCGGTGAACTGCAATTAGTTCAAGGCGGCGCTCAGTTTGTCGCCAAAGAACTGGTGCTACCAAATGGCACACGCAGCGCGATCAGTGCTAATTCTGCTGTCGTTACCCGAACAGAAGAAATTACCAAGGGGATTAATATCGCCAAAGTGCTGAGAAATGCAGCCTTAGGTGCAGCAGCAGCAGCGGCAATCTCGGCGGTTACCGGCGATAAAGCCATCGCCACTGAAGAAGTGTTGTTAGGTGCCGGTTTGAGCAGCGTGCTCACCCTAATTGGCGTCTTCCAAGGTCGCAACAAAGTCGATCTGATTTCAGTTGACCCCAACAAAGATCTAAATCTTACCTTACGCTCAGATTTAGTCTTCCGCCGCGCTTCTTAACTTCTGTAAAGTCACTTAATTAAGCGTTCGCAATCTTAACGGGTTGCGAACGCTTTTATTTTGAGATATCGTTCGCATTTATATATTTCAATTTTGCCTATTTTTGCAACAATAAAAAATAAACTACACACCACAGATTAAACTCTTTTTTCTCCGCTCCCCACTCAAAAGCTCAGCATTCTCCTCCCACCGGCAGCCACAAAACAAACATCGTTCCTGGCCCCGCATTCGGAATATCTGCCTTCCATTTCTCCAACTTCGCAGGGCTAAAAACTTGAATTTCACCCTGCATTTGTTCTACCAAATCTTTAGCAATCGCTAAGCCCAAACCTGTGCCGGGAATCTCCCTTTCTGCCTGAACGCCTCGGAAATGCCGCTCAAAGAGCCGCTCCAAATCCTGTGGCGGAATGCCAGGGCCGGTATCTGAGATGCTGAATACGATCCACTCAGAAGCGGAATTTGAGGGAATGATGGGGTGATGGGATAAAGGGCGCAATTGTTCTGGATTCTCTCCCCCGCCGGCTCGCTTCTCAACCTGAATATAAATCTGCCCACCGGCAGGTGTATATTTCAAGGCATTGTCTATTAAATTGCTCAATACTTCGCGCAATGCCTTGGGATTAGCCGGAACTGGCGGTAAATCGGACACAATGCCGGTGATGATACTCAGTAGGCGCTCACCGGCAATTGCTCTGGCTGATATTAACAAGGGTTCCAGCACTTGGGCAACGGAACACAACTCTAGGGGGGATGCCGGCAGCAGGGGTAATATTTGGGAATTGGGTGTCGGTTCGCCGGTTTGTCGGGAAGCGCCTTCTGAGGTTCGCACTGCTTCCCAATTAACCGCTAAAGGAGCCGGCTCGATTTCCAGCCGGTCTTGGTCTATGGTTCGATCCATCTGTTGCAGCAACTCTTGTAAGCGATCGCTTTCCCGGACAATGCTACTGGCAATATCGCGGTTGCCATCTCCTGGCAGTAGGCGTCTTAGCAACAGTTTGCCGAATGTTTTTAAGGCTGTAAGTGGACTGCGAAGCTGGTGCAGCAAATTATCCAGGATGTCGTGTTGCTGAGCGTGAATCAGCTGCTGCTGGCGATAGTTATGATCTGACCACTCAGAGCGCTGGTCTAAAATACAAGCCAGTGCAAGGGTGTGAGCAATTCGCTCGATTTGAGAGCGCTCTCGTTTATTCCAAGGCCGATCTTCTCGACTGGTGACTAACAATCCCATCACCACCCCCTCATGCATGAGAGGCAGGATAATTTGGCGCTGTTGCTGCCAGGAATCTTCTTCATCGCCCTCCCCCGCCTGCCCCCGATCTGCCTTCTGGTCAAAAAAAGGTGTTTGCGAATCAATTAATGCATCTACCGATGGGATAATACCCGGTGCGGCAGAGAGTAAGCGAGGGAACGCCGCGCCGGCTCGTTCGGGTAAAAGCCTTAAGGGAGCGTTTTCTTCCCACACCACAGCCGTTTCTGGGTAAGCCGCAATCGGAATTAATTTGGCTTCTGCCCCCTCTACCAGTTCTTCGGTCAAGTACACCACACTTAAGGACGCTCTCAGCCCTTGAGTTAACAGGGCTAACTGCGCTCGGCAAAGCGCAACAAATTCTGAACTCGCAGGCATCAACATGAAGTGACTGTGGGTTTTTTAACAACGGCGATCAAATTAAGGGGTTTTGTCTCAAGCAAAGTAGACTTGTCCTCTATTATGATTGTGATAGGTTTGCGGCTAAGCGAGGCAAATGTAATAGGAAAATTCCGTTGCCGGTCAATTGGGATGGACAGGCAGCCGCCCTTATTCACCCACTTTTCAGGCCACAGGTCGATTCTCTGTCGATTCCCATCCGGGATTTGACTTCTCCCAAGGCTTGATTTTTAACTTTTATTAAAGAATATTTTTTTTTGTTAAAGATAGTGTAGCTTTTTTTCCGGCCTCTCTTGCTTCTGAATCGCCAGAAGCCATATCTACACTGGGTTCAGGAAAATTATGTACAAAGGTTAAGAGAGATTGATATTTTGTACGGGAACAGATATACTTGCGACGGTTTTTGTAACTATCACTACACCCGTCGGCTGAAAGAGGAGGTAAAGAGGTTGGCCAGGAGACGTAAACGTAAGAGCCGTCGTCGGCAAGAAGGGCGTCGAATTCTTGAGCACGTGCCTCAGTATAGTATCGAAAGTGGCGAAGATAAACCAGTCACAGCTGCTCGCAAGTTTATCCATACCGAGGGTATCCTTCCACCTGCCTTGCTGTTAGTTAAAAGGAACGAACACACCACTGACCGATATTTCTGGGCAGAAAAGGGTCTATTTGGGGCGCAATACGTTGAAGAAAATCATTTCCTGTTCCCTAGCTTAAAAGTGCTGGAGGGCAGTCCGGGCACGAATCCGAGCTTAGCACTCAGTGTCCGTTGAAATCAAAGACCGCGCCTTGAAAACACACCCCACGGGGGAAGCGAGTTAAAAACGCTCAAGCTTGCTTAGAGATAAGTGAGCTTAAGTCTAACTAGAATACCTGATTGTGTGACGGGATATTCAAGTTGTCTCGATTAGTCTGGCAGTCAACGACTTGCTGTCGAGCCTTACTTTTAATTAGGGTGCTGCCGGCGACGGGCTGTAAGCCAGAGTTTATCGAGAGGTTGGCCTCTCCAGGGGTGTGCCTAATAAAACTGCTTAAGTATGTGTTGGGAAGAAAATCGAGTAAATCGCACGGCAAAATAAGGAGATCGGGTGGAGAAAAACTCTAGCTAAGCGCCCGAAATTCTTTCATTTCGCTTTGTGCCGGCTGTAAATAGCCAATATCGAATACGCAATTATCAATATCGGCACCCCTCAGCCAAGGTTCGTGCTGAGTGTTGACTGAAATTAACATTCATTTTTTAGTATGGTGTAGGGCGCTACGCCTTGCATAAATTTTCCATCGGCGGTTGCAACCGCCGGTGTAATTTTTTTTGGATCTGTCCTCTGTTGTGTCTTTGATGACAGGGGCCAGTTTTTGATTAGGCTTACCGGCAAGCTGTTACGCAAATAAGTTTGTCTTTATGAACCTGCTAGGTATTTACTATTCAGCAGCCGTTAAGCCGGATTGAAACCGGCTGCGACAAAGCAGGATATCCTAGCAAAAGAATGTTTTCCTCACTCAGCCCTGTGTATGCAGAATACCCGTCTCAACAGCCTGGTTGATGTCGCCTCTGGGCGGTTTGGGCAATGGTTAAGCAATCCTTGGCGGCGAATCTCGCTGCTGGTAATCAGTGTGTTGTTTGGCGTCTTCTTGGGAAGCGCTATTTCTACCATCGCTGGACAAAGAGCTAACTTAGATATTAGTGTGGCTGCAATTTTGGTCGTGCTAACGGAAGCGATCAGCTGGGTTGTTTACGCCGCAAACCGGCGCATAGCCAACTCGCTGCTGGTACAAATATTAAATTCGCTTAAAATTGGTTTGACTTACAGCCTGTTTGTAGAAGCCTTTAAGCTAGGTTCCTGATGGCATGGAGCAACCGAGTTTATCGCTGAATCAAATTCTTACACAGTGGGCGGATCAGGGCGAACTCCCGGCAGAGGTTTGGCAACAGCTAGAAGCATGGGAACGCTCAGATCAACGGCGGGCCAAAGCATTTGGCATTACGCCTGAGAATGTTAGTGAAATTGTTCAAAAGCGAGGGCTGCTTTTTCAGTCTGTCTATCCCAGTTTCCGTCCAGCCGTTGCGGAAAATCCTTCTTTATTAAAGACCTTATGGCATCTTTGGCTGCCTTTGGCGGTGCAGTTGGCGGGACACCGGCAAAGTTTGGGGCGTCCTGTAGTTCAAGGGATATTGGGGGGACAAGGCACCGGCAAGACAACTTTAGCTGCCGGCCTAACGATGATTCTTGGCCATTTAGGCTACTGCACTGTCAGCCTGTCCCTGGATGATCTCTATAAGACTTATCGTGAGCGGCAGCAGCTCAAAGAGCAAGACCCGCGTTTGATCTGGCGTGGGCCACCGGGAACCCACGATATTGAGCTAGGGATTGAGATTTTAGATCAGTTGCGCCGGCTGGATCGTCCTTCTGTTCAGGTTCCGCGCTTTGATAAATCTGCTTGGGGAGGTGCCGGTGATAGAACGGACTCCCAGACAGTTGCCGGCGTTGATATTGTCTTGTTTGAAGGTTGGTTTGTCGGGGCGCGACCGATTGATCCGGCTATTTTTGACACGGCACCGGCACCAATTATCACGTCGGCTGACCGCTGTTTTGCCGGTGATATGAATGCCAAGCTGCACGATTATTTACCCCTGTGGCAGCGCTTAGATCGCTTAATGGTGCTGTATCCGGTGGATTATCGGCTTTCTGTACAGTGGCGACAGCAGGCAGAACATCAAATGAAGGCTGCCGGTAAAGCGGGGATGAGCGATGTAGAAATTGAGCAATTTGTCTATTATTTCTGGAAAGCATTGCACCCAGAGTTATTTATCAAGCCTTTAGTTAACCGTGCTGATTGGGTGGATTTGGTGGTTGAAATTAATGCCGATCATTCTACCGGCAGCATTTATAAGCCGATTGATTGCTGATTTCCCAAGCTTAAACATGAAAAAAATTAAGCAGTTTCTCAACTCTTGGGGAATATGCCGGTGAAACCCACACACTCCCCAGCTATACAATTTGAAAGCCGGACTCTCACATTTTCTGATAATTTCCAAACCTTTAACAATTTTGTAAATAATCAACAACAGCACTAGCGATGGCTTCCGTTCCATCTTTAGGAATGGACGTGTTAAGGCGAGGCGGTTGCAACGGTTGCCGTAAAAATTCCCAACTGCCTTCAAAAAAGTCTGCCGGTGAGATAATTTGATGGTAAGCGCGATCAGCAATTCCTTCTAACAATAAAGGAGATTCGGCAAATTCCTCTCGCGTTACAGAAACAATCGGAACACCCACCCTTAAAGCTTCGGCAAATGTGCTATATCCAGGCTTAGAAATGACTCGTCCGCACAGCGGCATGAAGTCTACGGGACGGATGGAAAGACTCTGAGAGGCAGAGAGGGGAAGCTGGGAAAATGGAGGAGTTTTTGAAGGCTGTCCAGAGACTTTGATTAAATTAGGAAAATCTGGTGCTTGCTGATCAAAGGTGAGAAATTGCCAGTCAGAAAATTTTTGCAGGTTGCTATAAGGAATTTGAGCCAAACCTAATCCACCAAAAGTGAGTAAAACTATTTTCTCCTGCGGCGCAGTTAAGCCCCAAATGCCTCTGATTTCATCCTCGCTATAACGAGGAGAACCTCCCGTTAATCCCACATCAGTTATATTAGGAAAAGCGCTCATCGTTTCGTGAAAAGGCAAACGAAATAAGCGATCACACTGGCTGAAACACTCTCCAATCCAATCAGCCATTTCTATAAAATCTCCTCCCCAAGGCCGATAGATAAAATCCCACCCAAAGTTACTCATCATCCAACAAGGAATGCCGGCAGCTTTGGCAATAGGTGCTGCTAAGGGAGGAATATCAGCTAAAATTAATTTCACCTTATTTAAATGAATGAAACTAACTTCTGTAGCGATAATTGAACGCTGCCTCTCACGGATTTGTTTTAATTCTTTCAGCGTGGTATTTTTATCCATCGTCAGGCTGTCGCTTTGCACAACGCCCACATCAAAGGCACGAGGGCGCACGATAAAATCCCCAGAAATATAAGATTCTAATAACCAGTGGGGTGCGGTTGTGACCAACACGAGGAGAATTTCTGGATTCATCTGTTGAATTGCAGCGGCAACAGACGCAGCACGCACTGCATGACCGAATCCATGATTGGTAATTGCGATATATAAAACAGGTCGTGACATTTCTAGTTTCTCAAGTATTAGGGGGAAGGTTGATTTTTGTTAGCACACATTTTGCACTAGCCCGCGAACTCGCTCAAAAATTTATTTGCGGGCTAATAGTTGAAGTCTGGTTTATCCGAATAAAAAAACAGTTCAATGTAATTAATTTAACTTTAGCGATTGGCTAAGGTTCAAAACCTCTTAAAATTTAAAATCTGAAATCCCTGCAACTAGCTGGTCTATTTCAGATTCTAAGGTGAAGTAGTGAACGCAGGCGCGGATGCAGTGGGGATTAAGAAGTGTCCGCACCATGATTTTTTGTGATTCTAAGAATTGCACGAGTTGCTGATGTGTGGCACCGGCATCCTGTGGGGTTGGGTCTAGCTGGAAGGAAACTAACCCGGCTTCTGGGGGTGATGTTCGCAGGCAGTTAATCCCGGCTAAATTTTGTAACTGTTCCCAAAGATATTTACTAACTTTCTGTATCTGCTGGTAACGTTCCTCAGCACTTCCCCACTGGTGATGAAGTGCAATCGCACTCCGCAAACCGGCATACAGTGGCACTGCTGAAGTGGCAATTTCAAATCGCTTCCCAGTCGGCTGCCAACCTGCCGGCTGACCACTCCCATCCGTAATAATCCCGCGCCAGCCGATAAACGTGGGATGCAGGCTTTCCAAGGCGTCTGGCTGCACATACAGTCCCCCAACGCCGGCTGGCCCGCACCACCATTTGTGGCCGGTGAAGGCATAAAAGTCTGCTGCAATTTCAGTTAAATTCAGCGGTAAGACGCCGACAGACTGCGCGGCATCCACTAAAACTCGAATCGGCTGTCCCCAAGTTGAATGGTTATGGCACAGCTGGACAATTTCAGCCAGGGGCAAAACTTGGCCGGTGTTCCACAGGATGTGACTTAAAACCACGAGTCGAGTATTAGATCGCAAATATTGATCAATGGCTGCTACTGGATCGCCATCATTTAGCGTCGCCATCAGGGGACAGGTGGAAACTTCGATATCAAACCGGCGCTGTAGTTCCCCCACCGCTGCCACAATGCCTTGATGTTCACAGTCAGTTAGCAGCAGGTGATCCCCAGGTTGCCAGTCAAAACCCCACAAGGCAATGTTGCAGCCAACGGTGACATCTTCAGTGAGGGTAATCGTTTCTGCCGGCACACCCAGTTCTGTGGCGATCGCTTGCCGCGTTTGGCTGGCTTCTCGATTAATCCAAGTATTCGCCTCTCCTGAAAATGGCCCAACACGTTCCACTTCTTCATAAGATTGCCTGATCGCCTCCAATGCGGCTTGAGGCAGTGGACCTTGTCCCCCGTAGTTAAAATAGGCTTTATTCACCAAGGCTGGGAAGTGCTGCCGGTGACGTTCTAGGGAAGTTTGTTGTGGGGTAGATCCCGTCATAGTCATCAGTTCAAAGGAGGTTATATCATTTCGCGCTTGCCGGTGCCCAGAATGCTAGGATTGCGCTCTAGACATTGTAAGAGCCAGCCGGTGAAATTTACCTTGAATTTCTTTCAAAAATTGAAATAACCTGACAAATAACATCGGCTGATTTCAAGTTGCCGGGTTTTACCTAAGTACCTTCGTATTCACCAGCCCAGACTTAAGGTAAATTTTACTGTTTTAACTGGCCTTACCGACTATTTATGATATTTACAAAGGTAAGGGTGAGATTCAACGTAATGTCTTTTCACCATGACAAACGAAAAATTTACTTTTTATTCAATCTATCCAATTAAGTTAGATTGAAATTTTTATATAAATCAATCAACTATCATAAAATATAATTAACCTTGACAATGCTTTAAGAAAAGCAATACAAAAAAGTTATAAAAACAACAATCTATCAGCATAAGTTATAAAATTTCATCCAAAATTCAGTAAATTCGCTAAGTAAGGAGTCAAGAAGAAATGCTAGCCGGCAGAAAATTTTTATTGAATAGCACTGAAACAATGCGGTCGGCTCAGTTTTTTGCTAGCCTAAAAGTATGCTTTTGACTGCTGAACTTTTATTTAATTACCAACGGTGCCGGCGTCGGTCTTTTCTAGATACCTATGGAGACGCCCAACAGCAAGGGTGCGAGAGTGACTTTCTGTTGAAACTGCAACAAAACAGCTGGGCACACCGGCAAGCAATTGTTGCTGACATGACGTACCATCAACCCCAGTACCCACGGCGAGATTTCATTGCCGGTGCTGAGGCAACGCTAGAATTGATGCGCCAAGGTGTTGATCTCATTTACCAGGGAATACTGCGAGCCGAAGGGCCGGCAGGGTTTACACTGGCAAGCAGCCCCGATTTACTGATCAAACAGCCCGGAGAGTCTTCTTTTGGCAACTGGCTTTACGTTCCCACAGATATCAAACTGGGCAAGCGTCCGAAGCTAGACTATCAAATTATTGTGGCTTTTCACGCCTATGTGCTGGCATCTGTGCAGGGAGTTAGCCCAGAGACGGCTGGGCTGCTATTGCGAGAGAAAGGCGCTTATCGGGTGAACTTGGGGCAGCGAATGCCTCAAATGCAGCAGATGCTAACAGAATGTATTGAGATGCTGCACCACCGGCAAGAACCTGAAGTTTTCATCGCCCGTCATCCCTGTAGCCATTGCCATTGGTATGGCAGTTGCTACGCGATCGCCACAGAAACAAAACACCTGTCCCTGTTGCCGGGAGTGACGCCGGTTCGTTATACCCAGTTGCAAGCGCTGAATTTAACAACAGTGGAAGCCCTCGCCGGCATAGATCCGGGGCAGCTTGCTCATTTAACCGAGTTTCCCGATGAAGTGGCGGGGCAGTTGGTGTTGCAAGCGCAATCAGTTCTGCAAAATCAGGCAATTGCCACACCGGCAGGTTTGTCCCTTTCTCCCTCAGAGTTACCCACTGCGCTGGTTGAACTTTATTTTGATATCGAAGCGCAGCCGGAATTGGATCTGGCATTTTTACACGGAGTTTTAGTGGTTGATCGGCAAGCTAAAACCGAAACATTTTATCCACTTTTGGCAGAACAGCCGGCAGAGGAAGGCGCAATCTGGGAGCAACTTTTAAACTTGATTTGGACATATCCCGATGCGCCAATTTTTCATTTTTGTGATTACGAAGTTCAAACTTTTAAACAGTTTGCCAAGCGTTATAATACTCCTTCCCATTTGTGGCGTCCCGTGCTGAGTCGGTTTGTGGATGTACACGAACGAGTGACACGCGCAGCCATATTGCCGGTGGAAAGTTATGCCCTCAAAGCGATTGCCCGTTGGGTCGGTTTTGAATGGCGCGACCGGCAGGCAAATGGCGCTCAATGTATCTTCTGGTATGATCGTTGGTTAGAAACCGGCGATCGCACTTTTCTTGACGCAATTCGACGCTATAACGAAGATGACTGCCGCGCCACTTACGTGGTTAAAGATTGGTTAGTGAACTTTTTACAAAATGCTGATCGCACCCTTGTAACCCTTTCCTAACCAATAAAATGAGGCACTTTTAAAATTTTAAAGCTTGCTTAGGCAAATCAAATTTGCCTCAATTTAAGCTAATATCCGTAAAGGATAAACGAGGGCAATTGTTCCACCAGTCGGGGTGAATGCAATCCGCTCTCAGCGTGACACTTTGAGCGTTTTGGAGATCAATCGACCAGATTTGCTTTTCTTCGGCCCGCGTGATATATCTTTGACCCACCAGCTGCCGATTGCTATAAACTTCTAATAGGATAATATCTTCTTTGTCAGTTACTTTGCTATTCCTGTCTAAACCGAACTCCAAATTTAGTTGAGAAAATCCAGAAGGCACTCCACAAACCACTTCAGATGCCGCCGCACTGTTATTTATAATATCTCCCGACTCCTTCAACACATATCTATTATAGAGATAAGCAATTTCTGGGAAAGAATTCTTTCCGAATTTCACCTTCGTTGCCTGCTCAACAGGTTTTAAAGGTTGCTGAATTTCAGGAGTTCGGCTCTGGCACTCCATATTAAACAAATAAGTTGAATTGGTTTGCGCTTGAAGTTTTAAAGCTGAAAGTAGAGAAAGAAACGTGACTGGGAAAATAAACAAACTTTGAATAGTTTTCATGTTTACGGCTCCTCACGGGTGGCAGGCGTTCAATAGAAAGTTAACGAATCTTATAATAAAGCCTTTGCAGCAAATTGACTCAAAATAAGCCACAAAGATGTTAGATCAGGTTATAAGCGATATCAGGTTATTTGTCTTTCAGTAGGTTTGCTGCCGGCCTTCCCTTAACCTAAATGGTTCATATCATATCTAATGAGGCATCATTTAGACCAGACCTCAAATCACTTTAAGGTGTTCCAATTTATAATTTAAAGTTCTCATCACAGCTGAGAAGGAGATGCAATCGCACGCAAAGCTGGTGGGTACGTCCCAATTTTTGTCAATTTTTTGTAGTGCCGGCATCTTGCCTGCCGGCTGTCATCTATGGGAGCAAGATGCACTACTAATATTTTTGGCATCCTTATCCAAATTTTGAATAACTGCTACGGCAAGTAAATATCTTGCTGGTTCACCCGCTTTTAAGCCTGCCGGCGTCCCCCACCGCCTCTTCCAATGCCCAATGCCCAATGCTCCATGCCCCATGCCCCACTCAGCCATTTTCAAAAAAGTGTTTGACAAAGCTCAGAAATGTGTGCATAATGAATCTTGGCGAAAAAAAGGGACTGTAGTTCAATTGGTTAGAGCACCGCCCTGTCACGGCGGAAGTTGCGGGTTCGAGCCCCGTCAGTCCCGTTCTGGTAAGCTTGGTATTAAGACGCTTAACAATAGTGTCTTGAATTTAGAGAGAAGTAGAAAGGCCATTTTATACTTAACTTTGGCCGGCCTACTTGCATCTAGCCTTTAAGAGAGATTGCTGTGACTGTTAGAGTTCGTCTTGCCCCAAGCCCAACCGGCAACTTACATATCGGAACAGCCAGAACGGCTGTCTTTAACTGGCTCTACGCCCGTCATAACGGCGGCCAGTTCATCTTGCGCGTAGAAGATACCGATCTCGAACGCTCACGCCCCGAATATACCGAGAATATCCTAGAGGGTCTCACCTGGCTGGGGCTGAACTGGGATGCGGGGCCATTTTTTCAATCGCAGCGCCTTGACTACTACCGGCAGATGATTCAGACCCTTCTGGATAAAGGGCTAGCCTATCGCTGCTACTGCACAGAAGAAGAACTGACTCAAATGCGGGAGGAGCAAAAGGCCAAAAAAGAAGCCCCCCGCTATGACAACCGGCACCGGAACCTGACACAGGAAGAACGGGACGCCTTTGAAGCCGAAGGACGCACCTCAGTCATTCGCTTTAAAATCGACGATGACCGGCAAATCATCTGGAATGACTTAGTACGGGGCGAAGTTAGTTGGCGAGGCAGCGATCTTGGCGGAGACATGGTGGTTGCCCGCGCCTCCACCAAAGACGACATCGGCCAACCCCTGTACAACCTGGCAGTCGTCGTGGATGACATTGATATGCGAATCACCCACGTCATCCGAGGCGAAGATCACATCGGAAACACGCCAAAACAAATTTTGCTCTACGAAGCGTTTGAGGCAAAAATTCCAGAATTTGCCCACACGCCGCTGATTCTCAATCAATCTGGCCAAAAGCTATCGAAACGCGACGGCGTCACCTCAATTTCTGACTTTAAGCAGATGGGTTATACCGCTGAAGCACTGGTCAATTACATGACCTTGCTGGGCTGGTCATCCCCCGATAATGAAGAGATATTCACCCTAGCACCGGCAGCAGAAAAGTTCAGCTTTGACCGCGTGAATAAAGCCGGTGCTAAGTTTGACTGGGACAAACTTAACTCTCTCAACCGGCACTACATCCAAGCGATGCCGGTGCCCCAGCTAACTGACTTGCTCATTCCCTACTGGCAAGAAGCTGGTTATCAATTCGATCCAGTCGGTGAACGCGCTTGGCTAGAACAGCTCACCGCCCTCATTGGCCCAAGCTTCAACCGGCTTGATGAAGCAGTGCCTATGAGCCGAGTATTCTTTGTCCAAGGGATAGAATTCCATGAGGAAGCAGCCGACCAACTCCAGCAACCAGACGCCCCCAAAGTTTTAGAAGCGATTCTGGCTATATTAGACAGCCAGCAGCCCCTCACCGAGTCTGACGCCCAAGAAGCGATCAAAAAGGTGACAAAAGAGCAAAATGTAAAAAAGGGGATGCTGATGCGCTCCCTGCGGGCGGCACTCACCGGCGAAGTACACGGGCCAGATTTGATACAATCTTGGCTACTGCTTCATCAGCGCTCTTGGGATAAAACCCGCTTGCAAAGTGTCTTAGGTGTGAATAACCCACAGGAGGGTGCCATGACCGAACTACCAACTCCAGAGCAACCAGTCGATGAGACGCCGTCTGCAACGTCTTTGCCAGATCCAGCAGTTTCCGGTATGGTGACGGAACCCCCGCCTCCTGACGCCTGGGTTGGAGAGGAAACACCGGCACCTGTCCCAACTGAAGACCAGTTTCAGCAGATCAAGGAGCAAGTTCTCTCAACTTTGTCCGATTTGCCGACTTCCGTGACTGAGTTTTTCGCACAGAATAAAAAGCTGATCAACTCCTTCGGTCTGATCATCGGTGTGTTGCTCGGCTTGAGAGTGCTTCAGGCACTGTTGGATGTGTTCAACAGTATCCCGCTCCTAGGTGGAATTTTTGAAGTGGTTGGCATGGGATACTCCGGTTGGTTTATTTACCGCTATTTGTTGCAAGCCTCTCACCGCCAAGAACTCACCCAACAAATTCAATCGATCAGAGAACAAATTGCCGGTAAACATTCCGCCAATCAATAACCCTTGAAGCTTAAACGTTGGGCCGGCACTGCTGGCCCTGCTAATGAAGATAGAGGGGGAAATCGGGAGACGGCGAGAGAGGGAACTTGAGTTCAGTTGCCGCCGGCAGGAACTCCCTAGGGGAACTTTTAACGAATTTCGTGCATTTTGTGTTAAAGTTGCCGGGAATAGGTCAAAGTTCCTAACTCAAAATAGTTTAATTTTTTTAAGGTGCCGGCGGTTTAGTTCTCATCTAAAATCTAAACCTCAAATGCTAAAATCTCTGATTTCCAAAGCGCAATAGACAATCGCAATGCACGACAGAGGGCTATATAAACGCTCGAAATGGTTGAAGGTGTGCGGCTGGACATTTGCCGTGGCTGTTTCGGTTGTGGCGATTGGATTCTGGAACCACTCGGATTTGCAAGCGCAGCCGGCTTCGGTGCCTTTATTTGAAACGATTACCCTCAGCCCTAAGTTTAAACCTGACCCGAAAGCGATTAGCGGCATCAGTGGCGGATCAATCGCCGCAGAAGGGATTGCCGGTCGCAAAGAAACAGCCAATGGCTCTTGCGTTGGTTTTGTAGACAAAGAACCTGACCACGTCCTGACGCTGACTGCTTTTTTTAACTATCTCAGCATTCAAGTTGAAAGCAGTGCAGACACAACGCTTTTGATCCGTGGCCCTGGGGGGAGTTGGTGCAATGATGACTCACCCGGCAGAAGTAAAAATCCAGGGATTGCCGGCCAATGGCTCGCAGGAACTTACCAAGTTTGGATCGGTTCCTACGAGCCAAATAAATATCACCCCTACGTCATAAAAATTACCACAGAGGTCAATTGACATCCTTCTCGCCTTGAATGACGGAGATTTCCTCAACCCTGCCGTGAGGTTCCATTCTTCAGCGACTCAGATGAGCTTGAGCAGATGCAAATGCCTTCTTCGCTTTCAGCGATCCAATGAATAGAACTGAATAGCGAAGTTAAGCCTTTGCGCTCTGTGCCCATACAAGTGTGAAATTTTAGCCTTCACCCTTCACACCTGTACAGGCAGGGCAGTGCCACGCTTCACCCTTCTAGCGCGAATAGAATCTCAGGTAGATGCCGGTCAACGCCGTAAAGTAGCCTCAGAACTCCTCTAGTAACCCTCTAAGACGAGCGATCTCAGGATCGATTTCTTCTATAAGAGGTTCAGGTTCAGGAGTCACTGGTTGTGGCGGGGGTTCTGGCAGCGGAGTGCTGTTAATAGGGGAACCCTGACTGACTTGCAGAGCCAACTGCATCATCTGCTGGCTGAGTTGATGCAGTTGGCGTTCCAGGGTTTCCAGCCGGCCCGATTCCTTCGCCATTACCTGTTGCTCCAGCGCGGCAAGTTGGCGTTGCACCTCAGCCACTTGTTGTTCCGTCTGGCTTGCCCCCGGCTTAGGCTGCTGAGGTTCAAATACCGACACCGCGCCGACAGATGATTTAGCCGCTCCCTGTTTCTCAAACTCAGCAAATTGACGCTGGAGGTCAGCGATTTGCTGTTCCATTTCCCCAATTTTTGGGCTGGGCCGTAAAGATTCAGGGACGCACAAAAATTGCCACAGAGCTTCTTTACAGAGGTCGCTGAAGGTCTTGTGCGGTTGTTTGGCCAACTCGGTTTCAATCACCGTCAACAAGGTTTGGTCAGCAACCTCTTGGTTGAACGTGACCGATTTATTTGTCTTATTTGACCTCTGGAACATCAGGTTCAAGCCTTATTATTGGCGCGAGCAGGGAATGTTGCTAACTGTGCTTCTCCATAAATATACTGTCCCAAGGCATTCGCTTGTCGAGACGGCGAGGCTAAATGTGCTTCGATCCGGGCATCTTTGAGCAAGAGTTGCATATCTTCCCAGAAGAATTCTCCTCCCCCACCAGTCAGAATCACCGCTTTAACGCGCTCTGGCAGCCATGCCAGCACACGAGCGCACATTTCACGAGAAAAACTTTCTTTCAGGTTCGGCAAAATATCATCAAGGTTGGTCGGTTTCGTTGCCCCCCTTGGCCGGTAGAACCGATCACCTTTGGCTCGGTTGACTGCCTCGATCAGAGACAGAGACTGGGGATCTGACCCTTCAATCTGAGCGGCGACTTGTTTGTAAAACTCAGTCATGGCGAAGGGTTCGCTCTTGGATGCAGCCCGTGCGAACCGGAAACTATCGACCATTAAACAATCAGTCGTTTGATGTCCAATGTCTATAATGGCCACCGGCACTTTTGACAGGTCTGTCGTTGCCGGCTTTTTCGATTCGCCTTCACACCAGATGAGGCTGCCATACCCTTCGGGCATCACCCACACCTTGGTAATGTTAATTGACATCTGCTCGCCCCGGAAGCTCATCGTGTGAGGGCCGGTTAGCAAGTTAACAAGCTTTTCTTTCTCACGCTCAAACTCTTCTTGGGCGTAGTAAGGCAGGCTGATCACAACGGACAGATCGTCCTTATCCTTGAGCTTGTCGCTAAAGTAACCGATACAAGTTAAGACTTTTGGCAGGGCGTCTTCAGTCTTAGATTGCTTTTCTTGGTTGGCGCTAGAGTAAAGATTCGCCCCAAAGTCGGCTGCTAGTTGCCCAAGGGCGTACCCACTCCCCTGGTACTCTACCCACAAATCCAGTAAAGGATCGGTGGTGCGAGCTTCAAAGATGCCCCCGCGCAGCTCTTGCACCGGCTTCTCGACGATATTAGCCGGGATGAAAATGACACTATCAGGCTCTCGACTTACGCAGGTTTTTGTAGACGTTCGGCCCAGATCGACGCTCAGAATCGATTTGTTGATCAAATTAGAGGTTGGTTTGGCATTATTCAACGAAGTCGTCGTTGACTTCGGGGCATTCATCGGGGTAGCAGCGTTTTGTTGGCTATTCATTAGAACTCCTAATCTCACTTAGCCTCAAAATTATCATGTCCCATCCCTCCATTTGGGAAGAGATGAAGACTAAGATATGTTCTGACATTCGATCGCTTAATCGGGTTTATCTGAAACAGATTGTGCTTGGCCTCGATTGCTAGTGCAGTGGCACCGGCAACAGAGAGTTTGAAGGTGTTACAAGACGCTTGCAGATTCTCAGCTTATTGCTGCCGATGCCATGCAGTGCTATCACTATCCCCGGCTCAGGCTTGTAGATGCAAGGCATCTGTCCCGGTTCGGATTGACCCAGCAGCCATGCCGGCACCGGCACTTAACATTAGGTGCTGGCCATTGATTCACTTTGCCGTCTTGAAGGCGTCCAGTTAGCTTATGGCATCATTGCACCCTTGGGAAGTCAGTCTTCCTCTTCTTCTTCAACCTTTTAAGTTTAAATGGACACGGTTCATCCTCAAGCACCCAAACCCTTAAAGCCGCACCGATAGCAATATCCATTGAACTTTAAAACGCTCACGCTTCCCACATAAATTTTTCCAAGTTAATAAAATATTTTGTTAAGATTTGTAAATGCCTATTTTTGAAAAGATAGCTAAACTTCTAGTACATCAATAATTTTTAAATGGTAAGATTTTTTTTACCAACATCTTAAGTTCTGTCTTCGCTCTTAATAATCTTTAAATTCACTCAGCAAAATTCAGATTTTTTCCAATCAGTCAATGCAAAATTTATTAAATTTTAGACAGTTTAATAAACCCAGACTTCTCTGACTTTTGGACTTAAAAGCATAAATGAGTTTGAGAGGGAACTGCTTAAGGAACCAAAACAGCTAAAGCTTGAGGAATGACGCGGAATTGAGCCGGCGTGTGGGTAGTAATTTCGCCATCGGTATTGATGGGGCGAGGTTTGCGAGTAAACACCTCAAATTCAGTGCCGTTGAGGGCGCGAACACCACGCAAATCAGCATGATTTCCTTGCCGCATTGCCGGCAGCAAGAGAATCATTTGCCACCAGGATTTAATTTCCAGACTGTAGAGATCCAGCCGCCGGTCGTCAATGGTCGCATCCTCAGCAACAGTCATCCCACCCCCATAATAACGCCCGTTACCGATGGCAATTTGAACCGTTTTCACTTTTATTGATTTTCCCTTTAGGCGTATCTCTGCTCTAAAAGGTCGAGATTTCCAAAGCACCTTAAGAGCAGTCAAAGCATAGGCAAAAACTCCCCACCGGCGCTTTGCCTCCTTGCTCAACTGTTGGGTAATTTGCACGCTCAGCCCTAAACTTGCCACATTAAAAAAGTATTTGCCATTCACGCAACCCAAGTCAATGCGCCGAATTTTGCCGGCAGCAATAATTTGGCAGGCATCGGGTATAGAAGTGGGAATTTCTAAAGTCCGAGCGAGGTCATTTGCCGTTCCCAAAGGCAAAATCCCCAAAGGTAACTGAGAGTCTATCAATCCCTCTGCGGCTGCATTCATAGTGCCATCACCGCCTCCAATAATCACCAAATCCACTTGATGCCGGTAGCGCCGAATTAGATCGGGGATTTGTAGAGGATGCTCTGTCGATTCCTCTAGGATCTCAACCCCTAAGTATTGCAACTGTTCAACTGCTTTAGAGATACTTTCATCTCCCTTTCTAGCGCCACGATTGACTAACAGCAGTGCGCGACGTCTACCAGATTGGGAGTTATCAGTCATACTTTTTGGCGTTTTGGCTACGAACGATCCAGTAACTAATTGAAAGGCAAAAAATTGCAACAGCTAATCCAATAATTTGAATACCTTCTATTTTTTCTAGATCCAAGATAATAATCTTACGAGCGACTGCAATGATAGAAGTCACAATGACTAACTCTACCTGAATTACGTGCTTTTTGAGGTAAGCCGTAATATTTTCTAGAATTTCAAGGGCAATCAAAACATTTAAAAATAAACCAAAAACTTTGAACAAATCCTTACCAAAATCGTCTGGCTCTGTTGTGAGTAGCTCTAGAAAAAGAAAGAGTCCCAAATTCCAAAGGGAGGCTAAGATAACAATGATCATTCCCAAAGAAAGAATTTTGGAGACCAGTCCCTCCAGGTTTTCTAGCCCATGCAGGAAGTTTTCATCTTTGCTGGCTCGTCTAAATTTTTTGTATAAGTTATTAAATACCCACATTGTTATCAGGTTTGCTGATAGCAAAACCGTTGTAAGGTTCCTTTGAGAAAGCTGTCGTTTCATTGAGCTTGCACCCAGTCTCAACAAACTTATTAGCTATGAGATAATTAGTCAAAAAAAGCAAAAGCGCAGAGTTATGCCGGCAGAGATTATAGAAATAGAGAAGCAGATAAACTCTAGGAGAGTAGGCTTCTCATTTTCGTCCCCTTCATATTTGCATATTTGGGCTGTTCACGAAAGCCTTCCGTCGGCATAACTTGGATTTTAGTGTTTGCCTTAAAAATTCACTCATCCTCATCATGAGCGAAGCGGTGATAGAGGAAATCGAGGGCGTGATTGCGGAGTTTGTAGTATTCTGGATCTTCCATAATGCGGGCGCGATCGCGGGGACGCGGGAAAGGAATCTCTAAAATCTCCCCAATTTTAGCAGCCGGCCCATTCGTCATCATCACCAATCGGTCTGCCAGGAATAGCGCCTCATCAATATCGTGAGTAATCATTAGCACCGTTGCGCGGTGATCATTCCAAATTTTAAGTAATTCCTCCTGCAACTCTTCTTTGGTAATTGCATCCAGCGCCCCAAAAGGCTCATCTAAAATCAAGACTTTCGGACGCATTGCCAAAGCACGCGCAATCGAAACCCGTTGCTTCATCCCCCCAGAGATTTGGCTGGGCTTTTTATCCGCCGCCTCTGTTAAGCCTACCATTGCCAAGTGTTCCCGTGTGATCGCCGCTTTTTCTGCGCCAGATTTGTTGGGGTAAACCGAGTCAATGGCTAAGTAAACGTTTTCAAAGGCTGTAAGCCAAGGCAACAAAGCGTAATTTTGAAAGACGACCATGCGATCTGGACCCGGTTCAGTGATGCGTGAACCTTGCAGTTCCACCTTGCCGGCAGTGGGTGTGGCGAAACCGGATACCATGTTCAGCAAAGTTGATTTGCCACAGCCAGAGTGACCGATGACACAAATAAACTCCCCTTCCTTAACGGTGAGATTAACGCCATCAAGCACCGTGTAAGGTCCTTTGGGGGTTTTATAAACTTTAGAAACATCTTCAATGACGAGGAATGTTTCCTTAGCAGTTTTTGAATTAACAGCCGGCTGGGTGAGGGTGCCGGTGTAGGTGAAATTGCGATTTAAAGATGCCATAGTTTTTGTTCGTCCTTAATCTTGTGTTTTTTGTTTACATGAGGGGCGATAGCGTAGCGGCGCGTCAGCGCTAGCATTTGCGTAAATAGCCTATTGGTTTGAGCAGAAACTTTCAGCGCGTCAGCGCTAGTAGTCGCCCCTATACCTCACCTAATTAAGCGGCTGTAGAGCGTGAGTCTAGAATCACTTCGGCTACGCTGAAATCGCGTTTAATTTCTAGACTGTTGAGGTAACCAATCGGGTCATCTGTATTAAATGTGGTGCCATCAAATAGCTGGATCGATCCGCGATTGTATTTCACATCCAGCACCCCTATTTCTCGCGCTGCGGTGCTAAATACACTCACTCGGCATACGCGTTCTAGAATTTCCAACCAGTTCCGGGGGAAAGGAACGTCACCCCACCGTGCCATTTGCACCATGTGCCACAAATGTTCTGTACGACTGGGGCGGTTTACACCATCCCCAAAAAACAGGTGATGGGCGTATTCCCGCATTGGCTGATCTAAGCTACAGGTTGCGGCGTTGGGGTCACCCATTTGGATATAACCCACATCCGTACTAACATAATCGCGTCCAGCGACAATCTGGCGAACTTCTTCGGCGTTCGTTTCATCAGCACAGAATTTGCAAGCTTCCAGCAGCGCTTTCACTAAAGCGATGTGGGTGTTGGGATAGGCATTGGCCCAATCTTCCCGAACGCCCAGCACTTTGCCGGGATGTCCGGGCCAAATTTCTAAATCTGTGGCGACGGTAAAGCCAACCCCTTCCATTGCGGCGCGCAGGTTCCAAGGTTCCCCCACACAGAAGCCGTCAATACTGCCGGCTTGCAGATCCACCACCATTTGAGCCGGCGGCAGGTTTTGTAGAGAGACATCGCGATCAGGGTCAATGCCACCGGAGGCCAACCAGTAACGCAATAGCAAATTGTGCATGGAAGAGGGATGCACGATGCCCATTCTGTGCTGTTGCGCCGGCGACGCTTGCAGCATCTTTTTAAAATCTCCCAAGGTGTAAATTCCTTGGTCATAGAAGCGCTTGCACAAGGTTATGGCATTCCCGTTGCGCGTCATGGTGAGGGAACTGACGGTGGGAACGGGCCGGTTTTCATGGCCTCCCAAAGTTAGCCACAGTGGCATTCCTGAAGGCATTTGAGCCGCATCTAAATAACCGCCGGTGATGCCATCGGTAATCCCCCGCCAACTGGTTTCTCGCACCAAGGTCACTTCATCTAAACCGTGTTTGGTAAAGAACCCTTTTTCTTTGGCAACTGCCAGGGGCGCGCAAGCAGTTAGGGGAACAAAGCCAATTTCCAAATTAACTTTTTCCAAGCCATGACGGGCGATTGCCGCCGTTTTTCTAGCGCGAAGTTTCTTAATACGTTTCTGTTGATTGAGGAAGTAGATCATTTCACTCCGCAAGCTGTAATAGCTGGGATGTTCTACAACTTCCATGCGCTTGCGAGGACGGGGAATATCTACCTCTAGAATTTGACCAATTTTTGATTCCGGGCCATTCGTCAGCATCACAATTCTGTCAGACAATAGCACGGCTTCATCGACATCGTGAGTTACCATCACCGCAGTGACTTGGTTTTCCTCACAAATTTGCATTAATTTCTCTTGCAAATTGCCGCGTGTGAGTGCATCTAAAGCGCCGAAAGGTTCATCTAGCAGCAGCACTTTCGGACGAATTGCCAGGGCACGAGCGATACTCACACGCTGTTTCTGACCTCCCGATAGCATAGCCGGCTGTTTTTCAGCATGAGGTCGCAGCCCCACCATATCGATATGTTGCTCAACGATGCTGCGCTTCTCGGCTTTGGGAAGATGGTTAAGGACTTCATCAACGGCTAAGGCAATGTTTTCGCGCACATTTAACCAAGGCAGCAGTGAATAATTTTGAAAGACCACCATGCGATCTGGGCCAGGGCCGGTGATTTTTTGGGATTCTAGAGTCACTAACCCATCTGTGGGTAAATCCAGGCCGGCAATTGTGTTCAAAAGCGTCGATTTGCCACAACCGGAGTGTCCAATTAAGGAGATAAATTCTCCTTTTTTAATTTGAAGGTCGATTCCTTTCAGGGCGATGTATTTGCCCCCGCCGGCTAAGTCAAAGACTTTCTCAAGTTGGTCAACAGCAACAAAGACAGACATAGTATTTAAGGATTGGGAATGGGGAATAGGGCATCGGGCATTGGGCATGGGGAATGGGTGAACTTATAATTTTCACTTTTCCCTTTTCAGTTATTTACGTTCTTCTGGAACAACTTTGCTGGCGACGAAAGCCATTGCTTTGTCAAGAATTAAACCAACAATTCCGACATAAACAAGCGCCACGATAATGTCACTGGTGCGGCCAACGTTATAGGCGTCAAACATGAAGTAGCCAATTCCTACACCGCCGGTAATCATTTCTGCTGCTACAATTGCCAGCCAAGCTAAACCAATGCCAATTCGTAAGCCTGTGAAGATGTAAGGAACCGCAGCCGGTAGAACAATTTTGAAGAAATATTTTTTCTGAGGTAACCGCAAGACTCTTGCAACGTTTTTATAATCTTGCGGAATTTGCTGCACACCCACAACGGTATTAATTAAAATTGGCCAGAGTGAGGTGATGAAAATTACGAAAATCGCTGATGGTTCTGATTGTTTGATAGCTGCTAAGGCAATCGGTAACCAAGCAAGCGGGGGAATGGTACGAAGGATCTGGAAAAGTGGGTCTAGAGCTTTGAAGAGAAGGGCATTAACTCCGACGATAATGCCAACTGTTATTCCCACAATCCCCGCCAAAGAGTAGCCGACTGCCACCCGTTGTAGGCTAGCCCAGATTTGCCAAAACAAGCCTTTCGCAGTGCCTTCTCGGTCAGGATAGGCAAAGGGCCAAAATATTTTTGTCCAGCTTTCTTGAAACACTTTAATTGGACCCGGCAAAGTAGACTCTGGACTGAGCGTAAATAACTGCCAGATAATTAGAAACGTTGCGAGCGCTAAAAGGGGCGGCACCAAATTAGGAGATTGCTTTTTTAAATAAGAAACTGCACTGTCAAGCGGATTTGCCTGATTAGCTTTATTACGTCTGGAGTTGACTACCATTTGCTTTTCCTCTGATTGGTTGAAATACTTGACTTAACTGAAAACTACGGAACCGAGAATGCAAGAAACTCACTACAGAAGTTAGAACTTAAAAATTAACTTAATTCTTAAGCTTTAACACTTCTAAATCTTCTTAATCTTCACATTCTTCAAATAAGCCACTGGATCGGCGGGGTTAAAGGCAACACCATCAAAGAACTTCTCCACGCCTTTCGATGGATTCTTAGGAATTTCAGCAGCAGCAATGCCCATCTCCTTTGCCGCTTCCCGCCACAAATCCTCGCGGTTTACCTGCTTAATAATCGCCTTTGTATCGGTATTCACCGGCAGCATTCCCCAGCGCATATTTTCTGTTAAAAACCACTGATCGTGACTTTGGTAAGGGTAAGAAGCTGTTCCCTTTTCCCAGTAACGCATAACGTGAGGGCTATTTTCCGCAACTGGGCGACCGTCGCCGTAATCAATCTTGCCTTTCAGCCGGTCGATAATATCTTTTACGGGTACTTTTGCATACTCATCTCTTGATAGAAGCTGAGCCATTTCTTCGCGGTTTTCCATTTTGTCGCACCACTGCTGAGCTTCCATTACCGCTTTAAGAATTGCTTTAGTTGTTTTGGGATGTTTGTCTACCCAGTCGGCGCGGAATGCGAGCGCTTTTTCTGGATGATCTTTCCAGAATTCGCCGGTAATTAAAGCGGTATAACCAACTTTTTGATTAATTGCTCGTAGGTGCCAAGGTTCTCCAACACAGAAGCCCTGAATGTCACCTGTTTGCAGATTAGAAACAAGTTGAGCGCCGGGTACAATTTGAATCACAACATCGTTTTCTGGATCGATGCCACCGGCAGCTAACCAATAGCGCAGCATAATATCACTGGTGCCACCTTTAAAGGTGTGGGCAAAGCGCAGCGGTTTGCCGGCAGCTTTTGCTTCCTGCGCTCTCTGCTTCAATACAGAAGTATCGAGTTTAACACCTGTACCCTTAAGGCTATCAGCCACCGTAATGCCTTGCCCGCCAACGTTCAGGCGCAACGGTAAGTACATAGGAATCTTTTTATTTCCTTTGGTGACAACACCTAATGCCATTAAGTAAGGCATCGGCGTGAGAACCATACCCGCCTCAATTCCACCGCCGGCTGGATCGAGTTCCAACTTATCTCGAACCACCGCCCAAGAGGGTTGCTTTTGTAACTTAATATCCGGCACCCCATACTTGGCAAAAAAGCCCAACTCTTGAGCAATAATCAGTGGCGCAGCATCAGTTTGACCAATAAAGCCGATATTTGCTGATTTTGTTTCCGGTACTTGTTCTGCTGGCAGAGTAAGTGCTTCTACTTTTTGGGTTCGAGTGGCTTCAGAGATAGATTCAGGAGGATTTCCCAAGCAACCCTTGAGAAACACAGATCCAACAGCAGATGCTCCAGCAGTTATCAGAAATTTCCGTCGGGAATATTGAGCAGAAAAATTGGTCATAGAATCTCCTTGCGGCGACTTTCTTTTCCTAAATTTAGGTTAAGAAAATCGTCACTTTGTGTGAGTTAACAAAGCGTACTTCACGGGTTTGATGATGGGTTGCTTAGGTACTTCTGTCAGTCTTGCTTAAGTAAATTAAACTTAAGCCAAACTTTCAGAGTTTAAGCGACCGTTTGTAAGAAACTTCAGGCGCTTCACCAGGCGAATTCGCTGAATTCAGCGCAAGTCATTGTTTGATATTTCGCACTTGACTATTGGCTAAATGCCGGTCAATCGCTTTTAAGCACCTTGGTGGGGTGCGTTCGCGTCGTGCGAAACATCGATTAAAAGTAAGCTTACTGCCTTTAACGCGTACTGCATAGACTTAGGAGCTGCAAAACTAAAATAAATATTAAATTGTATCCATAAGTAAATTAATAGATCTCTCAAACCCTTATAAAATAAGCTTTTTAATCTACCGGGATCAACCTATTGAAACCATTTAAAATCCCCGATAAGTAATTAGTCTTAAGGATTTTCCTGAATCTACCCTATCAGCCTTATTGAAACCATAAGAATTTATCTATACAAAACTGTGTTGCTGTTTTGGGCAAAAAAATCCCTTTAAATCCCCCTAGTTGAGACAATTAAAACAATAGAGTTTTATCTATAGAAATTCTCAATTCGGTCAGATACATCTTTTAAGGCGCAATGAAGAGCTGCCTCTAAGCTTGAATTCCCTATATAGCGCAGGAAGATGCCAAACCCTGCCGGCTTCTACCCCAAAAAACGAGCAAAGGAGCATCAGCGGCATAAGACAAGCAAAATTTTCGAGTCCCGGCTTCTGGCAAATCGTTACAACTTCAAATCCAAATCTAATTCAAACGTTTTTCATTGTGCGTTTGGTAGCCAGCAAGCCCCCCAAACCAATTAGACTCAATATTGCACAAGGTTCTGGCACTCTGGCTGGAGGCATCCCCGCCAACAGTAATTCATAGTTACCGTTGTGCGAGAAACCATCGTTTAGGGCAAATAGCCCTGAGTTGGTGGCCTTAAAGTTATACAAATAATGAGTCTCGCCATTATAAGTAACTTTAACAATTTCACTAGCCTGCACCGTTGTGTCTGAAATCAAAGACTCTAGTGAAGCAGGAATCACACCTAATAGTAAAGATTTGGCATCATAATGACCGGCCAGCCCAATTTTAATTTCGCCGGTGATGTCATCTTGGTTAACATAAGAGATATTAGGGTCACTGAACCGTTGCCGGCCTCCATTCGCTACAAAAGAGTTATAAAGTGTGCCGCCTTCCCGTGTTCCTATCAAACTCCCCAAGCCGTTGGCACTCAACGCCTCATTGAACCATCTCTTCGCCAGCGTCACGCCCCCAACTTTGCTATCCCAGTCAGAAGCGGTGAGGCTGCTTAAGGTAATGTCTTTTCCCCCTATTGTGCCGGCGAGGCTTGTAACACCGGCATATTGTGTGAATTCTCCACCACTGAGTCTTTCACTACTGGAAAATAACTCGATATTTCCCCCTGGAGAATTGCTATTGCCACCTAAGATAGTTGACAATTTCGCAGATGGTTGTACAAATGTACTTGTGCCGTTAGAATCATAGAGCGAGTAATCACTATCGGCAACGGTTGCATTTGTGAGGCTGGCGGCGAGCACTGAGGTGCCGGAGATCGTAATCATGCCGGCAGCCAACGAAGTGCTGAACACAAATTTTTTGACAGTTCCTGCCATCTTGGGTGCCTCCTCAAATTTCTCTGGGCTATAGTCAGGCCGGTTCATCCTAGCTGGTGAGAGATAGGATATCTGCTTTATTCCATTTGAGCCTTTAATGTTTAAGTTGAGGTGTGATTGCACTCACATAAAATTGTGATCCCGCGTATTGCGCGGGAAAAGGCTCGATCCAAACTTTATATTCAGAACTATCCCTGATTCGGGTCTGCAATCCCTGATGTTTGTAGCGCGTTTAGCGGGAGCTATTTCTCTCACCCTCTGTAGATATCATAAGTCCTTTCACGGTCACCGCTAATTAAATGCGTGTTTCATTCATCAAACTTTGCGTAAAAATACATAAACACAAGGTTTGTTAGCAAATTCGCAACGCTTCTCTCTTTTTAGTTAAGAATTATTACGAGCGGACAAACTTAGCGATTCTTTCGACTGCTGCTTCCAGCACCGGCGGTTCATGGACTAAGGCAAAGCGAACATACCCTTCGCCGGCTTTCCCAAAACCGGCACCGGGAGAGGCTGCAACGCCAGTTGTTTCGACCAGTTGGGCGCAAAATTCCATCGAATTATTTTCCCAAGGTGCCGGCAGTTTTGCCCAAACATACATGGTTGCCGGTGGGGTCTCTACCAACCAGCCAATGCGGTTTAGTGCCGTGACGAAAGCATCCCGACGCTGGCGGAAAGTTTCTACCGTTTGCTTAACAATGTCTTGAGGGCCGCTTAAAGCAGCGCTCGCACCATTGAGAATTCCTAGGTATTGGTTAAAGTCAACCGCCGCTTTCACCTGTCGCAATGCTTGAATAAGCTGGGGGTTGCCGATGGCATAACCGATGCGAAAACCGCCTAAATTGTATGACTTAGAAAGGGTGAAGAATTCTATAGAAACCGTTTTATCTGGGTCAGCTTGCAAAATAGAGGGTGGGGCTGAGCCTTCAAACACCAAGTCTACATAGGGGAAGTCGTGAACCAAGACAAGGTTGTGCTGCCGGCAAAACGCGACAGCTTCTTGAAAAAACGAGAGTGGAGCGATCGCGGCGGTTGGGTTGTGGGGGTAGCTGAGCACCATCATCCGCGCCTGAGCTAAAACCGGCCCCGGCACGTCCTCAAACACCGGCAAAAATCCATTTTCTGGCCGCAGTTGCATCGGGTAAATCTGCCCGCTCGCTAAGTAAACACCGCCGACATGAGACGGATAGCCCGGATCGAGCAGCAGGGCAAAATCTCCCGGATTTAAAATCGCTAAAGGCAAATGCGCCGTTCCTTCCTGAGATCCAATGAGAGAGAGTACCTCCGTTTCCGGATCAACCGGCACGCCAAACTTCTGTGTGTACCATTTGGCGGCTGCGTGGCGAAATTTTTGAGTGCCGTGAAACAGCAAATACTGATGGGTGCTGGGATCTTTCAAAGATTGGGCGATCGTGTCGAGAATGCGATCTTCGGCAGGTAAGTCAGATGATCCCAGAGATAAATCAATCAAATCTTGGCCGGCTGCCCTCGCCTTTGCCTTGGCCCGATCCATATCGGCAAAGACATTAGCACGGAGGGGATCTAAACGTTTTGCAAATTGCATATAGTGTCAGATGTTTTGTGTTATTTGTCTTTTGTCATTGAGCCTGCACCCTTCGCCGGACAAATGACAAAAGACGATAACTCTATCTTTACAAATGGGCGTCTAGCAGACCGGCTAGTTTTTGCTGGCTGATCGCCCCTTCATAGGACTCAATCACTTCAGTCCCATTAAACAATCTCAAAGCCGGAATTCCTTCCACTTTATATTGCTTGACGGTGGCGGGATTGGGATCAACTTCCATTTTCACGACCTTGAGGCGATCGCTGTAGTTGTTTGCGGCCCAGTCCACGGAGGGTGACACGAGCCGGCACGGGCCACACCAAGACGCCCAAAAGTAAACTAAAACAGGCGTTGTGGATTGCAGGACTTCGGTTTCAAACTCGGCATCGCTAATGGAAATGAGGCTGCTCATAGCACTCCCGTTACTCAATCTGCCACAGAATTTTACAGTTTCATTATTGTGAAGCTTTTTGTCACCTCAAGGCAAATCTGTGAGCGCAACAATAAACCGAGCCGGTTGACCCACATTCTCGTATCCGTTTGATTATTCCTCGCTTGTCCGCATCTTATCCAGATTTTATCGGCCAGCACTTAGCAAACAGGTCCCGATAGACTCCCTGAAGTCATCCATCCCCTCTGTGTTCGCTCGAAATGGAACAGGTGAGAGAGTGGACGCACAGCGGTTTATCGAGACCTGGGTTGCTGGAGAAACGATCAAGAGCCGGTGAGACCTACATATCGTTGAGTTGCGAACGCAGTTCTTCCAATTCAGCGTCAACGGCTTGATTGTTTTTGGGGGCACTCGTTTGGCCAGAAGCGGGTAGAGCTTCTTGGGTGGGAGGAGCACCGCTAAGGGAAGCTTTCATTGCTGCGAGTTCATCGTCAACATTGCTGCCAGATTCAAGCAAGGCAAATTGACTTTCTAAATCGCTACCACCCAGCTCAGCAGCCGCTTGAGATCGGGCTTCCATTTGCAAAACCTTCTCTTCCATGCGCTCGAAAGCGCCCATTGCGCTGCTAGTGCCCAAATTGCCAATCGTATTTTGCAGCTGTTCGTTCGCCTTAGCAGCTTGCGCCCGCGCTTTGAGCATATTCTTTTTGGTTTTGGCTTCAGAAATCTTACTTTCCAAAGCAATCAGGTTGCGCTTGAGCGTATCCACCTGAGTCACTTGCGTATCCAGCTGGGCTTTCAGCGTTCCTGCTGTTTCAGCGTGGCTTTTTTTCCGAACCAGTGCTTCGCGGGCTAGATTTTCATCCCCTTTTTGCAAAGCTAGCTGGGCGCGTTGTTGCCAGGTGTTAGCTTGAGATTGAGCCTGATTGTACTGTTGCTCGGTGCGTTTTTGTGTGGCAATCGAACTGGCAACGGCCTGACGCAACTGCACCAGGTCTTCCTGCATATCTATGATGGCCTGGTCTAAGACCTTTTCAGGATCTTCTGCCTTGCTGACCATGTCGTTCATATTGGCCCGGACGACGCGGCTAATGCGATCAAACAATCCCATGATTTCGTCTTTCCTTTTAGGGTTTACGAGGTATGTCAGGCTTCTGGTGTCAGCCCGTTGGGTTTAATTTAGGTGGCCAGCGTCTCAATCGGTTCAGTCTGAGACGGCTGCCCTCAACTTAATATCTAGTTTAAGTTGGTATTTTCAGGGAGGCACACAGCCTTGGTGGAGATTCCACAGAGGACTCTCTTACTTCAGTGTAAAAACTTCAGGCTTTAATCGGTAGAGGCAAGGGAATTTCTTTGTATTTAGCCGGCATCTGCTTTCCGTTGTGAAAGAACTGGCTTCAAGAGTTAGTCTGCCAAGTTTCGGGTGCCGGCAAGCGATTGCTGCGTTTGAGAAGCTGTTTTCTCTTTCACATTTATTAAAAATCGTTTACGGATTCGATGACTCACCGGGAGGCAATTTGGCTGGATCGCTACCCCTAATGATTTGAGATTTCATCGCCGCTAGTTCAGCATCAACACCGCCTCCCCCTTCCAAAGCGGCAAATTTGTTTTCTAAATCATCGTGTCCCAGATGTGCGATTGCTTCTGATCGGGCTTCGAGCTGCATAACTTTCTCTTCCATGCGCTCGAAGGCATTCATGGCGCTGCCGGTGTTGAACTGTCCCATCATCTCGTTCAACTTTTCAGAAGCTTTGGCAGAGCGGGCGCGGGCAATGTACAAATCTTTTTTCGTTTTAGCCTCGGCAATTTTGCTCTCCAAGCTCCGCATATTTTGCTTGAGCTGGTTAACAACACCACTTTGTTGTTCAATCTGCGCCTTCATTGCCTGTGCTGTTTCGTGGTAGGTTTTCCGCCGCATCAGGGCTTCGCGGGCCAAATTCTCATCCCCTTTTTGCAGTGCTAGCTGGGCGCGGCGATACCATTCATCTGCTGTGGATTGAGCTTGGCTGCACTGGCGCTCTGTGCGTTTCTGGGTGGCAATTGCCTGGGCGACCGCTTGCCGCAGTTGGATCAGATCCTCCTGCATATCAATCACAGTTTGTTCCAGAATTTTTTCTGGATCTTCCGCGCTGCCAACCAGACTGTTGATATTGGCGCGAATCACCCGCATGACACGGTCAAATAATCCCATAACGGATTCTTCCTTGTACCGGATTTCCAGGCAGTTGAAGGAACAGCACTGACCGCATTCTTCCTAGCTTTTTGAATGAATGTCTTCTTTTGAGACCTTATCAGTCTTACTGCCTAGGATGAATTGCGGGTATTACTCGCACGATTATGCAAACCGCTGAGGTGTTTGCATTTTCACAAAAGGTGCTTATTGCATGGTGATGGCGAATTCACCAACAGGTTAATCTTACCAAAAAACTGCTATGAGCGTATTTCAAGCTTTGTAGCCTGTGACTTTGCCGCTGCCGGCAGACTTGCTGAAAAACCGGCCTTTGTTTTGATGCCGGCAAGACGCGAAAAACCGATTTGCAGTTTTACGGGATCTTGCCCGCTCTCATTGGCCCACTTAAGGCCGGTAAACCTTGGCTGCCAGTCCTTGTCGTTGCAGTTCCTGCACCAAAATTTGGGCAGTAGCCGCATCATTAAAAGCCCCTAACTGGATTTGAGAGCCGGCTGGGAAGTCGCGTGCGTAGGCATCTGCGACGACTTGCCGTGCTTTTTCCAGACTAGCTTCGCCGTCATAATTCAAGACAACATAGAAGTAATCGTCTGTAGCAGATTCGGCGTTCGCTGTTGCGGCGGCTGTTGGCGTGGCGGTGGGCGTGGCTGCTGGTGCCGTGGTTATGGTTACTGCTGGGCTAGGTGTTACAACCGTTACTGTCGGTGCCGGTGCTTTCGGCGCGGCTGGGGGAGCCAGGGGCTGTCCTTTTGCCGGCGGCTTGTTCGACCCTTGCGGTTTGTTTGATGGAGGCAATAAAGCCGCTGTCAAGCTTCCCAAACCTCTGGATTTGGCGGCTGGGCTGGGAGTGGGCACTGGGCCTGATTTGACAGTGACCTGGGGAATCGGGGTAGCGCTGGCGGCTTGCGGTGGAACAGAAGATTGTAGGACTGGGGCCAGTAGTGGCGTGGGCGAGGGATTCACTGTACTGAGTGTGCCCAAATCAAGTTCCACAAATTCTTCGGAGGCTAAATTTGGGGAGGTTGGCAGGCTGGCTTCCGCCGCACCGCCGGTGGTGACGGTTGTATTGTTTGAATTTTGGGCGGTGTTGGGCGTTTGCTGGTTAAAAAGCCGGCTCGGTGAGAGGTGTTTCAGACCGGACGGATTGGTGGCCACGTACCCGAAGATCGCGCTAGCCATTAAAAACAGCAACATTGACCCGATGCCCAGGGGGCTGAGCAGGTTGTCTGCGGTGTTCCGTTCCCTTTGTCTTGCTTTGGTTGCTCGTGGGTCACCAAGACTTTTGAGCAGTTCTTCTGAGGACTCCAAATAGCCGTTTGGAGCTTCGCTTTTGTTGGGATGGGCTAAACTTTCACCGGCAGCAATTTCGGTGGTGGGGCTAGGTTCGCCGTTGGCTGTTTGAGAGGCTTCTAGCGCGTTGGAGCCAGCTAGCTCTGCCGCTGAGGGTGGGATCGATATCTGGGGCAGTGATAGCTCCTCTTTTTGCCAGGTTGGAGCCGGCGGGTCAATGGACACCGACGGTGGCGGCATTTCCGCCAGTGAGCCTGCATTCGGCTGGGTTCTGCCGCCGGTGGCTGTCACATAAATTAAATCTAAGGGGTCTCGGCTTTGGTTTTGGCCAATTCCTCGGTTAGACGTGGGCGTTTGTTCCCGGCGTCGCTGGCGTCGGTATCGGGTTAATTCTTCCTCTAGCTGCACATCCAAACTGCCGAGAGCCGCTTTTAAGGCCGGCTTCAATGAATGGGTTGGCGAGGCGGGTGTGGCTGAGACAAGGTCGGGACTTTTGCTCATTGCGTGCGGCTCCTACCGGCTGTTTCGATCGCGCATCATGTAGTGAAGTGGTTTATCCCTCAGGTGCGGGCGACCTGTTTTGGGCAGTTCTGTTTGTACCGATTTAAAAGCTTAACTTGATATCTTACACCAGAGCCGGTTTTTGCTCGCCCATTGTTCCCACTGACAAGGGTTAAAGCCAATGGCTGAGGTGAAATATTTTTGATGGCGGTTGCTGTTTGCGCGGGTTGGGTCTTTTGGTGCAGATGTTTAGCCATTGCTGAACAGTGATCTGTGCCGATTCATCGATGCTTTATTTTAAGTCTCCCTTCAAGATTTTTACCGGCGAGGGGTTCTATCATTTTTGAGGCTTTTTTAATGCGTTTAACTGCAGCCGGCTTTCTTGTTGCCAAAACCTCTACCTAGATAAGTCACAGAGCCATCAGAATATAAAGGGAGGCATCGCTGATGAGCTTTGCTGATAACCGGGCGTTTGCAAAAATTTGAGAGGGGCGCGATGGCTTTTAAAGCTCTCAATCAGGTGATAGGCTCTCTAGAAAATCACGCGGGGTTGCAGCAATCACAGGAATTTCAAAGTTTGCTGCGCTGTTGGCCCGAAGTGGTCGGTGCAGCGGTGATGGCTCAAACTCGACCGCTTGCTATTGATCGCGGGGTGCTAAAGGTAGCGACATCGAGTGCGGTTTGGGCACAACAGCTCATGTTCCAGCGTCGGCAGATTTTGGCCAAGTTAAATTTGCGTTTGCCGGCATCTCTGGTAGATATTCGCTTTTCGACGGCTCAGTGGCACAACCCACTCAATGATGGGCCGGCAACCCAAGAGCAAACAGTCTTGTGGCGAGAGCATCCGAGTCGGGTAGTTGATACGCCAACCGGCGATAAAATTGAACCGAAGCCGGCTGTTAAGGAGCCAAAGGAAGCTTTTCAGCAATGGGCTGAGGGCATACAGGCGCGAACGCAATCTTTACCGCTTTGCGAGCAGTGTCAGTGTCCTGCGCCACCGGGAGAGCTTCAGCGCTGGGGAGTTTGTGCCTTGTGTGCGACGAGGGGCTGGTGAGGTGAAGCCAGGGTTTGCCAGGGCCAGCTTGCCGGCTTGCAACCGACCGGAGCCATTCTTTTAAAGGGTTTTTGGTTGTGGCCTTTCGCAAGATTTAAAAAATGTAATTATTTACTCCTTACGAATGGCAAATTCAGAGTATAATTCTTCCTCTTAGACCTTGTTAGTTAATGATTTTAGTGTATTCCTCTTGTCAGATGTTTAACGTTTTACTTGATCCCCGTTTAGTTTTGTCCTAAATTTGTCTATTGCAGCCTATAGACCGCTTCTATTTTTAAAGTTATATGTATCGGTTTTTAAAGTAAATCTAAAATAAAGATTAAGAGGAGAAACACCTCGGGGATCGCTTAAATCTATACAGGATCGGTGGTTGCAGGCTAAATAACGTTGAGAGCGATCGATTACAAATAAAAGAAGACGATCATTCGCATCTCCAACGAGAACTTTATGAAAACCCTTAATTGCTCTGCTTCCGCCTGCCGCCACTGCCGCTTTTACCAGCCAGTGGGAAGACGCGGTGGTCATTGCCAACAGTTGGATGTGCCGGTGCGAGGCGGCTGGACAGCTTGCTCGTTGGCGCTTCCTCCCTTTGCTCCCTCTTGGGAAGCACTGGAAGAACTCAGACTTTGGCATCAGGAAATGCTGAGCTGTCAGGAACCGCTTTCTTTAGAGGGTTCATTAGCTTGTTCTCAGGCAGATGCTTGCACTCAGGAAAACAACGTGACCCCGTCAAGGTTGACCTCGGCGCTTTTAGTGTAACTGAAAATATTTTATTAATGAAGCTTGCTGGCCGGTAGTGGCCAAAAACAAGTCAAGACGTTGGAGATGCATCTACCGAATTACTCGATATAGAAAATTTTGACCTAAGATTGCAGGTTTTGTAAGGGTTGGACTTACTTCAAAGCAAGGCAAAATTCGAGTCTAAAGAAAAATTGAGTAAAAATTCTCATTTCAATCGCACCGGCACTTAAACCCGGTGCGATTTTTTATGAAAAAACCTTAATTTTTGGCACTCTAGAATTATGGCAGCCAGGGGTATTGGCGAAAATCGGGAGGGCGTTTTTCGAGAAATGCTTGTTTGCCCTCCGCACCTTCTTCGGTCATGTAATAAAGTAAGGTGGCGTTACCGGCAAGTTCTTGGAGACCGGCTTGCCCGTCGCAGTCGGCGTTAAAGGCGGCTTTGAGGCAGCGAATTGCAATGGGGCTTTTCTCTAAGATTTCATTGGCCCATTTTATGCCTTCTGCTTCCAACTCTTCCACCGGCACGACACAATTGACTAAGCCCATTTCCAATGCTTGCTGTGCGCTGTACTGCCGGCAGAGAAACCAGATTTCTCGTGCCTTTTTTTGGCCCACAACTCTAGCCAAATAGCTAGCCCCAAAACCCCCGTCAAAGCTGCCGACTTTTGGGCCGGTTTGTCCAAACACGGCGTTATCTGCGGCAATTGTCAAGTCACAGATCAGGTGCAAGACGTGACCCCCACCGATGGCGTAGCCGGCAACGAGGGCAATGATCACTTTGGGCATGGAACGAATTAGGCGCTGTAAGTCCAGCACATTCAGGCGGGGGATGCCGGCATCATCGACGTAGCCGGCTGTCCCGCGAACACTTTGATCGCCGCCAGAGCAAAATGCGTATTTGCCATCGGTGTGAGGTCCCGCGCCAGTGAAGAGTACGACGCCAATGCCGGTGTCCTCACGCGCATCGCAAAAGGCATCGTAGAGTTCAAAGACTGTTTTAGGGCGGAAGGCATTGCGTTTGTGGGGACGGTTGATGGTAATTTTAGCGATGCCGTCGGTTTTGTGGTAGAGAATGTCTTCGTAAGTTTTGGCGGTTTGCCAGTTGATTTGCATAGAAAATGACTGCGTTACTTTGGCTTGAGAATTTTAACGCAGTGTCTTGAGCCGGCGCGATAGATTGGCTGTAGCCGGTTTTTGCCAATATCCCTTAGTTGCCGGCATAGAGGGAATTTTTTTTAACCGCTGATACACACCGATCAGCACAGATGAAAGCAGATGATGGGTTTTTTAAGTGTATTTTTTTGTTAAGTTTTTAAGGACAACCTTGGGGTTGCCCTTAAAAGTTTACGGGTTTTAAAGGGTTGCTTGTAGTTGGTCTAAAAGACTTTCTACATAACCTAAAGCGCCCCGAATCGTCGCTGGATCTTCTATGTCTACGTCTACATACCGGCGCAAGGCTTCTACCTGATTCATACTGCCACCGGCAGCGAGTAATTCCATGTAACCGGGGATAAAATCTTTGCCGGTTTGTAGGTATTTTTGATAGCAGGCTAAGCTGACAATATTAGAGGCCGTGTATTGGTAGCAGTAGAACGGTTTAAAGAAAATGTGACCGATCCGCGCCCAATCATATTGATGTTCTGGCAGCAATTCGACGGCATCGCCGCAGAGTGTGCGATACAGTTCCATCCACTGTGCGTTAACCCATTTACGATCAAAACTGCCCTCGGCAGCTCGTTCGTGAATGGCTAATTCCAGCCGGCTGATGGTGCTTTGGCGGAATAGCAGATTTAACTGATCTTCCAACTGCCGCGTGATCAAAGACTTGGTGAGAACTTTGTCATTTGCTGCAGTTTTAAGCAGGTGATCGAGCAGCAGCAGTTCATTAAAAGTGGAAGCAATTTCTGCCAGCACCATTGGTGGGTTACTGTTGAAATAAGATTGCCGATCTCCTATCCAGGCAAAGTGCAATCCGTGCCCCATTTCGTGGGCTAAAGTAAACAGGGAGTTGTAGTCATCTGTGTAGGAAAGCATCAGATAACTGTGCTTACCGTGGGTGTAGGAACAAAACGCACCACCGCGTTTGCCTGGACGCACTTTCGCATCTACCCAGTTTTTGATGAAAAATTCTTCCGCACGACGGGCGTAGTTTACATCAAATTTTTCTAAAGCGGTGAGTAGAGTTTCTACACCGGCTTTATAGTTCACCGGCGGCGTTAGCTCATCGCCTGATGTCCAAGGCGCGTAAATATCGCAGATGCGAATTTTTTGCCCCAAGGCTTTGCTTTTGAGCTGATAGTAACGCTGGAATAAGTCAAACCGGCTGCCGGTGCCTTCCATAATGGCGCGGAAAACCGGCTCAGAAACTTCATCGGCTAACAATTGCTTGTGCAACGTGCCGGTGTATCCCCGCATCTGGCTTTCAATCCGGTGATCTTGAGCGATGGTGTTGAGAATGAAGCCATACAGCGAGTTGTGCTCGTGCATCACGTCCCGCACTGACAGGTAAGCGTCATAGCGCACGTCGGCATCTGGGTGAAACAGCAGCGCACTAAGTTCGGCTTCTTCCGTGACAGTTTTACCTTCTGGTGTTGTCACCGGCTCGTATTCTCGTTCACCCAAGTGTACGGAACGCAACTGGACAAACGCTTGCCGTCCTGTGAGGCTATCTTGGTTGCGAGTTTGCTCAACTTCCTCAGACAGCTTGTGAGGGCGCAATTCGGCGATACGATCTAGGTAGTGGCTGTATGTTTGCAGTGCCGGTGAGGCTTGCAATTCGGCAAACTTCTCAGCATCGAGCTTTTGCAGTTCCAAATCAAAAAATAACAGCTGGTTCTCGACAATCGTCAGCGCTTCCATCACTTTGTCGAGAAATTGCTTTGCCTCAGTGTTGCGGGTATCCGCAGAGAAGACGAGGGAGGGGAAGGCGTACACATAACCGGATTTTTCTGCGATGGTTTCCAGCTGTTGCAGACAGCTTGCCACAGCCTCCGGTTTAAGTTCGGCAACTTTGCCGCGATAGTGTTCCCGGAACTGTGCCGCACTCTGCTGCAATGCTTGCAAATCTTGCGCCAGTTGGGGATCGTCAAAGCCTTGATAAAGGTCTGATAAGTCCCATTCTTGGGGACTTTCCACCTGGGTGGTAGCGGATAGTTGAACCAAGGTTGAACTCCTTTTTAGATGAACCGCCAAGACACCAACAGCGCCATGAGGGAATTTTTTGAGTCCTCAGCATCTTCTGTGGTTGTTCTATCTTTAGTCTAGGAGATTCGCTCAGTTCTTATAGTGCCGGCTGCACGCCTGTCCAGAATTGAAGCAAGAACCGCAAACAAGGCTACCAGATTTTGACCTTTTATGCTTTGCTATCACGCTTAAGAAGCTTACCCCATTTGTTGAAGAGTTCGCTGCATTGCATGTTTTATCCTTATTTAATAAAATGATTTTTACACTCTCTAATTTTTAATTTATATTAAAATATAAGATTTTTAAATATTTTAAAGACATACAAGTATTGCAACTAATATCACATCCGATTATGTTTTACAGTTGGAGCAGCTTCACACTTACATCCGAGCTAATGTTTCTACTGAAGCCTTAAGCGTTTCGTATTTGCGATTGCTTTCAAGAAATTAACACTTATAACTCATAAAACACTCCTTAATTAAAATGAGCATTACTCTCTCTGGCTACAAACTAAACCAAGCTATCTATGAAAGCCACAAAACTGTTATCTATAGCGGAATAAAAGAAGCAGAAGCCACGGCGGTGGTTGTGAAAACTCTCAAAAGTGAGTATCCAACAATAGAAGAGATTACTCGCTTAAGACATGAGTATAAGATTTTAGAAAATTTACAAGTCCAGGGAATTGTCAAACCTTTAGGATTGGAAACCTTTAAAAATGGGTTAGCTTTAATTTCTGAACATTTTATTAGCCAATCTTTAAGTGATGTATTAAGCAATCAAAAGCAATTTAAAATTATCAAATTTCTCACAATTGCTTGTCAGTTAGTTGAAATTTTAGGAAATTTACATAAAAATAATATAATTCATAAGGACATTAAACCTCACAATATTTTAATTAATACAAAAACAGCAGAAGTCAGAATCATAGACTTTAGCATTGCTTCTCGTCTGGAGCGAGAAAACCAAGCGATTAGTAATCCCAACTTGTTGGAAGGCACTCTCGCCTATATGTCGCCGGAGCAAACCGGCAGAATGAATCGCTCCTTAGACTATCGGACTGATTTTTACTCTTTGGGTGTGACTTTCTATGAAATGCTGACAGGTCAATTGCCTTTTTCTGCAACTGATCCTTTAGAATTCGTTCACTGCCATATTGCGAAAAAGCCGGTGCCGCCACAACAGCTCAATCCAGAAATTCCAGAGGCAGTTTCAGCGATTGTGATGAAGTTATTAGCCAAAATGGCTGAAGAGCGGTATCAAAGTGCAGAAGGTCTAAAATTTGATCTGGAAATTTGCTTGATGAAACTGCAAATGACCGGCACGATTTCTGATTTTATTGCCGGCAGCGCAGATAAAGCCGGCCAATTGCTAATTCCTCAAAAACTCTACGGAAGAGAAGCAGAAGTTTCCAGACTTTTGGAAACCTTTGATCGGGTAGCCGGTGGCACAAGCGAGTTAATGCTTGTTTCCGGTTATTCCGGGATTGGCAAAACAGTTTTAGTCAATGAAGTTCACAAACCCATTGTCCGGCAGCGGGGTTATTTTATTGCCGGCAAGTTTGACCAATTTAAACGAAATATTCCTTATGCTTCCCTGATTCAAGCATTCCAATCATTAATTCGCCAATTACTGACCGAAAGCGAAGCGCAAATCCAAACTTGGAAAGAAAAACTGTTATCGGCTTTAGGGATAAACGGGCAAGTCATTATCGATGTCATCCCGGAACTAGAATTAATTGTTGGAAAACAACCTTCCGTCTCTGAACTGGGAGCGACTGAGTCGCAAAACCGTTTTAGTCGAGTTTTCAAACAATTCATTGGCGTATTTACAACCCAAGAACATCCCCTGGTTGTTTTCTTGGATGACTTGCAGTGGGCAGATTTAGCCTCATTAAAATTGCTTGAATTTCTGATCACGGATACAGAGAGTCAGTATTTATTATTGATCGGTGCTTACCGGGATAACGAAGTTTCTCCAGTGCATCCGACAATTCAAACCATTGAAAAGATTCAAGCTGCCGGCGCAACCGTTCATAATATTGTACTCAAACCCTTACAAGAGATTCATGTTAAAGAATTAATCAGCGAAACTTTAAACGAATCTGTTCGATCTAAAGCGCTTTCTGAACTACTTTTTAACAAAACTGGGGGTAATCCTTTCTTCCTCAGCCAACTGCTGAAAACGCTTTACCAGGAAGACTTGTTAATTTATGACTTATATTCGAGGGAATGGCAGTGGAACCTTGAACACATTCAAGCGATTGGAATTACTGATTATAACGTTGTTGAACTGATTGCCCGAAATATTCGCAAACTGCCAGAAGAGACACAGAAAGTTTTAAAATTAGCAGCTTGTGTGGGCAACAGCTTTAACTTAGAAGTTTTGAGTGTTGTGAATGAAGCATCTTCCGTAATCACAGCCGCTCAATTTTGGCCGGCACTTCAGGCCGGTTTGATTTTGCCTCAAGGTAATGAATACAAAATTCCGCTGGTATTTACTCAGGAAGAATCGAGTGGGTTTACTTTAACAGATGTCAAAGTTGACTACAAGTTTTTACACGACCGAGTGCAGCAGGCGTGTTATTCTCTAATTCCCAATGAACACAAAAAACAGGCACACTTAAAAATTGGTCAATTGCTGCTGCAAAAAACAACGCCACAAGATCGAAAAGACAATATTTTTGCTCTAGTTAATCAACTGAATTATGGGACGGATTTACTCACCTCCGAATCGGAAAAATATGAATTGGCAGAACTTAATTTAATTGCCGGTCAAAGAGCCAAAGCAGCGACAGCCCATGAGTCTGCCGTCAAATATTTGCAAGTCGGTTTAGGACTGTTAGCAGAACATAGCTGGAGCAGCCAGTATGAACTAACATTAGCGCTGCATCAAGAAGCAGCAGAAGCGGCCTATCTGAATGGCGATTTTGAGGGAATGCAAAGATTGACGAATGTAGTGTTGCAACAATCTACATCCCTCCTGGACAAAGTGAAGGTGTACGAAGTCCAGATGCAAGCATATATGGCGCAGCAAAAGTTACTTGAAGCGCTGAATACGGGGCTGCAAGTCTTAAAGCAGTTGGGGGTAGACTTTCCCACTGAGCCAAACCCATCTGATATTGGGCAGGCGCTGGGGGAAACTGCGGCAATTTTGAGCGGAACGCGAATTGAGGACTTAATCGATCTTCCTGAGATGAGCGATCCTCATCAACTAGCTGCTATCAGAATTCTGTCAAGTATATTTTCTCCTTGCTATTCTGGGAGGCCCTCACTGGTGCCTTTAACCGTGTGCAAACAGGTCGATTTATCCGTTCAATATGGCAATGCTTCTGTATCTCCCTTTGGATATGCCGTATATAGTCTTCTTCTTTGTGGAGTCATAGGAGATATTGAACGGGGCTATGAGTTCGGTCAATTAGCTTTACGTCTCGTCTCAAAGTTAAATGCCAAAGAAATCGAAGCTAAGACGTGCCACTTGGTATATGCTGCCGTTCAACATTGGAAAGAACACGTCAAGAATGCTTTAGAACCTTTCCTGTCGGTTTTCTCTAGCGGGCTGGAAACCGGAGATTTAGAATATGCCGGCTATGCCATCATGGTGTGGAGCCATTACTCATTTTTTGCCGGCAAGCAACTAATGCAGCTCGAACAAGACATCGCAACTTACACAGACGCCCTTCATAAAATCAGCCAAGAAACAGCTCTTAATAATACAAAGATATGTTGGCAAGCCGTCTTAAACATGATGGGAAGAAACCAAAACCCATCCCAATTAAAAGGAGAAGCCTACGACGAAGAGAAAATGCTGCCGCTACATCAGCAAACCAACAACCAACTTGCACTTCATTACTTATATTTGAACAAACTTGTGCTTTGTTATCTGTTTGAGGATTACCTAGAAGCCTTAAAAAATATCCCTCAAATAGAAAGTTCTTTCGGCGCATCTGCTGGGCAGCTAACGGTTGTTATTTTCTATTTTTATGATTCTCTAGTACGGCTAGGTGTGTGTCCTGAGCGTTCACAGTCTGTTAGCGAAGCGGCGACGAAGTCGCAACAACAGGAGATTCTTGAGCGGGTACACAGTAATCAAGAAAAGATGCAGAAATGGGCGCATCATGCTCCGATGAACTTTCTGCATAAATTTTATCTAGTGGAGGCAGAGCGGCATCGAGTTCTTGGTGAAAAGGTTGAGGCAATGGAAATGTACGACAAGGCGATTGCCCTTGCTAAAGAAAACGAGTACATCAACGAAGAAGCACTCGCTCACGAACTGGCTGCCAAATTCTATGTGTCATGGGGGAAAGAAACGATTGCGAAAACTTACATGACGGATGCTTATTACGCCTACGTGCGCTGGGGAGGAATCGCTAAAGTTGAACATTTAGAAAAACGCTACCCAGAATTATTAAGTGCGGTCTTGCAGCAAAAAATCAATCAAAAAGCCGATGAGACTATGAGACAGACGAGCCAGGGAAGGATCACTTCCACCGGCTCAGCTATTTCAAAAATGCTGGACTTAGGAGCGGTGATGAAAGCATCGCAGGCTATTGCTGAGGAAATTGTACTATGCAATTTGCTCGAGAAGTTGATGAAAATTTTAATCGAAAATGCCGGCGCACAAATCGGCTGCTTGATTTTAGAGAAAGCCGGCACGTTGGTCATTGAAGCGCAAGAAACCTTGGACAGTGAAGATATAACGGTACTGCAAGGACTGCCGGCATTAAGCAGCAAAACGGTTCCCATTTCTATCATTAACTATGTAGCCCGAACCCGAGAAAATGTTGTCCTCAACGATGCAAGTCGTGAAGGCACATTTATACAAGACGTCTATATTATCAAACATCAGTCAAAATCTATATTATGTACACCCCTCATCCATCAAGGCAAATTGAGTGCCATTCTTTATTTGGAAAACAATTTAACAACAGGAGCCTTTACCCGCGAGCGATTGGAAGTATTAAAACTCTTATCGGCTCAAGCAGCTATTTCAATTGAAAACGCTCGCCTCTATTCGGATTTAGAATCAGCCAAAGCCAATTTAGAAGTAGTCAATGCTAATTTAGAAGCAAAAGTACAAGAGCGAACCCAAGAGTTAGAACAAAAAAATATTCATCTGCAAAAAGCCGAAAAAACTGCTAAATCTGCGAGCCGTGCGAAAAGCGAGTTCCTAGCAAACATGAGCCATGAACTGCGAACTCCCCTCAATGGAATTTTGGGATATGCTCAAATTCTTAAACGAGACCAACAATTAAGTGAATCCTATAAGCATTCGGTGAATATTATTTATCAATGTGGCGATCATTTATTAAATGTAATTAATGATATCTTAGATCTTTCCAAAATTGAAGCGCGAAAAATGGAAATCAGCTCTAAAGAGTTTCGGTTTCCTGAATTTCTAGAAGGAATTGTCGAAATTTGCCGACTGCGGGCAGAACAAAAAGGAATTTCGCTGAGTTATGAACCGTTGACTCAACTGCCCACCGGCATCCGGGGCGATGAGAAACGGTTACGGCAAGTTTTGATTAACTTATTAGGCAACGCTGTCAAGTTTACCGAAGTGGGTGGAGTCACCTTTAAAGTAGGCGTAATGCCGGCAGGAGAAGACTCAACAAATCCCTCAAATTCTAATCCAGAATTTCCAACTGTTAAAATTCGCTTCCAAGTCGAAGACACCGGCGTTGGAATGTCGCCCGAACAGTTAGGAGAGATATTTTTGCCATTCTACCAAGTGGGCGAACACAATCGCAAGGGAGAAGGAACGGGATTAGGATTAGCAATTAGCCGACAATTAGTCGAAATGATGGGCGGTGAAATTAAAGTAGAAAGTTGCCTTGGAAAAGGCAGTATTTTCTTCTTTGATTTGGATTTGCAGAAAGTCTCGAAAATGGAGAATTACTTAAAGTTTTATGAGCGAACAATTATTGGGTTCAAAGGAGAGAAACGGAAGCTATTGGTGGTTGATGACAAGTGGGAAAATCGCTCGATTCTCGCTGGCTTGCTTCAGCCTTTAGGATTTGAAATTGCTGAAGCAACGAACGGGCATGAATGTCTGGAGAAAACTATGCAATTTCAACCCGATTTGATTTTGACAGACTTAGTGATGCCGGTGATGGACGGCTTTGAAGCAACCAGGCGCATTCGCAAGTCTCCCGAATTAGCCAAGATAGTAGTAATTGCTACCTCAGCCAGTGTTTTTGATTTTGAGCAACAGAAAAGTTGGGATGCCGGCTGTGATGATTTTCTCCTCAAGCCGGTGCGATACGAGGAGCTTTTAGAAAAACTAAAACGACACTTAAAGCTGGAATGGGTTTATGAAGAAAACCAAGATGAAAAACCCAAAAAAGCAGAAAACGTACAGGATTTAGGAGTCAAAAATGAAGGCTCAATGGTGATTCCGCCGGCAAAAGAAATTGCCATTCTGTGGGATTTAGTGATGATGGGTGATCTCAGAGGTATTCAAGATCAAGCAACCCAACTGGAAGAGTTGGATACTCAATACATACCCTTTGTCACAGAATTGAAGCAGTTAACAAAAGGTTTTAAGCTCAAAGAAATTCGAGAGTTTTTAAACAAAATACAGGGAAATACAGAGACAAATTAGCATTAAAAATCCTAAAAAAGGCATTATATTGATGGTTGCCCGCACCCCCAGCCATTGAGGATTTTTCAGGGTGCGATAGATGTTGACCTGTTATTAATAGCTGTCTAGTAATTTTTCTCTCTCGCTTCTTGCTCTAGGCGGGAGCTATCTGAGCAGACTAAAAGAAAGTGACTGCTTGCATCAAGATACCCGCTCTGCTCGCTGTTCCGGCGGCTGGTTTTACTGGAAAATCCTAAAGCCGGCTGTTGATCGCAAATTCGTTGCGTTTTTTTATATTTACTTAAGAAATGTAACGTTTACCAGGACTAATTTTTAATTTTATTGAAGTGTCAGAGTTTTTTGATAAATTTGGGCATTCTGAATAATACGCTCATCTCATAGGATTTTATAAATCTATCTTCTCGACTCTCACCTCAGCCGGCAAACCCATCTTATACCCGTGAGGGCTTTCTCTCGAAAAATTGCCTTCGCGCAAGGATACGGTTGGCTAAGATACGATCTCTGTAAGTGAGCTGCTATCATACCCGTTTCCCTGGAGGAGTTTAACCTAGTTGCCTCCTTTGAAAGAGCTATAAGGGAAGCTAAATGCTGCGAGACAATTTAGGAGAGTTGTCTAGAAACGCTAGCTTGGGAGAGAGAGCAAGTTTACATTCGAGCCAGTTGAGCAACTAAACTTTCAAGACTCTGTCTTTTTTCCCACCTTAGAGAAATCTATTAAACTTACCAAGTTTTACTTAACTAAAATGACTATTACACTACCTGGCTACCAACTAAATCAAACGCTTCATACAGGATTTAAAACAATTATTTATAGCGGGATAAGAGAAATAGCGAACACATCAGTGATTGTTAAAACTCTTAAAGCTGAGTATCCCACCATAGACGATATTACCCGCTTAAGACATGAATATAAAATTTTGGAGAATCTGGAGATTGAAGGAGTCGTAAAATCCATCGCCTTAGAAAATTCTCAAAATGGTTTGGCCCTGATTTTAGAACATTTTACCGGCAAGTCTCTCAAAGATTTTTTGACAGATAAAAATAAATTGAATAACAATGATTTTTTAATCATTGCGATTCAATTAGTTAAAATTTTAGGAGACTTGCATAAAAACAAGATTATTCATAAAGATATCAAGCCTCACAATATTCTAATTAACCCCGAAACATTCCAGGTTGAAATTATCGACTTTAGCATTTCTTCTCGCTTGGAAAGAGAAAACCAAACCCTCAGTAATCCCAACTTGTTGGAAGGCACCCTTGCCTATATGTCGCCGGAGCAAACCGGCAGGATGAATCGGTTATTAGACTATCGGACTGATTTTTACTCTTTGGGTGTGACTTTCTATGAAATGCTGACAGGTCAATTGCCTTTTTCTGCAACTGATCCTTTAGAATTCGTTCACTGCCACATTGCGAAAATGCCGGTGCCGCCTCAACAGCTCAATTCAGAAATTCCAGAGGCAATTTCATCGATTGTGATGAAGTTATTAGCCAAAATGGCTGAAGATCGGTATCAAAGTGCCGAGTGGTTAAAGTTTGATCTAGAAACTTGTGTGATGAAACTGCAAACAACCGGCAGCGTTTCTAATTTTATTCCGGGCAGTGCAGATCGAGCCGGTTTATTGAATATTCCGCAAAAACTTTACGGTCGCGAAGCGGAAGTTTTAACGCTTTTAGAAACCTTTGATCGCGTTGCCGGTGGCCGAACCGAATTAATGCTTGTTTCCGGTTATTCTGGGATTGGCAAAACCGTTTTAGTCAATGAAGTTCACAAACCCATCGTCCGGCAAAGGGGCTATTTTATTGCCGGCAAGTTTGACCAATTCAAACGAAATATTCCTTATGCTTCCCTAATTCAAGCATTCCAATCCTTAATTCAACAATTACTGACCGAAAGTGAATCAGAAATTCACCTGTGGAAAGAAAAACTCTTATTTGCCTTAGGCGTGAACGGGCAAGTCATTATCGATGTCATCCCCGAAATCGAACTAATAACCGGCAAACAACCCCCCGTACCCGAACTGGGGGCAAGTGAATCCCAAAACCGTTTCAGCCGCGTCTTCAAACAATTTATTGGCGTATTTACAGCTCAAGAACATCCCCTTGTTGTCTTCTTAGACGACTTGCAGTGGGCCGATTCAGCCTCCCTGAAATTAATTGAACTGCTGATGACTGATAGCGATAGCCAGTATTTATTGCTGATTGGTGCGTATCGGGATAACGAAGTTTTTCCAACCCATCCAACAATTCAAACGATTGAGAAGATTTGTCAAATGGGTGCGACAGTAAATAATATTGGACTCGGCCCATTAGAACTCGTTCATGTCGAACAATTAATCGTCGATACGTTAAATGAATATGTCCAGTCAAAGCAGCTAGCCGAACTGCTTTTTAATAAAACACAAGGCAATCCCTTCTTCTTAACGCAACTGCTCAAAGCACTGGCTCAAGAAGATTTGTTAATTTATGACGTGTATTCGGGAATTTGGCAGTGGAATCTTGAGCAAATTCAAGCCATTGGCATCACCGATTATAACGTTGTTGAATTGATTGCTAAAAATATTCGCAAATTGCCCGAAGATACCCAAAAAGTTTTAAAACTAGCAGCTTGTATTGGCAACACATTTAACTTAGAAGTCTTGAGTGTTGTGAATGAGGCGTCTTCCTTAGCTACGGCGGCTCAATTGTGGCCGGCACTTCAGGCGGGGTTGATTTTACCCTTAAGTAATGAGTACAAAATTCCCTTAGCATTTACTCAGGAGGAATCTGCCGGGATTACCTTAACCGATGTTAAAGTTGACTACAAGTTTTTACACGACCGAGTGCAGCAAGCCGCTTATTCTTTGATTCCTGAGCAAGAGAAAAAACAGAGGCACTTAAAAATTGGTCAACTGTTGCTGCAAAATACAACGCCAGAAGACCGAAAAGAGAATATTTTTACCTTAGTTAATCAACTGAATTACGGGACTGAATTCCTCACCTCAGAGTCTGAAAAATATGAGTTGGCTGAGCTGAATTTGATTGCCGGCCAAAAAGCAAAAGCAGCGACAGCACACGATTCCGCCGTCAAATATTTGCAAGTCGGTTTAGAACTGTTGACATCTAATAGTTGGGCTAATCAATATGAACTAACATTAGCCCTGCATGAGGAAGCAGCAGAGAGCGCTTTTTTGAGCGGTGATTTTGAGCGAATGCAAAGATTCGTTGAAATTGTACAAAACTGCGCTAAAACGCTACTGGGCAAAGTGAAAGTCTATGAAATCCTGATTCAAGCTTATGTGTCGCAGAACAAGCTGCTAGAAGCGGTTAACACAGCGCTAGAAGTTTTAAAGCTTTTAGGAGTGGAGTTTCCCTCTCAGCCGAACCCATCAGATATTGGGCAAGCATTAGGGGAAACTGCGGAAATTTTGAGTGGAACACGAATTGAGGATTTAATTGACCTACCTCTAATGAGTGATCCCGATAAACTAGCAGCCATGAGACTTATGTCAAGTATCTTTGCTGCTACATACATTGCTGCTCCTACACTGCTGCCCTTGACAGTATGCAAACAAGTACAATTATCCATTCAATATGGTAATGCTTCTGTGTCAGCCGTTGCTTATGCCAATTATGGTCTTTTTCTTTGTGGCATTGTCGGAGATATTAATTCAGGTTATCAGTTCGGTCAATTGGCATTAAGTCTATTGTCGAGGTTAAATGCTAAAGAAATCAAAGCCAAGACAGTTGTGATCGTAAATATATTTACCCGACATTGGAAAGAACATCTCAAAGAAACATTGGAACCTTTAATGTTAGCTTACGCTAGCGGAATGGAGACGGGAGATTTAGAGTGGGCTACTTTTGGTCTAATAGTGTACTCCTATTGCGCTTACTTTAGCGGCAAAGAACTAACTGGACTGGAAACAGAGATGGCAAATTACAGAGATGCTATTTATAAAGTTAAGCAAGAAACCGCACTTAATTTACAAGAAATTTATTGGCAGGCTGTTTTAAATCTACTAGGAAGAAGTGAAAATCCCTGCATTCTAAAGGGTAAAGCGTACGACGAGCAAACAAGGTTACCGCTGCATGAGGAAGCCAATGATAATGTAGCAATTTTTTACTCATATTCAAATAAAATTTCACTTTGTTATTTGTTTGAAAACTACTCTCAAGCAATTGAAAATACTACGATAGCCGAGAACTATTTAAATGCAATGGTAGGATTGCCTCTGGTTCCTCTGTTCCATTTTTACGATTCTTTAGTACGGCTAGCAGTGTATATTGATTGCCCAGAGTCAGAGCAACAGGGCATTCTCGACAAAGTACAAGCGAATCAAGAAAAGATGCAGAAATGGGCACATCATGCCCCAATGAATCATCTGCACAAATTCTATCTAGTAAAGGCAGAACGGCATCGGGTATTGAGTGAGAATGTCGAGGCAATGGAGATGTATGATCGCGCGATTGCTCTCGCTAAAGAAAACGAGTACATCAACGAAGAAGCACTCGCTCACGAATTGGCTGCTAAATTCTATCTGTTATGGGGTAAAGAAATCATTGCCCAAACTTACATGACGAATGCTTACTATGCTTATGTGCGTTGGGGAGCAATCACTAAAGTAGAGCATTTAGAAAAACACTATCCGCAATTACTTGCTGCCGTCCTTCAGCAGAAAATGAATCAAAAGGTAACGGAGCCAATTACGCAGACGATGCAGGGAACCGTCACTTCCACCGGCTCGGCAATTTCAGAAATGCTAGATTTAACAACGTTGATGAAAGCATCACACGCTATTTCTGGTGAAATTGTACTGTCTAACTTGCTTGACAAGTTAATGAAAATATTGATAGAAAATGCCGGCGCACAAACCGGCTCGCTCGTCTTGTCAAAGAAAGGACAACTTTTCCTAGAAGCAACCGGGACTAAAGATGAGGTACGAGTGCTGGAATCGGTGCCGGTTTCAACGAGCCAGCAGTTACCGATGTCGGTGCTTAATTATGTCGCCAGAACTCAGAAAGAACTCGTATTAAATGATGCAAGAAGCGAGGAAATCTTTAACACCGACCCTTACATCACCCAACATCAACCAAAATCAGTTCTCTGCACGCCTATCCTTTATCAAGGTCAACTCACCGCCATCCTTTACCTGGAAAACAATTTAACTTCAGGTGCTTTTACCCCCAGGCGAGTAGAAGTCTTGCGGATATTATCAGGACAAGCTGCAGTTGCCCTAGAAAACGCCCAACTCTATCACACTCTAGAAGCCAAAGTAGAAGAGCGAACCCAAGAGTTAAATGAAAAAAATATCCACTTGCAAAAAGCCGAAGAAATAGCTAAATCAGCTAGCCGCGCCAAGAGCGAATTCCTAGCAAATATGAGCCATGAACTGCGAACGCCCCTCAATGGAATTTTGGGGTATGCTCAAATCCTTAAACGAGACAGGAATTTAAGTAACTCACACAAAGATTCCGTCAATATTATTTATCAATGCGGCGATCACCTGTTAAATGTGATTAATGACATTTTAGACCTTTCTAAAATCGAAGCGCGGAAAATGGAAATCCACGCCAATGAATTTCGGTTTCCTGAATTTTTAGAAGGAATTACCGAAATCTGCCAGATTCGTGCCAACGAAAAAGGAATTTCGCTAATTTATGAACCCCTAACTCAACTTCCCGCCGGCATCCAAGCCGATGAGAAACGATTGCGACAAGTTTTAATTAACTTACTGGGCAATGCTGTTAAGTTTACTGAAGCCGGTGGTGTTGTCTTCAAAGTTGGAATTGTCTCAACTGAAGAATCTAGCAATTCCCCCATTTCTCATTCCCAATCTCCAATCGTCAGAATTCGCTTTCAAGTAGAAGATACCGGCGTTGGCATGACTGCTGAACAATTAGCCGAGATATTTGTGCCCTTTCATCAGGTGGGTGAACACAATCGTAAGGCAGAAGGAACGGGATTAGGACTCGCAATTAGCCGGCAATTAGTCGAGATGATGGGCGGCGAAATTAAGGTGAAGAGTACCGCCGGAAAAGGCAGCACTTTCTTTTTCGAGCTGGATTTACTGACACTGCCAGAATTGAATAATCGCTTTAAATTAGACGAGCGAACAATTATTGGTTTCAAAGGCACGAATCGAAGAATTCTCGTAGTGGATGACAAGCAAGAAAATCGCTCAATTTTAGTTGGGTTGCTACAACCTTTGGGATTTGAAATCGCTGAAGCGGCAAATGGTCAAGAATGCCTGGAAAAAACAGCCCAATTTGAACCCAATTTAATTTTGACAGACTTGGTGATGCCGGTGATGGACGGCTTTGAAGCAACCAGACGCATTCGCAAGTCTGCCGAATTTGCCGGTGTGGTGGTGATTGCCTCCTCAGCCAGCGTTTTTGAGTTTGAGCAGCAAAAAAGTTGGGATGCCGGCTGCGATGACTTTCTCTCTAAGCCGGTGCGATCTGAGGAACTTTTAGAAAAATTACGAACTCACTTGAAGCTGGAATGGGTTTACGAAGAAACCCCCCATGAAAAAGCTAAAAAACCCGAAAAAACTCAGGACTTAGGATTCAAAAATAACGACTCAATGGTAGCGCCGCCGGCAGAAGAAATCGCGGTTTTCTGGGACTTGGCAATGATGGGCGACCTCTCAGGCATTCAGGAGGAAGCAACCAAACTAGAGGAGTTGGATAGTCAATATATCCCATTTTCCACAGAACTGAAGCAGTTCGCGAAAGGCTTCAAAGTTAAACAAATTCGAGAATTTTTAAAAAAATATAGAGGAAGCGAAAAATGAGTGTTAAAAACGCTGAGAAAGGCATTATTTTAATCGTCGATGACACTCCCACCAATTTAGGAGTTTTGTTTGATTTCTTAAGTAATTCCGGCTTCAAGGTTTTTGTGGCACAGGATGGTGAAGATGCACTTGAGCAGGTGGAATACGCACCGCCCGATCTCATTTTACTGGATGTGTTGATGCCAGGAATTGATGGATTTGAAACGTGCCGCCGGCTGAAAGCAAATGAATCAGCCAAAGATATCCCCGTAATTTTTATGACGGCGCTTTCTGACTCCGTCGATAAGGTGAGAGGCTTAACACTGGGGGCAGTTGATTACATCACTAAGCCACTTCAGCATGAAGAAGTTTTAGCTCGTGTCAATATCCACATGAGAATTCACAACTTAACTAAAAAGCTCCAAGAACAAAATTTGCAATTGCAACATGAGATAAAAGAGCGAACCGTCGCACAAATGGATCTCTTAGAACTGACCGTAGATTTAGAAAACCGGGTTGAGGAAAGAACTACTGAACTTTCTCAATCTAATCAGCGTTTCAGGCAATCCAACGATATGCTGAAACAGGAAATCGAAGATCGCCTGAGTGCGGAGATGGCATCGCAGCAATCAGAAGCACAAATGCGAACCCAAGCTAAATGGTTAGAACAAGCATTTGCAGAATTGAAACAAACCCAGACTAAACTCATTCAGGGTGAAAAAATGTCCTCTTTAGGGCAGTTGGTGGCTGGTGTTGCTCATGAAATTAACAATCCAGTCAACTTTATTTATGGAAATCTTTCCTACGCCCATACCTATACTCAAAACTTGCTAAAAATCTTGAATCTTTATCAACTAAAATTTCCAGATCCAGGGCCAGAAATTGAGAAAGAAATTGAGAGAAGCGACCTAGAATTTTTAATAGAAGATTTGCCTAAACTGCTGGGTTCGATGAAAGTTGGGGCAGACCGCATCCGCGAAATTATCCAATCGCTGCGGATCTTTTCGCGACTTGATGAAGCGCAAATGAAGTTGGTAAATATTCATGAGGGGATTGATAGTACGCTGCTGATTTTGCAAAGCCGGCTCAAAGCTAGAGCAGACCGGCCCGCGATTGAAGTGATCAAAGAATATGGGAATTTGCCTCAAGTCGAGTGCTATGCCGGCTCTCTGAATCAAGTCTTTATGAATCTCTTAGCCAATGCAATTGATGCCTTAGAAGATTACAACCGACAGCGTTCTCCCGCCGACATCAAAGCTCATCCTAATAAGATTTGGATTCGGACTGAAGCGAGCGATGATAACAAAGTGATGATCCGAATTACAGACAATGGCCCTGGTATGAGTGAGGATGTCCAAAGCCACCTATTTGAACCATTTTTTACGACAAAACCTATCGGTAAAGGCACCGGCATTGGTTTATCAATTAGCCACCAAATTGTAGAGGAAAAACATAACGGTCTTTTAAGGTGCATTTCGACTCCTGATAGAGGAGCAGAGTTTGTGGTTGAACTTCCCATTCGCCAACAATCTCAACAACAAAGCGGCCTTCAGCCGGCTGGATCTCATGGCGGCGTTAGATATACGGAAATCTAGGTGGGGATTCCTCCCTCCTGTAGGCCGTGGTTTTTCTATGATGGTGTTAGACATTGAGCGAGCCTGCCTGTCATGCCATCCACCAAAACGCTGCCGCTTGTTAAAGATCCAGACCGCTTGGAAAGCCGGCTCAAGGAGATTCCGGGGGAACCCGGGGTTTATTTGATGCGAGATTCGAGTGATCGCATCCTCTACATCGGTAAATCTAAGAAATTGCGCTCTCGCGTCCGTTCCTATTTTCGTGACCGGCAGAACCTCAGCGAACGCATCGCTATGATGGTGCAGCAGGTGGCGGAAATTGAATTTATTGTCACGGATACAGAAGCCGAAGCACTTGCACTAGAAGCAAATCTTGTCAAGCAACATTTGCCCTTCTTTAACGTGTTGCTGAAAGATGACAAGAAATACCCTTATTTGTGCATTACTTGGTCAGAAGATTACCCCCGCATTTTCATTACCCGCAAGCGCAGAGCCAGTCAAGCAAAAGACCGCTACTATGGGCCTTATGTTGATGTGCGCCTGTTGCGAAACACCTTGCATATCATCAAGCGCATTTTCCCCCTGCGGCAGCGACCTCAACCGCTGTTTAAAGACCGGCCTTGTTTAAACTACGATTTGGGACGTTGTCCGGGTGTCTGTCAGATGCTGATTTCCCCGGAAGACTATCGCAAAATCGTGCAGAAAATCGCGATGGTGTTCCAAGGAAGAACGCAAGAACTTGCAGACATCTTGAAAGCGCAGATGGAACAAGCCGCAGAACAGCTTAACTTTGAGCAGGCGGCGCGAATTCGCGATCAGATTGGGGGTTTAAGAGCGCTCAATGCCGACCAAAAGGTTTCTTTGCCGGATGATACCGTGTCGCGGGATGCGATTGCTCTATCCTCTGACGCGCAACACGCCTGCGTTCAGCTCTTCCAAATTCGTGCCGGCCAGTTAGTGGGACGCTTGGGATTTGTTGCCGAAGTTCCCACTCCCCCAGTTCCCCTCTCTGCTTCGCCTCAAATCGAATCGGGAGCGATTTTACAGCGAGTGTTAGAGGAACATTATCAAACTGTAGAGCCGGTGGAAATTCCGGCTGAGATTTTGGTGCAGCATGAGTTGCCAGAAGCGGAAATGCTGGCCGATTGGTTAAGTGAACGCAAGGGTCGAAAAGTGACCATTCTTGCCCCACAGCGGCAACTGAAGGCAGAATTGATTGAGATGGTGGAGCGGAACGCTCAGCATGAATTGGCGAGGATGCAAAAGCTGGGGGATCGCAATTCCCAAGCTATGCAAGATTTAGCTGAAATTGTCGATTTGGCAGATTTGCCGCACCGCATTGAAGGTTACGATATTTCTCACATCCAAGGCTCCAATGCGGTGGCGTCCCAGGTTGTGTTTATTGATGGGTTGCCGGCAAAACAGCATTATCGGCACTACAAAATCAAGAATCCTGACGTTAAGGCCGGTCATTCAGATGACTTTGCCAGCCTTGCCGAGGTAATCGGGCGTCGTTTTCGCAAGTATGCTGAAGATCCGAAATTGCAACGGGCCGGTAATCCCGATTGGCCAGATTTGGTGATGATTGACGGCGGCAAAGGTCAACTCTCATCAGTGGTTGCGGTATTGCAGGAGATGAATTTGCTGGAAGAGTTACGAGTGGTGAGTTTAGCCAAGCAGCGAGAGGAAATTTTCTTACCCGGTGAGTCGCAGCCACTCCAAACAGAGGCAGAACAGCCGGGTGTGCAGTTGTTGCGCCGGCTGCGAGATGAAGCGCACCGCTTTGCCGTCACTTTCCACCGGCAGCAGAGAAGCGATACATTAAAGCGTTCTCGCTTAGATGAAATTGCCGGTTTAGGATTTGAGCGGCAAAAGCAACTGCTGGCGCATTTTCGCTCAATTGACTACATCCGTGCAGCCACTCCCGCACAGTTAGCTGAAGCACCTGGAATTGGGCCGCGTTTAGCTCAGCAAATTTACGATTATTTCCATCCGTGAAACGCAACCCAAAAGTGATTTAACCGATGAATAATTCCTCGCGAGTATTTTGCTACAGCGCGGACTTATTTTTAATTGTTATCGGTTTAGGAAGTTTTTCACTCATCTGGGCAAGTTATTCAGTTTTGCAGCGAATGCTGTCTTTCTCTACTTTGCACCTCAACCCTCCTCGGATACGGCTAGAAGCGAAAAAGCAGTATTTTTTTACTTCATAGCCACGTTCGCATTAATATTCTAAACAGTGCAATTTTGGTGTGTGGAGTCGTTAAAACCCCGTGTTAGATTTTTTTGATCTTACGAAAAGTGAGCCGGTAAGCAATAGCCAAAGCTCTCACCCTCGGTTTGATGGTTGGTCATTAGATGAGCGAGATCCTGAAGTCATAAAGTTTTTCCTGCCGATATGGGAATGGCTTTATGATCACTATTTTCAGGTGAAAACTGATGGCTGGCATCATCTGCCGGCAGAGGGGAAGATGCTGGTTGTGGGTTCTCACAATGGCGGCATCATTGTGCCCGATATGTTTATGTTTATGTATGACTGGTTTCGCAGATTTGGTACAGAACGTTTAGCCTACGGACTGATGCACCCAACGATTTGGAAATTTGTACCCCAACTCGCCCGATTAGCAGTGAATTGCGGGGCTGTCGTTGCTCATCCTAAAATGGCAATGGGTGCTCTCCAACGAGATGCAGCCGTTGTTGTTTATCCAGGCGGCGCTGAGGATGCTTTTCGCCCTCACAGTCTACGCCATCAAATTCATTTTGCGGGGCGTAAGGGCTTTATTAAACTGGCATTGCGAGAAGAAGCGCCAATCGTACCGATTATCTCCACCGGCGCTCATGATTCTTTAATTATCTTGGCAGATTTTTATCAGCAAATCCGGCAACTTCATGAATGGGGAATGCCTTGGTTACTCGGCATCGATCCGGTGGTTTTTCCGATTTATTTAGGATTGCCTTGGGGGTTAGGAATTGGCCCTTTGCCGCACATTCCGCTACCGTTGCCCATTCACACTCGCGTCTGTGCTCCCATTGTATTTGATCGCTACGGGCGTGAGGCTGCCGGCAACCGTAATTATGTAGATGAGTGTTATGAAAAAGTCCGCAGCAAAATGCAGCAAGAACTCGACTGTTTAGTTCAAGAATCTAATCACTGAGCTACAAAATTAGCCGAGTCAGAACTTGCACAATAATCTTCAAAAATGAAGGCTGTAGGGGTAAAGCATTCGGAAAGCAATTTATCAAGAATGCCGGCAATTTTCCTATCCGAATGCTTTGCCCTTAAATTTAATGTCGGGCCTCACGTGCCCGACGAAGGAGGCAGGTTTAATTTAAGCTAAGTTTACCGGCATGAGATTACAAAAAGCCAAAGTGATTTAAACCTTCTAAAATGCCACCGGCACAAGAAGCTTTTGCCAAGTATAAAACCTCTGATGCGTTAGCCTCATGCCACCGGCGCAATTCTGACTGGGCATTCCCCACAATAATTCCGCGTTCTTCGCCAACAGCAAACAAAGCAATATCATTACCAGAATCACCGCAAACCACGGTTTGTTTGGCATCAATTCCTAACTGCCGGCGCAGAAATTGCATGGCTAACCCTTTGTCGCCGTGGTGGGGTAAAATATCGAGGTCTTTGCCGCCGCTGTAGATCAGCTTGACATCTAAACCGCGCTCTTTTAACACAGTTTTTAACTGAGGCAGCACTTCTACAGCGGCTTCTTCTGTGAGAAAATAACTGACTTTAAAGGGGCGTTGCTCAGATTGTGGCTGAGGCACAAGATCGGAAAAATGGCTAGTGCTGGCAACCACTAAATCCCGATCCCAGGCTTGGGAAAGGGTGTTTGCCCAGGCAGGATCGGGCGTATCATCGTTGGAATGGTAGATTTCGGTTCCAACAGATGTGACTAAGGCATCCGGATCGAGGAGCGATTTTTCCGCTTTCAGCTGCCGATAACTGGTGAGCGATCGTCCAGTAGAATAAACGATTTTAGTTCCGTGCGCTTGCCGATGTTGACTCAGGTGCTGGTTGAGAACTTCTAACGCGTCGTCATCCCCCACGAGGGTGTTGTCTAAATCGGTTACAAATAGAAACGGTGCCACACTCATAAAAAATCTACTTCTTAGGAATCAACTCAACCTTATATGTTATGGCTCATTGGTTGCCGGCTTCGCACACCAACATCTGGCAACTTAAAATCGCTGCTTTAACCCTCTAAGTTTTTAAGATCCTTGATGATTTTGCGGTAGGCTGTCATGTGCCGGTGTTTCAAAAACAGATTGGCGGCGTGCTGCAAATCTGTGAGGGCTTTTTGCTTAACTCCCAAATCGCAGTAAGTGAAACCCCGATTGTAGTAAGCTTTGGCATAGTCAGGATTGACTCGAATCGCTTGGCTGTAGTCTTCAATGGCTGCCAGAGATTTTCCCAGGAGGCGATGAGCCAGCCCCCGGTTGTAGTAGGCTTTGGCGTAGTAGGGATTAAGATGTAGAGCTTTGTTGTAATCTTCAATCGCACACTGAGCGTCTCCTGTTTCGCGGCGGGCATTGCCCCGATTATTGTAGGCTTCAGCAAAGTAGGGATTGAGCCGCAGCACTTCAGTATAATCTTCGATAGCGCCTTCATTCTCTCCAAGTTCACGCTGGGCGTTCCCTCGTTTGAAAAAAGCATCGACACAGTCAGGAGAAATCTGCAAAACTTCGGTGTAATCTTCAATGGCACCGTGAGGATCTCTCAGTTTGCGGCGGATATTGCCCCGATCAAAGTAGGCGGGAGCAAAATCAGGATGCAGCTGCAATTCCTGATTCCAGTCCTCAATTGCTCCTCTGTAATCTCCATGCTGAGCCTTTTTCATTCCCCGGTAATAGAAAAAGTGACTGTAAATTTCCACAGCTTGTATCTGAGCGATGAGGGTTTTGGCGGTGGATGGCAGGTACACCATTTAATGGGAAGGGGTTCCATTTGGGGGGCATCGCACCGGCAGCCCATACTGCCGGCACTTTGATAAAACTTGCTGGAGGAACGATGTTTTTGCCAAACTGAGATACTCCCTGAGCTATGGCGGTACTTTAATCAATTTTACGCAGCACTCAGGGCAATCCTGTTAAAATCACAATTTGTTGCTGGTTATCGGGTAATTTACGGGCTTATAAAGGTTTTTCCCTCATAAGACCCTTGCCGGTGCTGACTCTAGCAATCCTAAATGGTTTGTCAACGCTAATCATCCTGGTTTTTCTAAAAAATTGGCCTTCTCACCCTCACAATGTTTACAATGGCGGTTTTTAGATAAATGTAAAAAGTGCTACAGTTATTTGAAGAAACAATCTAGCAGTGTTTCTGCGCTTCGTAGATTTTTTCAGGGTGGCATCTACTTTCTCTTCAACGATGCCAGTGTTTTTAAGAAACTCAGGCGATTTACAGATTTTTTTGAGTGTAAATAGAGATTACTACTTAGTGAAATGAGCGATGGCTCTCTGGATGCGGGGTATGGCGACTGTTGCATGATTTTACTGCCGGCGATCACGCTCCAAGTCATAAATCACTTTTTCCCAATACCAATTCTCTGATTTCCCAGGATTTTTATATCTCGTCTGTTCGATTAATCGCTCAGCCGCACTGCGATTGCCATTTAAAAGATTGATGAGTTTCCTTTCTAGTTTAAGGCTTGGTAAGCTTCTCTGATTTTCTCTATCTGCATTGCTAGAACAAGTTGTTGAACTGGGTAAGCTAGAATTGTTCTGTGTCGGCTGCGAATCGATGTCACCTGCCTCTATTGCCGGTAAATTCTTCATTGCCCGATTGTAATTCACCATGTCTCCCTGCTCAAAAAATAGGTTTGCTGCTTTTTGATAATCTTCTAAAGCTTTTCGTTTATCATCTAGCGAACGGCGTTTCTCTCCAAGTTCAGAGTAAGTGATAGCTCGGTTATAATAAGCGTGAGCATCATTAGGCTTAAGTTCTAATGCTTGCGTGAAATCTTGAATCGCTGGCTGGTAAGAACCGAGTTTCCGGTGAACACTCCCTCGGCTTAAATAAGCTTCTGCATATCTCGAATTAATCTTTAAGGCTTGAGTAAAATCTGCTTTTGCTCCCTCATTATCGCTGAGTTTGAAACGAGCCATTCCTCTGTTATAGTAAGCTTTATCGGATTGAGGAGCAAGCTGCAAGACTTGATTGAAATCTTCAATGGCTCCCTTATAATTGCCTATTTTAACGTTGTATAATCCTTGATTGAAGACTTCTTCATCGGCTTGAGAGGAACTACTTTCCTTAGTTGGGTGCTTTTGCCGGCGCTGTAGCTGTTTAAAAGCACTGAGTGCTTGCCGGTAATTAGCCTGATCTTTTTTCTCAAAAAATAGTTTAGCAGCTTTCCGATAGTCCTCAATTGCTCCCTGCATATCGTTTATATCAGCTCGAATATTTCCTCGGTTCATATAAACATTGGCATCGGTAGGATTTATTATAATAACGTGAGTAAAATCTTCAATAGCTTCTTGCTGCTGTCCTAATTTAGCTCGCGCAATTCCCCGCTTGATGTAAGCTTCTACTAAATTGGAATTGACTCGCAATGCCTGAGTAAAAGCTTCAATTGCTCCCGCACAGTCTCCTCGCTTAGCCTTAGTGATTCCCTGGTTGTAATATTGAATTCCAGCTTTTTTTCGCGAGCCGGCGCGGTAATATGCAAAAATCAGTCCCAGGATGAGTGTACTCAGCGCAATGCCTATCCCTATGATGATGAGCGTCGTCTGTGTAACCATAGCAAGCTGGTAAATATCTACTCATAAGGGTGGTATTACCCACGCCGGCAGAAGCAAGGGCCAATTAACATCGATCTATGAGCCTCATTAAAATTTTACCAGCCTTTATTAAAATTAAACCGCTTGCAAAAATTCCCAAATTCTAAATTTATCTGCGGTTAAAAAGAATCTATTGCTGAACTAGCTTTACTCAATGAAATCCTTGCTAAAACAAAAACTTTTCTCGTGGATACCTCAACTAAAACGCCAAGTTTGGATTTTAGTAGCGGGTCGATTACTATCAGGAATTGGCACCGGCTTTACCTTATTTTACGCACCCATTTTTTTTGCAGATCGGGTGGGTTTAACAAAAACTGCTGTGGGAATAGCCTTAGGCAGCGCATCAGTTTCTGGCATTTTCGGGCGCATTTTTAGCGGTTCTTGGGCAGACTCACCGACATGGGGACGCCGGCGCACACTTTTACTCTCGTGTTTGATATGTGCCGGCGCATCATTCGTCCTAGCCTCTGCGAATAATTTCCCCCTCTTAGTTGCCGGTAACTTACTTTTAGGTTTCGGTGTTGGTTTATACTGGCCGGCAACCGAAGCAATTATTGCAGATTTAACCAATGCCGAAACCCGTCATGAAGCTTATGCCATAACCCGACTAGGAGATAGTCTCGGTTTGCAATTTGGCGTAGTTTTCGGAGGCGCTTTGATTTCACTCACCGGCGCTTACCGGCTGCTATTTGTGATTGACGGCATTTCATTCCTAGTCTTCTTTGGCGTCATTTGGGTAGCTATCTCAGAAACTTATCAGCCGGCAGCAAAACCCGCCCCAGAACTGAAATCAACCAACACAAATAAAAAAACAAAATCCAACCAATCTTTCAAAAACGGTTGGAAAATCGCATTGCAAGATCGAGCGCTTCTTGTCTACGTCCTCGTTAACATGTTATTTACCACTTATATCGCCCAAATCCAATCGACTGCACCCCTTTATTTCAGTAATTTTGTAGCCGTTAAAGGTAGCAATCAAGGATTTTCAACAGCAACCATTAGCGCCCTGTTTACCTGGCACATTGCCCTTTTAATTGTGTGCCAGATGCCGGTAGCCCGGTTTTTGAGGCGCTTTAGCCATCCCCAGACATTAATCTATTCAGCAATATTGTGGGCAATCGGATTTACCCTAATCGGGATCACCGGCATCACCACAACTTACCCGATCGCTTGGGCAATGCTAGCACTCGCCGTCTTGGCAATCGCCACCGTTGCTTATACCCCTGCCGCCTCCTCCCTCGTTGTCGATTTAGCCCCTACAACTTTGCGCGGCGTTTACCTGTCTATCAACTCCCTCTGCTGGGCAGTCGGCTACATGATTGGCCCCCCTTTAGGCGGCTGGGCGCTAGATTTGCCGAGACCATTTGCTGATAGCTTGTGGGCGGCTTTAGCCCTGAGTGTCGGCCTCACCATTTTTATTTTGCAGTATCTTGATCGGCTTGTTCCTCAAAGAAAATAATTTCTGCGGTCAATTTTCCTAACCGATGAAACCTTCGCAATCCTCGGATGCCAGCAACCCTCATTCAACTTTACTTTTCTGCTTTTCTCCAGCAACTTGTTATCGATTATTCGTTCATTAGCTCAGCATAATGTTTCTAGATTAGTCAGAGCGCTGGCGCTCATGAAATTTTTGATAAACGGCTCGCAAATCAACTTTATGGTGCGCCAGAGCAACTAACGTGTGGTAAAATAAATCCGCAACTTCGCCAGCGATTGCATCTGGATCGTCATCCTTACAAGCCATCACCACTTCAGCCGACTCTTCCCCAATTTTTTTAAGAATCTTGTTATCCCCACCGGCAAGCAACTTAGCAGTATAAGAACCTTCACTAGGACGATCACGCCGGTTGCAAATCACCTTAAAAACCTGAGACAACATATCAGCCGGCGGCGCTACAATTTGCTCGTCTACTTGATGAAAACAGCTACGTTCGCCGGTGTGGCAAGCAATATCCCCCGTTTGCTCAGCGCTGATCAGCAACGCATCACTATCGCAGTCATAGCGGAGGGATCGCACCTTCTGAATGTGACCCGAAGTTGCGCCTTTATGCCATAATTCCGCACGTGATCGGCTCCAGAACCAAGTCTCTCCAGTTTCCAGGGTTTTTTGCAGAGATTCCTGATTCATCCAAGCCATCATCAACACCGTGCCATCAAGATAATCTTGCACAATTGCCGGCACCAGTCCCTGTTCGTTGTAGCGAATTTTCTCTACAGGGATAGATTGGGATAAGGGCGTCACTTCAGGAGTAGGCATAAATTGATTGTAGGTTTAGTGCCAATAAACACGGGTTCAAACGATACAGAAAACTTCGGGGCGCGTTTGTACTTAAAGATTCCCGGCCACCGGACAACTTATTCTACTATACTTAGACCCACTAAAGATATGTAAAGAATATTTAAAGTTTAAAACACGAAAGTTGATTATAAAATAAAACAATTCTGCAAAAATGTAGCGGGAATGAAAGCGGGTTTCTCGTGCCGGCGCAACCCTAAGCCATCATTCATCAAGCCTGTGACTTTGCGTTTAATAAAACAAAACGGTAGGGTGGACAGCGCCGTCTGCCCTATATTAAACAATACTGATAGAGGAGATAAATTTTGATTACCACAAGCCTGAACACCACCAAATCAGAAGAAATTTTTGCAGCCGCCCAGAAACTCATGCCAGGGGGCGTCAGCTCCCCAGTCCGTGCCTTCAAATCTGTTGGAGGACAACCCATCGTCTTTGATCGGGTCAAAGGCGCTTATGTATGGGACGTTGACGGCAACCAATATATCGACTACGTCGGCACCTGGGGGCCAGCAATTTGCGGTCACGCCCATCCAGAGGTGATCAGCGCCCTACACGATGCCCTAGAAAAAGGCACAAGCTTTGGTGCCCCCTCCGTGCTAGAAAACGTGCTGGCAGAAATGGTAATCGACGCCGTTCCTAGTATTGAAATGGTGCGCTTTGTCAACTCCGGGACAGAAGCGTGTATGTCTGTCCTGCGCTTGATGCGGGCTTTCACCAGCCGCGACAAAATCATTAAATTTGAAGGCTGCTACCACGGACACGCCGATATGTTCTTGGTCAAAGCCGGCTCCGGGGTGGCCACCTTGGGCTTACCTGACTCTCCCGGCGTCCCTAAATCCGCAACCAACACCACCCTCACAGCGCCCTTTAACGACTTAGAGGCCGTTAAAGCCTTATTTGCCGAAAACCCAGATGAAATTGCCGGCGTCATTTTAGAACCCGTTGTCGGCAATGCCGGCTTCATTGTCCCCGATGCCGGCTTCTTAGAAGGGTTGCGCGAACTGACCCAAGAAAACGGCGCATTGCTCGTCTTTGACGAAGTCATGACCGGCTTCAGAATCGCATACGGCGGCGCTCAAGAAAAATTCGGCGTCACCCCCGACTTAACCACCCTCGGTAAAATCATCGGCGGCGGCTTACCCGTCGGCGCTTACGGTGGACGCAAAGATATCATGTCAATGGTCGCCCCCGCAGGGCCAATGTATCAAGCCGGCACCCTTTCCGGCAACCCCCTCGCCATGACAGCCGGTATCAAAACCCTAGAATTGCTGCAAAAACCAGGCACCTACGAGCAGCTTGACAAAATCACCAAAAAACTCGCAGATGGCTTAGTGCAAATCGCCCACGAAACCGGCCATGCCGCCTGCGGAGGACAAATCAGCGCCATGTTTGGCCTATTCTTCACAGGCGGGCCGGTTCATAGCTACGAAGACGCCAAAAAGTCAGATTCAGGCAAATTCAGCCGATTTCATCGCGGAATGCTAGAACACGGCATTTACCTCGCCCCCTCCCAATACGAAGCAGGATTCACCTCCCTCGCCCACACAGACGACGACATTAACCGCACCTTAGCAGCAGCACGGGAAGTTATGTCCAGTCTGTAACATCAGTCTTAGCCGGGATTGAGAGATTAGGGAATTAAGAATTTTCTTTCGTCTAATCTCTTAATTCCGGCTTCTGTTTCTGACAGTTAACGGCTGACATTAACCCGATATTTCATCTGAAAAGCCCGAAAATCCCCCGCAACCTTAGCAGATCCGCTGAATTCTAACTCATAAGAACCGGCCTTCGGAAACACAACATCAGCACCCGGAATTCCCTTATATCGTTCAGCATTAATACTTTTTAAAACCGGCATCATCAACGGCTTAGCATTAGCAGCACGCGGCAACGAAAAGATAGCCAACTGACAATCACACTTCTCCAACGGTATCGTTGCGCCACCCTTGCGAGTCAGCGCAAACCAAACCTTAGCCGGCTCTCCAGCTTTCGGGTTATGATTCGGTTCCAAATGAAAAGTTGCAGCAACATCCCCAGAAATTTCAACATTATGTGCCAAAGCCGGCAAAATCAGAGCCGGTGCAGAAGAACACAGCAGTAAACCCACTAGAAATTGACTAGCGTTGAGACGGTGGTGCATAAAATCTTTCTAAAAATAGAATTGACCAAAACAGGCGCAACCGCACCAGCAATACAGCCAGTGCAATCGCTCCCAGTAAAGCTGCATTCAGTTTACTGCCCCAAGTCCATTCCAACGCCCCCAAATAATGGGAACCCAGCAGCACAGCATGACCGGCACACAACACAAACGCCGGCACACTTAACAGATGCAACAGTCGCCAGCGTGTTCCCAAATAACTCACAGCACGGTCAAAACTGGTGAGTGCTAGCGGGATCATCAATACCAGCGCCAAAATGCCGGCCCACATTCCCGCCTGATGCTGTTGCAACATAAAGGAGACAGCGTCAAAATTCCAGTTCAGCGTGTGCTCCATCATGTGAAACGTGTGAGCCACCGATAGCACAAACGCTCCCACACCCAAAGCGCGACGGTAGCGTAGGGGTGCCGGCCACAATCGACTGATGGGACGGGCGATCAGGGCTAAAAGCAGACACAGCAGCGCCGCATGGCCGGTATAATCTACCATTTCATCCGTCCGCAGCAACGTGAGGATGCCAATCGTAAGCGTAACCCAGCCTCCTAGCTTAAAGAGTTGGCTGCGCCGGCTTGCGCTCAATCTCGATGCGGAAACGCCCACACCGAGCATACTTGGCATTGTTCCCAGCCCAAACGCCAACATGGTTGCCGCACCCATCCAGAGGTTGCCGGTTTCGGCGGCTTTAATTTGGGCGGCATAGAGAAAACCGCAAGGAATTAAACCCCACACCAGTCCTAATAATGCCGGCGTCCATCGGCTGTTTTGTGTGGAGAGGTTGAGCATTGCTTTTTGAAGCCGGTTGTGCCAGTTGCCTTCTGCCAGTGGATGAAACACCGGCAGACGTGGCAAGAGTTCTGGTTTAATTTGCACTAAACCAAACCAGACGAGTAGGATGCCGGTGAAAATGGCAATCAGTCGGCGCAAAACGCTACCAATGCCGGCCAATTGACCGCTAGCTATAACGGCAGAACCTAATGCCCCAATAGCGGCACCTACTAAGGCATAACTAACAATTCGTCCGAAGTTTAATAGGAAATGAAAATAAAATTGTTGCTGCCAACTAGGCTGAGTTTCTGACTTGCCCGACAGAGAAAATGCCACAGTTAGGGGGCCACACATTCCTACACAGTGGCCAAAACTGCCAAGAAACCCCACAGTCATGACTAGCAGCAGGTCTATCATTATAATTTTTGCAGCATTAAGAGAAAGCTGGTGGCAAAGTTTTATTTTTTAACCGCAGATGCACGCAGATAAACGCAGATGTGGCAAAGGTTGATTTTTTAAACCGCAGATAAGGTTAATAGTTTGATGTCATTGGGTATGGGGACTTTAGATTTTTACTAGAGGTTGATTGTTTAGATGAAAAGACAAATAAAAATCAATAATTCATCTGTGTTTATCTCTAGTTATAAATTCCCCACTTATAAAAATAGTTTTTAACGCAGAAGAACGCAGACTTAGAGTTTTCTTTAAATTTTCTGTCAAAAGCTCTGCATCCCTCTGCGCCATAAATACACTCAGACACCCAAAACTTATTGCGGTGTCTTTTGCAACTCAGGGCGTTCTTCTGCAACAATTGCTCCTTCTACAGGACACACCTGCATACAAATGCCGCAGTCAATACAAGTTGCAAAGTCAATCCAGTACCAATCCGTTCCCTTCGTATTCTTACCAGGGCCGGGATGAATGCAAGCCACTGGACAGGCATCAACGCAATCCGCGATGCCTTCACAGGTGTTAGTAACAATCGTGTGCGGCACAGTGTTCTTCCTCTCTCAGCAGTTCTTAATCGTTAGCTTAACGTTTCGATTTCCGGTTCACCGGCATCCTTGACCCAAGCAATCTGTTTAATGCGGCGTTGCTGCGCGTATTCTCGCACGGCTTCGGGTGTTTCTCTCTGCCCGAAATCTAGCTCAACCCGAACTAAATCACCGTCTTGCCGGAGTTTTTGGGCGTAGGCAAAGGCAGCAGCATCCGCTTGAGAACTCACCGGCACGACTAACCAATCACTGGGCACAGTATAAGCCGGCAGTTGACCCCCTGGCAGCAAACAGGCGTGCAAGTCTTCAATATTCAGCGAGAACCCAATCCCCGGATAGGTTTCCCCTTGAGGATGATACAGTCCCAGCAGTTGGTCATAGCGTCCGCCTTGGCCTAACACTTGCTGTCCTGCTTCGCTTTCGCTGACGACTTCAAAGACAATGCCGGTGTAGTAGTCAAAGGTTTGAATCAAGCTCAGATCCAAAATTACTGGAAATGCTGACGACTCGTTCAGTAATTCGACCAGAGATTTGAGATTATTGACAATTTGCTGCTGATGTGCATCCAAGCTCAATTGACCGACACGTTGCAGCACGTCAGCAGGGCGTCCCCGCAAATCGAACAAAAACAGCGCTCGTTCTCGCTGATCGGGGGAGAGGGGCAAGGTTTCTAGAGCAATGCGATCTAGATGGGCAATTGCGTGCCGCACCTGATTTTGCAATGCCGGCTCAAAAGCAGCAAGCAGCGATTGCATCAAGCCGGCTTCCCCTAAAATCACCCGCCATTGGTTCAGCCCCAAACTCTGCAAGCACTGGGACAACAGCAGCAAAATCTCGGCATCCGCCATCACGCCGCCGGCACCGAGCAATTCCACCCCAGCTTGGTAAAACTCCTGCTGCCCGCCGTGAATCCCTTCGCCGGCTGTGCGGAACACATTGGCATTGTAGTAAAGGCGCTGGGGATAGGTTGTCCCCGCCATGCGAGTCACCGCCGCACGGGCAATGGAAGCCGTCAACTCTGGGCGCAACCCCAGCACCTCATCCTCGGCATCGCGCAGCTGGATTACAGTCGATGGCTGGACAGCACCCCCAGCCATCAGCGTGTCCAACCGCTCTAGGGTTGAGGTAATAATTCGGTGATAGCCCCAGCGGCGAAAAACTGTTCGCAAGCGCTCTTCTATCCAGTGTTTTTGAGCCACATCGAGGGGTAATAAATCCCTCGCGCCGGTTGGTGGTTGATAAACCATTATTTTTTCTTCCCGCCACCTCCAAACAACCCTCCAAAGATACCACCACCGGGCTGATCGGGCTTACCTGATTTCGGCGATGTTTTGGATGTCCCACCCTTGGTTCCACCTTTTTGAGGCGGCTTTTCTAGCAATCTCTTCGCATCGAGTGCTACTTTCTCTTCAGGGTTCAACTGCAAGGCTTTATTAATATGAACCTTAGCCATTGTTGCCTGATTTTGCTTCACATAAATCATCCCCAATAAGCCATGACACTGGCTACTATTCGGCTCAAGCTTGAGGGCGTCCCGCAGTTCGATAATGGCTTGAGCAAAATTGTTTTTGCTCATCCAATCTTCCGCGCGCCGGTAGTATCCTTCCGCCCGTGACTCCGCTTTTGGAGGCGGTGGCGGTGGGGGGGCAGTTGTGGAAGCTGCGGCTGGGGGGCGAGTTGAAGCTGCCGGCATCCCTGTTGCTGCCGGCTTTTGAGTCTGCTGGGTTTGCCCGACAACTGCGCCTCTACTTTCTTGCCGCATCAGATAAACCATATTGAGTTCACTGATTTGGGCAATCACGTTGAGAGTTTGCGATAAAGATTGATACTCAGTTTCTGCCAAATTTGCTACTAAAGTTTTGTAAGCTCTTTCAAACTCACCTGCTTTAGATAACTGTTTTGCCAGATCACTGTGAAGTTGGATCTTAGATGCCTCTTGAAGACAGCGCTTTCCCATCAACCCTAAAAGGACAGAATATTCCGCACGTTCACGCTCATTGGAGAATTTCGTGTAAGCGGGACTCACTAGCTTTGAAAATAGATCACTCGCTAGTTGTTTATCCGCTTCATTGTCAGCCTTGCAACTATCAGGATGCAGGCGACGAGCAATCTTGAGATACCGCTTGCGGATGTCATTAAACTCCGCATCAACAGGAACCCCTAAAATGGCGTGATGATCTGTGAAGTCAAACTTAAATAATCCTTGTTCAATTTGAAAAGACATGGTGCGCCATCCCACTTCGCTGCCTATCGGTTGTTTCTAATGTACCTTGGGAACCCAATTCACGGCATTAGTGATTCCTCGAAGGTACAGCATCTCCCCAAGAGGTTAGGCTCGGAACTTGTAATAATTCTTTGCTTAGCTCGGCGTGAATTTGACCGTTGGTTGCGAGAATTCTTCCAGAGCGGATTTGGAAAGGGCTGCCATCATAAGCGGTGACTCGCCCACCGGCTTCTTCAACTAAGACTACGCCGGCTGCTACATCCCAAGGGGATAAACCTCGCTCCCAGTATCCATCTAAACGCCCACAGGCAACATGGGCTAAATCGAGGGATGCCGATCCACTGCGCCGCACGCCCTGAGTTAAATGGGTGAGATGACAGAATTCCGCATAGTTATTGTCGGTGGTTTCACGTCGGTCGTAGGCAAAGCCGGAGACGAGTAAACTTTTACTTAACAAAGGGGTTTGGGAAACTTGGATGGGACGCCGGTTGCGCGTGGCACCCAGCCCTTTGCCGGCTCTAAATAATTCATTATGGAAAGGGTCAAAAATCGCTCCCACAGAAGGAACCCCGTCAATCAGCAGCCCCACAGAGGCAGATGAGAAGGGATACTGGTGGGCGTAGTTGGTGGTGCCGTCGAGGGGATCGATTGCCCAGAGGTAGGTGCCGGTGGTATCTCCCAACGCCCCACTTTCCTCGGCTAAAATTCCGTGATCGGGTACGTGACGCCGCAAAACTTCCAAAATTGCTTTTTCAGCGGCTTTATCCGCTTCCGTCACCAAATCCCCAGGACGCCCTTTTTCTTGAACTTCCTCTAAGTTGCCCCAGTAAGCTTGCAACACTGCGCCGGCAGCCAGTGCTGCTTCTGTTGCGATATCTAAGAAAATTTTCAGTTGGACATCAGTCATGGATGATGGGTGATTGATGAAGAACAATGGACAATTATGACTGATTTTGACTGCGAAACTCTGCAGGAGTCAGGCGCATCGGGTTTTCCGGGTTCCAAATGCCCAGCCCCATGAGTCTTGCCCATTCCTGGGCGTGTGCGAGACGTTCCGTGTATTTCGAGTTAGGGGAACGCGGCAGCGCCAGCACAGAACCGGCTTTTGCTAGTTGCTCATTGAGCATCTGCCCATTTTGCCACACGTAAGCTAACTGGGTGCAGCGCTCTTTGTAGCAATATTTTTCCTCAACATCAAACTCTAACAACACCGGCTGTCCCTGAATCATTTCTTCTAAGCGTTTTGCCGCCTCCATTCCCCAAGGCTGCTGCTTCAAATCGGGTGCCTCAACGCCAATCAGCCGCACCCTCTCGAATGTGCCAGAAGTGCCGGCAATCTCCAAAGTTTGCCCGCTAACCACCCGTTCAACATTAACCGTTAATCCTTGCGGGGGTGCCGGTTTTTCACAGCCAATTAGATACACCGCAGCAAAAATACCTAAAAAACAAAGAATTAGGGATGAAACCCATCTGCGTTTCACCTGCGGAATCTGCGGTTCAAAATCTTCAATCTTCATCCAACGGCAATCCCGCCCGAATTTTACCTTTGCCAAAGTAGCGCCCGAATTGGAGTTCGTAAACTTCATCCTCATCTTGGGTTTCCACTTCTAAGTCGCAACGGGCATAACTGACGCACAACAAGGCGTAGCCGCGTTTCCGCAAATCAGGAGATAGCCCCATTGCTTCTGGCTGGTAAATTTCGCCGGTTTTCACGCGCACCGCACAGGTGGTACACGCCCCATTGCGACAGGAAAAGGGCAGCTCTACGCCTTGATTTTCAGCACTTTGCAGGATGTAGCGATCTTCGGGCACCACAATAATGTGTCGCTTGCCGGTTTGCCGGTTGTGAATGGTAATTTTGTGAGAGCGAGTCATCAGATTTTAATAGAAAGACTTAGAGGCTAGGGAAGAGTCGGGGAGGGGGAGAGCATTCTCTATGATTTATTATCGATGCCCCATGCCCTCATCTATTATGGGCCTGAGTAGAGAGTACGATAAAACCGGCACCCCGATCTAGCCGGTGCGGCACTGGGGCAAAAAAATAAATTTGAGAATTCTCTTTTCAAACTTACCAGGGTTCTGCTAATATAGTTTTCCTGTGGCAAATGTGGCAAATAAACAAAAAGCCCATTTTCACCTGGAGAGGTGGCCGAGCGGTTTAAGGCGCAGCACTGGAAATGCTGTGTGGGGGTAACTTCACCGTGGGTTCAAATCCCACCCTCTCCGTTTCAAAAGATTGATATAGAAGGGTTTTAGGGGCTGAAGTGTTGCCGGCAACGCAACTCTTTTGGCTGTATTTTCTCCAAATTTCCTTGGTTTTTGACTATGATTCGTGCAGCAATCGTTTAACCATTGCCGACGTACGTTTTCTTATCAAGAATTGTAGGATGGGCTTCGCTATGGCTCTACCCATCTTTCTTGAACCGCTGCCGGCATCTTTTCCTCTAGGGGTTTGTTGGGTTTTTGTTCCTTAACCCAACTTACTATAAGAGGAACGCAATCTAAGCTTTCTTTTTTAACTTGTCTTTATTAATCTGAATTGCCGGCGGATGTTGTAGCAACACCGACTTCAAATATTGTCCTGTATAAGAATGGGAACTTTTCGCCACTTGTTCTGGAGTTCCCTCTGCAATAATTTCTCCACCTTTATTGCCCCCTTCTGGGCCTAAGTCTATCACCCAATCCGCACACCGAATCACATCTAAATTATGTTCAATCACTAAAATTGAATTGCCTTTATCGACTAACCGCTGCAATACATTGAGCAACTGGTGAACATCATAAAAGGATAAGCCGGTTGTCGGTTCATCGATTAAATACAGGGTTTTTCCAGTTGCACGTTTAGACAATTCGGTTGCTAATTTTACCCGCTGCGCTTCTCCACCAGATAGGGTAGGTGCCGGCTGCCCTAATTGGATATACCCTAAGCCAACATCCACTAAAGTTTGTAATCGGCTTCCCGCCTTAGGGATATTTTTAAACATCTCTAAAGCTTCTTCAACCGTCATATTGAGAACATCAGATATTGATTGGCTTTTGTACTTCACTTGCAGCGTTTCCCGGTTATATCTCGCCCCTTTGCACACCTCACATTGTACATACACATCGGGCAAGAAATTCATCTCAATAACATTCACGCCTTGCCCGCCGCAAGCTTCACAACGTCCGCCTTTGACGTTAAAAGAAAACTGTCCTTGTTTGTAACCTCTGGCTTTCGCTTCAATGGTTTCCGCGAATACCGCACGAATGGCATCAAAGATGCCGGTGTAAGTCGCGGGATTAGATCGAGGAGTGCGACCGATGGGTGATTGATCAATTACAATGGCTTTATCAATTGCGTCGAGTCCTTGGATCTCATCCAATTCTTTCGGCAACGGAACTTTGCGGCTGAGTTGATGCTGCAATGCTGGATAAAGCAGTTCGTTAATCAGCGTAGATTTACCTGAACCGGAGACGCCGGTGACGCTGACAAGCTTGCCAAGGGGAATGTCAACATTGATATGTTTTAAGTTATTACGATAAGCATTTTTGATTTGCAGTTTTTTGCCATTTCCCGCTCTTCTTTCGCATGGGGTTTCTATGACCCTGCGTCCCGACAAATAAGCGCCGGTGAGCGAATCTTCTGCGGCTAATAGTGTTTCTAAATTGCCTTGTGCGACAATCTGCCCACCGTGAACACCGGCATGAGGGCCAATATCGACAATACAATCGGCTGCGCGAATCGTTTCTTCATCGTGTTCGACGACAATTAAAGTATTCCCTAAAGACCGCAATTTTGTTAAAGTATTCAGCAAACGTCCGTTGTCTCTTTGATGCAATCCGATACTCGGTTCATCTAAAACATAGAGAACGCCGGTAAGTCCAGAACCGATTTGGGTAGCAAGGCGAATTCGCTGCGCTTCTCCCCCAGAAAGCGTCATGGCTGGACGATCTAAGGAGAGGTAATCTAAGCCAACATCGAGAAGAAATTGCAGCCGTGCGCGAATTTCTCTCACAACTAAATCGGCAATTTTTGCTTGGCGTTCAGTTAAATTTAGGTTATTCGTGCGTTCCAAACATTCGCTGATCGAGGAGCCGGTTAAATCGGTAATTCGGGAACCTCCCAACCTTACAGAAAGCGCTTCTGCTTTAAGACGTTTTCCCTGACAAACTTCACAGGCTTGATCGACTAAATACGGTTCTAATTTCTGTTTTTGCAGCTCCGAAGAGGTTTCATCGTACTGACGCTGTAAGATAGGAATAACACCTGGGAAGGGTCGGCGATAGCCTTGCCCGTTGCGGTAACGAGAATCGGCTTCAATCAAAATTGCTTCTTCAGAACCGTGCAGTAAAATGTGCTGTTGTTCTGTGGTTAGTTGCTTCCAAGAAGTGTTAATATCAAAGCCAAAAGCTTTACCGGCACTGTAAAGTAAAGATAGATAATAAGAGTTATCTTTGTCTGACCAAGGCGCAATCGCACTGTAAACCGGCGCTTCCAGATCGGGCACCACCATCTCAGGAGAAAATCTTCGCAAACTCCCCAAACCGTGACAGCTTGGGCAGGCACCATAAGGCGAATTAAACGAGAACAATCGCGGCGAAAGTTCTTCCATTACCGCCCCATGTTCTGGGCAAGCAAAGTTTTCAGAAAATACTAATTCTTGGTCATTGTTTGCCGGCTTTTCTTCTGCATCCTGATTGGGAGGAGTTAAAGGCGGATCGCCTGCCGGCTCATTAATTAAAATTATGGCAATGCCATTAGAATGTCGCAAACAAGTTGTCAGAGAATCTGTAAGGCGTTCTTCTATCCCGGATTTTTTTACAAGTCGGTCAATGACAATTTCAATCGTATGCGTATAATTTTTATCTAATTCAATCGTGTCAGAAAGTTCGCGCACTTCTCCATTCACGCGGACGCGAACAAATCCTTCTGAAGCAAGACTTGACAAAAGTTTCTTATGAGTCCCTTTCTTGCCACGGACGACGGGGGCAAGAATTTGAAATTTCGTGCGATCTGGCAAGTCCATGATGCGATCGCACATCTCATCAATCGTTTGGGGGGCAATGCTGCGATCACAATGAGGACAGTAAGGTTCACCGGCACGCCCAAATAGCAATCTAAAATAATCGTAAATCTCCGTTACGGTGCCAACCGTTGAGCGCGGGTTGTGGGAGGTAGACTTTTGATCAATCGAAATCGCGGGACTTAAACCCTCAATCGCATCGACATCAGGCTTATCCAACTGTCCCAAGAATTGCCGTGCATAAGCGCTGAGAGATTCCACATAGCGGCGCTGTCCCTCTGCAAAGATGGTATCGAAGGCGAGGGAAGATTTGCCGGAACCAGAGACGCCGGTGAACACAATCAGGCGATCTCGCGGCAACTCCAGATCGATATTTTTCAGGTTGTGCTGCCTCGCACCCCGAATGCGAATCGTGTTTCCACCCGCCGGTTGAGGGTCGGGGTTGTGGCCATTTTTAGATACACCAAGCAGGGCGTCTGATTTTTCAGCAGGGTGGGACATGGAGGCATCACGTAACAGTGCTTAATAATTTTAGCGCTGCCTCTCACAGACCTACCTGCATTCAACGATAGAGATTTGGACTAATGTCTACTTGTGTTTTGTGCCATCCGGCATGATTGCATTCTCCAGGTTGGCATCCTTCAAGTTGGCATCCTTCAAGTTGGCATCCTTCAAGTTGGCACCCGATAGGTTGGCACGGCTGAAGTCTGCACGCCACAAGTTAGCTCCCTCTAGCTGGGCACCCCTCAAGTTAGCATTATTCAGGGCGGCCAATCCAAGGTTGGTATCCCTCAAGTTGGCATTCCTCAAGTCGGCCCCCCCTAGCTTGCTCTGCCATAGCATGGCACCCCCAAGCTTTGCACCAGATAGGTTGGCACCAGATAGGTTGGCACGGCTGAAGTCTGCACGTCTCAAGTCTGCATCGCTCAGATTGGCATCGCTCAGATCGGCACCCATCACGTTGACATCCTTCAGATCGGCACGGCTCAGATCACCACCAGATAGGTCGGCACCCTCAAGGTTTATGTGTATGAGCTCGCACCCTGGGCATCGCTTCTCTCGCCGCACCTCCTCCTCAATCGCGGCTTCAAGGGACAACGGTAAGAAATTTGATAGAAGATTGAACCCACCAAGGGTGATAGTCGCTAGTCCAAAAATAGTGATGGCTAGTTTTCTTTGTTGTAGGGATCTTCCCAGAATTTCTAGGGCTGTGGCTGTACCTTTCATCGGCTTTAATGCTTTTAAGGCAGCGCCGGCATTGCGATAACGCTGTTTGAGATTGGGGGCTACCATTTTTTCCAACCAATCAGTAAACAGGGGATTGATTTTGGGAGTTTTGCTTTTGAAATTAAAACGATAGTTATCATCCATTAAATTGCCAACATCAACGGAACGGGTGCCGGTGAGCAGGCAAATTAAGGTTGCTCCTAAACTGTAGAGATCTGAGGCTTCTGTAAGACTGCGGCCAAATTGTTCTTCTGGCGGCATGAAGCCAGGGGTGCCGGCGGCTACACTACTCATCGCCAATTCCCCACCGCGAATCCTGGCAAACCCAAAGTCAATGAGATAAGCATTAAATTGCTCGTCAACCAAGATATTTTCAGGTTTAATATCTCGATGGATAACTGAGGGAACACGGTTTTGCAGATAAACTAAAATTTCTAATACAGATTTAGCTATTTGCTTAACTTCTTCGGGTGTAAAACTGTTTCTTTCGGCTAAAGACGGTGCGTTTTTATATTCCTGCACCAGGCAAAAACCGGCTAATGTTTCAAAGGAATCGAGGTATTTAGGAATGCGGGGATGATCGAGCTGTTGCAAAACTTCGATTTCGCGCTGATAGGCTTTATAACCCGACCAATCAGAGCCGGTCATTGCAAAGCGGAATTCTTTGATTACAACTTGTTGGTTGTGATTAAGTGCAGTCGCCAAGTAGGTAATGCGCCCTGCTTCCCGGTTGCGCCCTAATTCTCTGATAGCCTGATAGCCCGGGTTAGAAAAGTCTGGATGCTCGCCCATGTTGATTTTTTATTTTACAGTTGAAATAGCACAATAACTGGTAAAACAGAAGAAGGGATGCTGCCGGCCCTCTTTGGGTGAATGACTTGGTTTGATACTGGCACAGAGTTTTTTAGCTTCAGGGAAATTGCTACTTTTCTTCATAAAGCGTAGGCGATTAGGCATTGGGGTGCGATCGCCACTTTGACACGCGCACAAACAAGCGATATTTTCAATGCCAGATGAGATGCCGGTGACAAAGCTGTGCGTTATTTGAATAGCCATACAGGATTCGGAGGGAGCAAATGCTGGCTGCTACTTCTATGTTTTTACGATTACTTATCAAAATTTTTGAAAAATATTAGAGGAAAATTTTATGAGAAAAGGGCTGCTTCTTGGATTGTTAGTTCTGGCTTTACTTGTAGGCTTGGTGTTTGTTTTATTCGGTTTCAATGAAGATTTCAAACGACCGTTTGCATTACCGGCATCTGCTTTAGAAGAACCTTGGCCGGTTCAAAGTGGCCTCCGTATTGCCACACTGAACAGTAAAATTTCAACCGTGAATCGTGTTGTATTGGTTCCTGATGAAGCCACATTTCTGGCTGCATTGGGGCAGTGGAGTCTAGAAGGACGCTGGCCCATTTTGATTGAAGATAATAAGTACACACCGATGTTTTTGCAGCGATTTGAGTCGGCTGAGGTAATTCATGTGCCGTCAGTCAAAGATCCTTTACCAAAGGGTAAAACTCTGCAAGATTCCATGCTTAAAGCTGTCGTGGCTGCTTGGAATGCAACCGATATAGAATCGCTGCAGCAAAGCTGGAAGCGTTTGGGGTGGGAACCTCCTGGAGTTGTAATCACTTCGCAAAATGACCCCGCATGGCCGGCAGCCGTGGCTTTGGCTGCGGATCGCGGTCAACCTTTAGTATTTCTAGAAGATAATTTTGGGCAGCCGAATGATACCCTAACTGCTGAACAAATGCAGCGTTTAGAAGCGAGTATTGAAACTGCCGTCAAACAGACAGGTTATCCTTATAAAAAGCTTGGGGATTCTATTGATACGATTACCCTTGTTCGCGACTTTGCTGTTAAATATCAATCCCCTAAAAATGCCAAAGATCAGTTAGCCGTAACGGACGGGTTAGCCAGAAACAAAAATGGTGAACGCTGGGCGGTTGCTGGTTGGATTGCCGGTTCGCCGGCGCGGGCTGTTTATCAAGCAATGTGTGCAATTTTTCTTGAGCCTAAAACAGCCTTACTTTATAATAGCTATCAGCATAAAGGTTCATGGCTGGAATATGAAATGAGTCTAGCAGCTAGTGAGTTAAAAAACATAGGCGTGAAAATTCAAGCGGTGCAGCAACCTCAAGCTAACCTTGAAAAATGGCGGGATTTAATAGCTAAGGAATGGGAATATGATTTAGTTTTTGTTAATTCTAGTGGGGATAAAGCCTCATTTAATGTCGGGAAAGGTCAAGCCGTTGTTGATGATGTTCCTAAACTGAAATTTCCCGCAGCCGTTCACTTTATTCATAGTTGGTCTGCAACCACTCCAGATGATCCAGAAACTGTGGGCGGACGATGGCTAGAAAATGGGGCGTATTTGTATGCCGGCAGTGTTCACGAACCTTATTTATCCGCCTTCATTCCTCCCAAATTAATGGTCAAGCGGATGATGCGTTCCGCCCCATTTTTACTCTCTGCCCGTCAGTTAGAATCGCCCCCTTGGAAGGTGACAACAATTGGTGATCCTCTCACAATTTTCACGAAGCAAAGACGCAAAATTCCTCCAACTTATCTTCCCCTACCGAAGTAATTACTTGAATTTGACTAAAACTTAAGCGCCTGATTATTATCCACCAGCTCATCTTTCTTCTGTTTTTCTTCTAAAATAGGCGGATTGGTTGCTTCTAACTGTCTTTCTGCCTCTTTTTGTGCCTTAATAGCTTCGCGAAAATTCGGTTTTAATTGCACCGCTTTTTCATAAGAAACCATTGCATCTTCGTATCGTTTCAAGCTAAATAAAGCATTACCCCGACTGTACCAAGCTTCATAGTTATCTGGCTTGATATACACTGCGCTGTCATAAGAATTAACCGCTTGTTCGTACCGCTTCAAGTTGTACAGCGCATTGCCTCGGTTGTACCATGCTTGGGCATCATTTGGCTGTAACTGAATTACTTTATCATAAGATCCAAAAGCTTCTTCATACCGGCGCAATTGATGCAGTGACCAACCTAAATTGTACCAAGCTTCATAAGAATCGGGTTTTAACTGAACGGCTTTTTGGTAGGATTCAATTGCGTCTTGATACCGTTTCAAATTACTAAGTGCATTGCCTTTACTGTACCAGGCTTGAAAATAGTCTGGTTTTAAGCGAACTGCTTTATCATAAGATTCAACCGCATCTTTATAGCGATTTAATTTGAGAAATGAATTACCGCGATTATGCCAAGCTTTATAATAATCAGATTTGAATTCAACTGCTTTATCGTAAGAAGCAACGGCATCTTCATATCGCTGTAAATTGTGCAGCGCCCATCCCCGGTTATACCAAGCTTCATAATAGTCTGGTCTAATTTCAATCGCCTTTTCATAAGAAGTAATCGCTTCTTCATATCGCGGCACTTTCAGCAGCACCTCACCTCTTCCATTCCAGGCTTCTGAATAAGTCGGCTGAATTTTTAACGCCTCATCCAAGGAAGCAATCGCTTCTTCATACCGTTTTAAATTATCTAAAACATAGCTTCTTCCCAGCCAGGCTTCTAAATAATCAGGCTTGATTTGAATCGCTTTTTCGTAAGCTTCTAAGGCTTCTTTTTGTTGTTTTAAACTCGACAAAGCGTTAGCTTTATCTTTCCACGCTTCTGCATAATCAGGTTTAATTTTAATCGCTTTTGTGTAAGACTCAAGCGCTTCTTCATACCGCTTCAAATTATAAAGGGTGTTCCCTCGACTATATAAATCATTCGCATTGGATGAATGGATAGAATTAACAATAGAAACCGAAGCTAATCCAATGCCTGATCCCACGACAGCCAGAGAAATTAAAATCATTAACAGCTTCGATTGCGATTTTTTCGCTTTAACCGGCAACCCCCCGCCTACGGGCTTTGTTGGCAAAACCGGGTTCTTCAACTCTTTAAGTGCTTGCAGGGCTTCCGAGGCAGAAGGATAGCGTTGCCGGAAATCATAGCGCACCATTTTATCTAAAACTTCTGCGAGTTCAGGACTAACCGATACCCGTTCTCGCCAAATAATTTCTTCAGTATCGGCGTCTTTTTCAAATTGGTGAGGAAGCAAGCCGGTGAGTGCTTGAATTCCAATAATTCCCACAGCATAAACATCACTGCTTGGTTTAGGGTTCCCATGAGCTTGCTCACTAGGCATATAACCTGGAGTGCCAATGCTCACACTTACGCACGTCTGCCCTGCCGGCTGCACTTGCGTGGTAATTTGTTTAACAGCGCCAAAATCAATTAAAACTAACTTACTATCTTTATTACGTCGGATAATATTGCTAGGATTGATATCACGATGAATTACATTTTGCTGATGGACAAACTCTAAAACTTCAAGAATGTCTTGCAACAGGCAAATTACTTCATCCTCGCTTAAACTTCCGCCCGTAACTCCATTTTGACCAGGGTTAGAAGGGGAGAGTTCCTTGCCTAAATCGCGCCCTTCAACGAATTCCTGCACTAAATAGAATTCTTGATCTTCTTCAAAATAAGCAAAAAGTTGAGGAATTCGCTCATGTTTCCCCAACTTATACAAAACTTGCGCTTCGGTATCAAATAAACGTCTCGCTGTTTGCAAGGTTGCCGGATCGTTTGCCTGCGGCTTGAGTTGCTTGACAACACACTGATGGTTGCCTGGTAGCTGCCGATCTTCAGCTAGATAAGTTTGACCAAATCCCCCGCCTCCCAAATGGCTGATGATGTGGTAACGCCCACTAAGTGTTGTTTTCAGCATGAGATTCGTACAGTATTGGTGGAAGGAAAGCCGATGATTTGCTTGATGGCTGATTTTGATCTTGCCACAAATTACAAGAGTGCTGAGTGGTGAGTCCTGAGTGCTGAGTGAGAGTTTTAAGTTTTGAGTCGAGGAATGAATGCCCAATGCCCAATGCCCAATGCCCCATGCCCCATGCCCAAAAAAGCTTACTCCTCTACCACCTCAAATAAATCTTCAATCAGCACATCAAACGCCCGCGCCAGCTTTAGTAAGGCATTCAGATCAGCCATTGTCATCCCAGCAGAGACGGCATACGTTTTAACCGTACTGTAAGGAACTCCTGAACGCTCAGAAACTTCCTTCAGCGTCCAGCCTTCTTTCGCGGCAAATTCCTTGATTCGCAACTTGACCAATTCGCCTCTTGACATATAGTCGAGATTTCGGCTATTCTAGAAATTGTCATAAAAGCAATCACCCTCCGGCCTCGCAAACTGAAGGGCGATCACTCAATCAATACAATTACCCACAAAGTGGGAGTCATCTACAATGATACCAACACCGCTGCAGGAAGCAACGGTTGCTCATGCGCTTTATCGATTTGTTAGCGCCGAAGCTATTGCCCTTCTGCTCAACATTAAACCTGAAAAAATTCTTAAAATCCGGTGCTGGGCGCACGTCATCCTGGTCGTGGGAAAAGGCTTTAGCCGGTTTGTTAGCTATGCAGATTTGCCGCCCATAGTGGGCGTTAAGCCGCCTACGCCTCAAGATTATCTCCGGTGGCGTAAGCGCTGGCAGAAAAACAATTATCAAGCCCCTGCGTTTTGGGGTGAATTTTACACCCAAAAGCTCAGGCAAACTCGCCGCTTTTCCCAACTCCACGCCTGGTTGCGGTTGATAGAAGCAATCAAATCTTTACTACCGGCATCGGCAGTGCGAGAGCTGCAAAGTATATATACTCAACAAAATGGTTATTTACTGCCGGCTTAAAATCCCCTTGATCGGCTCATTTGCTCCATAAATAAGTTACAATTATTAAGAATATTTAACCCAAACTGCTCCGTCATACCGACAGCAATTCAGTCTCCGACGCAACTATGAGTCTTCCCATTCGCAACGTCGCCATCATCGCCCACGTCGATCACGGCAAAACCACCCTGGTTGATGCCCTGCTTAAACAATCCGGCATCTTCCGCGAAGGGGAAGAGGTACCAGATTGCGTTATGGACTCCAATGCCATTGAACGAGAGCGCGGCATCACAATTCTCTCCAAAAATACAGCCGTCAGATATAAAGACATTCTGATCAACATCGTCGATACACCTGGACACGCCGACTTTGGCGGCGAAGTTGAACGGGTGCTCGGCATGGTTGATGGCTGTCTGCTCATTGTGGATGCCAATGAAGGCCCAATGCCCCAAACCCGCTTCGTGCTGAAAAAAGCGCTGGAAAAGGGATTGCGCCCTATTGTTTTCGTGAATAAAATCGACCGGGGTCAGGCAGATCCTTACGGTGCGGTTGATAAAGTTTTGGATCTGTTCATCGAACTAGGCGCAGACGAGGATCAGTGTGATTTTCCTTATCTGTTCGGTTCCGGTTTAGGCGGCTACGCCAAAAAAGAGTTGGAAGCCGAAGGGGTGGATATGGAACCCCTATTCGAGGCGATTCTCGATCATGTGCCGCCACCAGTGGCTGACCCCAGCAAGCCCCTGCAATTGCAAGTCACCACCCTGGATTACTCCGAATATCTGGGACGGATCGTGATCGGTCGCATCCATAACGGCGTCATCAAAGCCGGCCAACAAGCCGCGCTGGTAACAGAAACAGGTGAAATTGTTAAGGGTAAAATCACCAAATTGATGGGCTTTAGCGGGCTGAAGCGGATTGACATGGCAGAAGCATCCGCCGGCTATATCGTCGCAGTTGCCGGTTTTGCGAACGCCAACATTGGCGAAACCATTACCTGCCCCAACGAACCGCTAGCGCTGCCCTTAATTAAGGTCGATGAACCGACCTTGCAAATGACCTTCTCCGTCAACGACTCCCCGTTTGCCGGTCAAGAAGGCACTTTAGTCACCTCGCGGCAAGTGCGTGATCGCCTCTTCCGCGAACTCGAAACCAACGTCGCCCTGCGCGTCGAAGAAACCGACTCCCCCGACAAATTCAAGGTTTCCGGTCGCGGTGAACTGCACTTGGGCATCTTAATCGAAACCATGCGCCGCGAAGGTTACGAGTTCCAAGTTTCGCAGCCGCAAGTTATTTACCGCGAAGTCAGTGGTCAACCTTGCGAACCCTTCGAGTGCTTAGTGCTCGACGTACCCGAAGAAGCCGTTGGTGGTTGCATTGAGCGACTTGGCCAGCGCAAAGGCGAAATGCAGGATATGCGCGTTGGTGGCAACGGTCGCACCCAGCTAGAATTTGTTATCCCCGCCCGTGGCTTAGTGGGTTTCCGGGGTGAATTCATGCGCTTAACTCGCGGCGACGGCATCATGAACCACAGTTTCCTCGACTACCGGCCTCTCAGCGGCGATATTTCTGCCCGTCGTAATGGTGTGCTGATTTCCTTTGAAGAAGGCGTCGCCACCTACTACTCCTTGCAAAATGCTGAGGATCGGGGTGTATTCTTTATCACTCCTGGTACGAGGGTTTACAAAGGCATGATTGTGGGTGAAAACAACCGGCCTCAAGACCTGGAGTTGAATCTCTGCAAGACAAAGCAGCTAACCAACCACCGCGCCTCTGGTGGGGAAGAACTGGTGCAACTGCAAGCGCCGGTGGACATGAGTTTAGAACGGGCTTTGGAGTACATTGGGCCAGATGAATTGGTGGAAGTCACGCCGCTATCAATTCGCCTGCGGAAGTTGAGCAAGAAGCTAGCCAGACGCTAAATCAAATAAGCGCATAGTAGCCGGCAACTTCAAACTTGCCGCTACACAAACTAAGCCCGCAAATGCGGGCTTTTTTGTTGCGAAGCAACCATTTCACGACGAGGCTGCTACGCAAATAAGTTTTTCTGTTAGAGAGAGGTGTAGGGGCGCACCTGCCTAAGCGCCGAGAAATCACGTGTGCGCCCTCTTGAACAGAGAGGAAGAGAGGAATGGGGGATTTCAATTTGCATCACTAAAATAGTGAATTAGATACGCGTTAGCTTTACTACAAAAAGTTCACACAAAGCTGTGCTTTGCTTCCCTAGTGCCGGCTAAAATCCACCATGTGTTGGGATAAAGTAGTAAGCTTTTATACACTGTTAACTGCTGATTTTTGTCAGGTTAACCGTTAAGTTAAATAATCGGATAACAAACAATCATAAAAATTATTTAAGACGTTTTATTCAAAAAATTGTTCCAACTTTGACGCTAAGAATCGGCTTTTTGCATTTAAAGTTGAAAGCCGGAAGTTAATTGCTTGAAAGATGAGTGATTGCTTCTACTGATTTATTCAATTTCTTTACATTTAAACCGATCTCTAGCTAGAGAGAGAGGAACCAAGGTAGATGCTGGGTTAAGACTACGCAATTAAGAGCCACTTAACAGACAAAAAGTGAAGCCCTATAACCCTAATTTAATTAAGTATTTTTAAGGTTTTTGAGCTTAATAAAGGCGGGATTTAGACAAGATTAAAGCAGCCTATTTACCCATCATTGAGTTGCCGGATGGAAATCTCCCTTGGGGCTGATACGGCTGAGCTGGTCGTTAACCTATGATGTTAATCAGGTTGAACAGATAGCTTGCTGAGCAAAGCTTAAAAGTTAAGTTCAGCCTGACTTGAATGTAAAAGGTTCTCAAACTGCTTAATATTAAAGCTGTTCGAGAGGTCGGGGACGATCATCTATAAAACAGAAAAATTTTTGACGAGTTCTAGTAAGGATAATTATGAAACCGAACGATCCAAATAACTACAGCCGTGAAGTTCAGAGAGAAGTTCATACCGATCCTGTAACCCACACACAGAACACCACAACCCGAACAACTGAAACAGTTAACGGTGTTAACCCTGCCAAAAAAGCGGCTTATCACGATGGTTACGTGCATGGGCGAGTTGTTGAGAACTCCCAACAAGCTGAGGTTCAACGGGTTCGTGAGAACGATACTGCCGCGCGTGGATTGTTACTCGGCATCATCCTCACTTCTCTCATTGGCTTGGCTCTTGGTGCCGTATACTACCTGAATCAGCGCAATGAGGCTCCTAACCCGGCTGTTGCACCCACAACGGCACCTCGCGCCATCGAGCCTTCACCGGCAGAAGCTCCGATTCGCTCTACGGAAAGAGAAACCACAATTATTGAAAGAGCGATTCCCGTTCCTCAGCCGGCTGCTCCACAACCGAGTTCTCCAACAAATATCGATATTACAGTTCCCAATCCTTCAAGCCAACCAGCTCCCGCAGAAACAAAGCCGGCTCCTATCACGCCGCCTAACATCAATATCACCGTTCCCAATTCAGTGAACCAAGAAGCTCCCACGAAAACAGAGTCTGACGCTCAGACTTCACCGGCTTCCCCTACAAAGGCGGGTGATGACGCTTCAGAAAATAACTCTAGTGGCGGTGCTTTAGTCGAACCCAGTGGTACTTCTGGTGCCGGTGCGCCGGCGAATTCCGGCCAATAAAAGTTTGAACACGCATCCTATCTTGATTGTCATCCCAAACTTTAGCCCTTTCTAGAAGTAGAGAGGGCTTTTATTTAGCAAGACTATTTAAGTTTGTAAACTTCTACTTTAAAATCTATAATTTGCAAGCGCGAACGTCACAGCGAACGCGCCTAAATTTTCAATCCTGGCAAGAGCTACCCGCATCTAAACTGACGCACATTGGTGGACTATTTAAAGGAGCCAAAGGCAGCGTCACCGTAAAGGTAGTGCCGGCACCTAGTTCACTTGAAACTTTGATCTGTCCCCCGTGTAAATCTACACACCGTTTAACAATCGAAAGCCCCAGTCCAGTACCCGGAGTCTTCCCAACATTTTTAGCCCGATGGAACGATTCAAACAATCGGGGTAAACTTTCTGGAGGAATGCCAATTCCCCCATCTTGAATTTGAAAAATCACCTTTGCCTCATCACAAACAACATTCAAACATACATTGCTGTCTTGGGGCGAGTATTTAATCGCATTTGAGAGCAAATTAGTAAGGATATGTTGCAGCAAGTTTTTATCGAGCATGACAAGGCTGCATTGACCCTCACAGACAAACGTAAATCGGTTGTGGTTGCTAGCCACTGTAGACGCCTCGCTCGCATTGGCGTGGGCCATATCTTCCATCAGAGCAACGCAGAATTCTTGGAGATTGAGAGCTGCCGGATAGCACTCCATTTTCTCCAAATCAGAACGACTGATGACCAAAACATTGTCTAAAAGTTTAGTCATTCCTTGAGCCGCGTCTTCAACTCGCCGTAAATACCCGATTCTTTTCTCCCGATGCCAGGGTTCATCGTAAATTTCTAGTAACTGTGCACAAGAGTAGATAACGGTGAGCGGGTTGCGAAACTCGTGGGATACCATAGAGCAAAACTGTGATTTAAGAATATTAAGTTCTTCCAGTTGCTTGTTGGCTTGATGAAGTTCTAAAGAAAGCTGCCGGGTTCGCAACAAAATTTCCACACGAGCTTGCAATTCTACTTTTTCAATTGGGCTGGTGATCAACTCGTCAACGCCTTGCCACAGATGCCGAGTCGCCATTCCCACCTCTGGACGGGAAACGATGAGGAGAACAGGGAGAAAAACTGGCTGCTCAGATGCTTTTCGCTCTTGCAACCACTGCCTCCACTGCTCCGTTGCCGGCCCGTCCAAAAGGCACAAATCAAAGGGTTCGTCCAGCTGTTGAGCCGAATCGGGTAACCCAACCTCGTAAAATGATTCCAGCCACTGTGCCAGCAGCCGGCGGTTTTCTTTGTGATCTAAGAGCAGTAAAATTCTTGTCATATTTACTCACCCAGCAGGTTGCGAATGAGGCCGAGTAATTGGTTTGCTACGAGTGGTTTTACTAGCATATTGTGTGCTCCATGTGCGAAACTCTCCTGCTGAATCGCCGCACTTTGCTTTGGTGAAAGTACCAAAAAAGGAATTTGTGCGGCTTGCAGTTGCTCGCAGTGTTCCCAAATACTCCGGTCAAAACCGGAAATATCGAGTAAAACCACTCCAATTTCTTCTTTGCGCTCTAAAAATTGCTCAAACTCTTCTAAGCTAGTCGCGCTGAGAACTTGGTATCCTTCCCTTCCGAGAAACTTGGCTAGCAATTCTAAGTTACGCCGGTTGTGATCAAGAGCTAAAATCAGCGGAGTTTCTGCCATCATTTATCTCTCTTTTCTGGAAACCCATTCTGGATTACCGCTCAGGAGGCCGCGAAGTTCAAGCAGGGGTCTACCTACTTTAATTCCATAGCGTGTGACCTCAATTTCTCGTAAGGCTTTCTCAAAGGAAGACAGTCGTTTTTTGAGTACCCCGATTGCTTTACGCATTTCGCCTTCCATCTCTAGATAACGAAGGAAAACAATGTTATCAGCAATATAGCTCATTCCAATCTCAGTGACGCGAAACTCACCCGTAACAAACGCCATTTCGTTAACTAAGATGACTGTCACGCCCATATTTTTTAGATATTGGCACAGCGCATGAAGGTGACTAACCAGGTCATCGCCTCGCAGAGAAATCCGATAGCCTGAGATGCTATCAATCATAACAATGCGTGCTTTTTTCTGCTCTACCTCCCTGCGAACTTGACGGGCGAACTCGTCGGGGGTGTAGTGCATTGGCTCTATGGGGACAATTGAAAGCGTTCCCCGCTTGGTCATAGCGCTGACTGGAATATTAACCGATTCACAGCGTTGCACAAGGGTTTCTTCAGCTTCTTCAAAAGTGTAGACTGCCGAACGCTCGCCTCTACCGGCAGCTTCTTTCATAAACTGAAGTCCCAGCGTGGTTTTGCCAACGCCGGTGGGTCCTGTGACAATGGTGATGGTTCCCCGTTCCAGTCCGCCGTGCAGCAGTTCGTCGAGTTCTGGCACCCCAGACGAAAGTGGCTCTGGTACATAGTCCCTGCTGTAGGCTCCAGGTTGCAAGCGTGGGAATACCGCCATGCCGGCTCCTGTCAAGCGCATTGAGTGCCGGCCTCCCCGGAAGTCTGATCCGCGAAATTTGGTGACGTGAACGGTGCGTCCTTCAGAAGCGTAGTTCAAGTGAATGACGCCATCACTCATAAATTGCAAGTCGTCGTCGGGAACGTTCTCGCTGCCTTCTGAGGTAGACAGGATTGTCGCGTTCTGTTCCAAGAGAAAGCGCATAAATGAAAGCACTTGCTTGCGGAACTGAAAGGCATCGCTAGAGAGGAAACGGAACTGAGTCATGGCATCCAGGAATACCCGCTCAGGTTTGAGGCTCCCTACTTCGTCAATAATTTTTTGAGTGGTGGGTTCTCGTTCTACCTCGGCTGGAGAAAAGAGGTCGTAAGTTTGTACCTCAGTAAAAAAGTCTGAGGTGGGACTGAGATCAAGAAAAGCCATGCTTTTCGTATCAACACCCAACTTCTCGGCGTTTCGGCGGATTTGCTCTGCGGGTTCTCCCAGGGTGATATACAGAGTTTTCTCGCCATTTTCGACACCGGCAGCTAGAAAGTGCAGTCCGAGGGTGGTTTTGCCGGCACCAGGGCCACCCCGCACTAGATAGGCTCTGTTGGGGACTAAGCCTCCATAAAGAACTTCGTCTAGACCTGGAATCCCTGTGGATAAGCGGTCTTGAGGCATCTTGGGTTCTTGCTCCTTGTCATATCACACTAATGGTAGCTAAGAACCGGGCTTTCTCAGGTTAGGGGTGATAGCAATTTTTCTAAAGCGCAGCGTGCTGCTGGCTGGTGGGAATCATGCTGCTGTTTTCAATGTAGCGGTTCTCAAAAAGACTAGGGTTCGTCAGAAAGACCTTGGGGGGCTTCCCCCAAACTCCCCATTGGTAAGGCAGGATGGGGTGTGCTGTGCCTTGTTAGCCGGCTGTTGACGATTATCAGGCCGGTCTTTGGCCGGAGTAGACGGCAAAACGATAGTTTTTATACCAGCAGTCAACTTGAACAAAACCCACTTCGGACAACCAATTAAGTTGGTCTTGTAGAGTAGCTGTTTTATCTGCTTTCATGCGCTCGATAGCAACTTCTATATCGCGGTCACTGCAACCTTTGGCTTTAGCGCCGTTGAGCCAAGCCTGAGCATATTTTTCTTCGTTCTCCGGCGTGGTGCCTAAAGTTTGGTCTGCATTAATGAAATAACCGCCGCTTTGCAACGCACCAAAAATCTTTTGAAACACCCTTTTTAACTGATCTTGCGGTGTATGATGCAGCGCCAAAGCCGAAATGACAACATCGTAGTTCCCGACAATTGGCGCATTGATAAAATCCAAAACCAAGTAATCAATATTGCGATTTGAACCGAAACGCTCTTGTGCCTTGCTCAACATCTGGGATGAAATGTCGGACAAAGTGATGCTGGCTTGTGGAAAGGCAGCCGCAACCAAGCCAGATAGCAGCCCCGTGCCAGCGCCAATGTCAAGTATTTTAATGTGGGCTTGACTGTTGTGAGGAATGAGTTCGAGTGCAGTGCTGTAGAAATCATCAAAACACGGAATGTATTGACGTCGAGTGCGGTCATAATCTTGTGCGGCAGAATCGAAAAGAGCTTTGATGTCCACGATTGTTATTGGCGGTAAATGGGAACGCGTTCACATTACCCTAATCTTTCTCTCACCACAATAAATTAGCCCTGCCTCCAAAAGGTTTGCCGACTTAGTGTCAAGGGCGATTGTCAATTAGTCATTTATACGTTTAAACCCTCTTTTTTGTACTGCATTTGCCTTGCTGGTAAGCAATCTGCCTATCTATCTGTGCGAACAACCGTCCAAAATCCTCAATTGCCCCCTATAATTGCGATGGCTTTCCCGCAAACTCCACTCAATTGCGCGGATACAACGCCAACCGGCTACCCGAAATCGGGGCAGAGAGTGGGTAAAATTCACCGTCACGCTGTCGTTGTGCCATCCCCATCAGGTATGGAATCCCAAACTTTCCTGACCATTGACGATCAACCGATTTCTTTGCGTCAAGCTATCAGCTACCTACGCACCACCGGCGATCTGTCGCGCACGATTCAAATTATTCTGCGGCAACATCTGGTGGAACAACAACTAGAGTCCCGCGCCGGTTTAGAAATTGATCCCCTCCGCATTGAGCAAGCCATTATTAATTTCCGGCTCAAAAATGGTTTAATTGAGCCAGAAAGCTTCGAGGAATGGCTGCAAACCCAACGCCTCAGTTACAGGGATTTTCGTAACCAATTGCTCACCGGCATGAAGCTCACTCAGCTCAAGGCGGAAGTGACAGCCTCCAAAGTTGAGGAATACTTTAATGAAAATAAAACACGACTTGATCAAGTCGTTCTTTCTCGCATCATTGTCAGCGATCAAAATCTGGCTGAGGAACTGACGCGGCAACTGATCGACGATCACCGGCCCTTTGAAAGCTTAGCGAGAGAGCATTCGATTGGCAGTGAACGCCTTGTGAATGGGATGATGGGGTTAGTGATGATGGGACAACTGCCAGAGCCAATTCGAGAAGCAATTGAAGGGGCGACGATTGGCGATTTAATTGGGCCGGTGGAAGTTGAAGGGCGCTATCACTTGTTGCGTGTTGAGCAATGGCAGCCGGCCTCCCTAGAAGGGGCGCTAAGACAGGAAATTCAAGAGCAAATGTTTGAGCAATGGGTGCAAGAGCATCTGAAAAATAAAGCGATTAAACTACACCTCGATGAATCTCCCTCTGGGCTGTCACAACAGAGAATTTAAACGGTGAAATTGTCAGAAAGTGTCGATGTTGGATGCTGAGTATTGAAAGTTTGGAGCCGGCCATACAAGCGCCCCTTTCTCCGCGCTCATAGAAAAATTTCCCAGGAAAATTTTCTATTTAAATACTCACAATCCTTGGTGTAGAAAGCTTAAAATCGGGGATGTTGGGCAGTTGCTCAACACGCGTGTGAGGAGCGCAACCTGAATGAAACTGGCTGAACAAATAGCACAAGATTGGCGATTACGACTGGCGAATGACTGCCCAAACTATGCCAAAAGCACCCATGAAAGTATTATCTGTTGGTTAGTGGGTGAAGATGTAGCGCGATTTGAAATCTTAACTTTGCCCCAACTGGCCCTGGCTCAGCAAGCAATGGATTTCCGCTACCGGATTTTGCGCCGGCGCTATCTGGGAGTAACACCGGATCAGGCATATCGGCATCTCATCCAGCGCTTAGGCAGTTTGGTGCTGCTGCGCCAGAAAATTCGCACTTGGGTGGCGCTTAGTCGCGACCGGCAGCGCTCGGTGGTGGATGTGGTGCAAGAAGTGATTCAAGAAATGTTGCAGGGTGATCGCTATATGCAGCAGCAAATCTCTTGGATTGCTCAGTGTACCCAAGAGGCACGTCTGCGTAATGCACTGGTACTCGCGACGACCGAAGAGTATTGTATGCGACCTGTTCGCAACCAACCGCTGCTTGTCTACCGATTTGTTAACTATCTGCGTCGATGCCAACGCGGCGGCTTAACCCAAGTGCCGGCAGATGAATTGATCCGGCTTGTCTCTGAGGAGGTCTCTCCTTCTGACACAGAAGGTTCTATCAGTTTGTTAGATGTGCAGGCAAGTGTTGAGCATCAAGAGGTGCAAGCTTGGGAAGAACAACAGCTGCTACGAACCTCTGTTCAGCGAGAGTTTGAAACTTATTTAGCAGAAAATGTCGGCCCGATGGCGGTTCAGTGGCTGAGACTCTATCTGCAGGGTCGTTCTCAAGATGCGATCGCTCAGCAGTTAAAGCTGCCGGTGAAGCAAGTCTACCGGCTGCGAGAAAAAATTAGCTACCATGCGATTCGGGTTTTTGCACTAAAAATTCAGCCTGAGTTGGTAGCGAGTTGGTTAGAGACCTCTTTAAGTGAGCACAGTCTGGGTTTAACCTCGGCACAGTGGCAGCAATATTGGAACAATCTGACGGCAGTGCAACGCCAATTGCTGGAGTTGCTGAGAGCCGGCCACTCGATTCATGCGATTGCGGAGATTTTGAAGCTTAAACCTAATCAGGTGATCGGCGAGTGGACTAAGCTGTATATTGCGGCTCAAATGCTGCGAAATGTGTCTTAATCGTTACGAATTGCCGGCATTTTGTTAAGTAGTTTTCGGGTGTTTGTGGCAGAGAATCCTAGTTTTGGGAATTAAACGTTAGCTGCTTCTCTCACGTCCTGATCAGGTTTGAGCGGGAAGGGTTTAGAAAAATTTATCAGCTAAGGCGCATTTCAATTCGCTCTTTTATACGAACGGTTCAATATCGGCGAATTCCTCCTCCCTTCCCTTGATTGGGGCGCACAGGTGGGTGTGTTCACAGGAACCCTTCTCCGTCTTAATCCGGGCAGATTAATTAAATGTCTACCTAACTGCATATTTGGCTAATTCCCAACATTTACATGACAAGTGCCGGTTTAAAAGATCGCCTGCCGGCAAAACCGATAACTTTTCGTCACAACCCCTCCTCCCGCTTAGCGGACTTGATATTATAAGTGAGAAGTCGCAACCCCTTGAGTGTGGTGCTGGAAAAAAATGGATTTTCCACTTCTTTTTTCTGTGTTAATTTTCCTTTTCTTTGCTAGATTTTTCAACTCTTGTATATTAAAATAATAGAAATTTGACAAGTTAATTCAAGAGTGTTTAAGTGTTCATCGGCCACGTAAAACTCAATTTCAAGATAGCTTGAATTGCAAATACTTTGGGCTAGTGATATTGAAAGCCGAAGTGCGGGGTATCCTAAATAGATAATCCGTAAATTCGGTAAAATGCCTTGACAAATGGCAGCTTTTCCTAAAAATCTCTAAAAAATTTAAGTCATAAAAACAGCGCCCTGAATTCTTGCGGAAAAGCGTTTTTGAAGGAGATCCGGAAAAGCTAAAAATCCTGGGGAAGTGGTGCTGAACTCGCCCGTTGAATTCAAGGCCACCCAACCGGCACTCGCTGGGCGAACCCACAACGAATAGGAATCCCTTCATGGATAATACTCAGGTTTTTAAGTTAATTGACAGCGTTCTTTCTTTAGAGGTTTGCTTGTACCATCAAGTGCTTCCTTTAGCGCGACAGCAAAAAAGCCTGCTGCTGGGGATGGTCGATCCAGAAGATGCCTCGGCTATAAACTATGTCCGCCGAATGCTAAAAAATTTAAATTGCACAGTCGTGCCCAGACGGATTTCTGCTGAGGCGCACAAGTCGTTTCTCTCGGCTTACTTGAACTATAAGGGGCAAACGCAAATACAGGCTGAACCGGCAAAGGCTTCGGGTTCTGCCACGGTTATTCAAGAACCGCAGTCGGTTGCACCTAAAATGCAAAAGAGTCCACTACCGCACAATAGCCAACAAGTGAAGGCTCAAACGCCTGTAGGGCAGCGCTCGCCCGCCACGCCGGCGGCAGCTAAGAAACCGGCAGCCACGCAACCGCCATCAAATTTGCCAGTTCTAAAAGTACAAGCGTTTTACTTATCGCGTCCGATTCAGATGCTTGTTAACTTAGCACCCCAACAATTAATTCAAGAGTTGCTAGGGCGGGTATTATTAGAAGGAATTGGCCGGCTTTATTTAGAGCGACACCCTGAATACGGTCGGGTTCTCTGGACTCAGCAGGGAGTGTTGCAATCTGCAATCGAAAGTTTGCCGTTACCAGTATTTGAGGGATTAGTTCAAGAATTTAAGCACTTTTTCAATCTTCCCTATATGCCGGTGGAACAAGCAACACAGGTGGAGATAGAACGGCTTTATAACAAAGCTCATTTACTGTTGCTATTGCAAGTGACCCCAGGTAAACATGGTGAAGAGGTAAACCTTCAGGTATTGCGCGGGGAAGCTTTGAAGTTTTACCAGCAGCAAAAAATTGCAGATTTGAGTCAAGATGCCTTAAAGCTGGCGATGCAGCTGCAACGTAAGCTGAGTGAAATTGGTAATCGCTTTGATCGAACCCTGACTTCAGAATCGCTGGAAGCCCTACCGGCAATTGATCAGCTGGTTAAAAGCATGGATTTGCAGCTACAGGCACTAAACACCTCGCAAGACAATGAGGGGGTGAATGGCGAAGGGTGAGTGCGGAGCTTAGTTTTATCCTTGACCCTATGCGCTACGCGCACACTCCGCTATCACCCTTTACCCTCGCTCGCAATTAGGACGCCCGTCACAATCATCAGGAATTTGCATCATCAGCCTCGATGGTCGCCAAGCGCCATCGCACAACTAAGCGCTAGCACTCTGTCAGGTTTTTTTCCGGGCTGAGCGCCAAGCCTCGGTCATGCGTCCAAAATTTGTTGTAAACTCGCTCCAGCCTAACTTGCTTCCTGGTATTTCCTCATCCCAAGAAGCGGAGATTACTCCGTAAGTTAGCCCCAAGACGCCCAAGCCAAAGAAGCCCATGCTCACTAACACAACGGCTACATTGGGCAACTCAAACAATTTATTCGTGACAATCCAATAGCTGACAATAAATGTGAACATCCCTAAGAAGGACGGGATGCCACAAAATATAGCCATGCGACTGGCCATCCGTTTGCTCACCACCTCTGGGATGGCCGTTTCTTCCCTAGAAACCGGAGACTTTTTGTCAGCTTTTTCAGCGGCGGGTGCTGTGGTTGAGCTGTTTTTATCCGGTTTTTTGCGATTTTTAGCCGGCTCAAACGGGAGGCGATCCCGTGGGGATTCTGATGACATAAGCTGTTTAACCGCGAATGCCCAGGCGAGTGATTAAGGCGCGATAACGATCATTGTCTTCTTTCAGGATGTATGCCAGCAGACGCTTACGCGCGCCGATCATTTTTAGCAAGCCGCGTCTGGAAGAGTGGTCTTTTTGATTTGCTTTTAAATGCCCGCTGAGCCGGTTAATCCGCTCGGTAAGCATTGCAACTTGGAGGTCTGCTGAGCCAGTGTCCGTTTCATGACGTTGGTACTCAGACATGAGTTCGTGTTTGCGCTCTTGCGTCAGTGCCATCGATTTCTCGCCAATTTTATATATGCAGCAATTTTTGATTATACCACTGTTTTTTAGGCCGGCAAGGTTATTGCCGGCTCAACCAGGCAATGCTGGCGCGAATCCACGCTTCGGCATCTGTGTTTTCAGACAAACTGGCGTCTTCAGAGAGGGCAGATAGGGCTTCCATCACCTCAGGACTGGTATATCCCAGTGCTAGCAGTGTCATTTCCACATCTTCTTGAAGTGCCGTCGCAACCCCTGCCGGCACCGGCATCGCTAATCCCGATTGCTGCCGCCATTCTGCCAGTTTGGTTTTAAGTTCCAAAGCAATCCGTTCTGCTGTTTTCGCCCCCACTCCCGGCGTTTTCGCTAGCTGGCGGGTATTACTGGTGACAATTGCCTGGACTAAATCTTGCAATCCTAGGGTATCAAGCAAGGCAATCGCTAATTGAGCGCCAATCCCACTGACACTCACTAGCTGGCGAAACAAATCCCGTTCCGCAGCGGAGGCAAATCCGTAGAGCACCTGTTGATCTTCTCGAATTTGTAAGTGAGTGAACACTTGAAATGCTTCTCCGGCTGCCGGCAGTTGCTGCACCATGCGGGGCGGGATTTGCAGGTCATATCCCACCTGATTTACCTCTAAAGTGAGGGTAATTCGATTGGCCGTATTTTTATGAATGCCGGCAACTTTACCTTTGAGATAACTGATCATTCACTCTGTAATTAGATGTCATGAAACTGCTTGCAAAACAATAAAAGAGTAGATTTTTCCGGGATTGGATCTGGAAAATACCGGAATATTCTTTATACAGAATCTACCCTGAAAATGGTTTGCCTAATCCGTGTAGAATAGTTAACTTAAAAATTAAATTCTATAATGCTTTAATTTTTAAGCTTAATTTTTTAGTATAATTTACCAGATTTTGATTCTTTCCATTCTTTAAAAATTTCTAAATTTTCTTCTTTCATAAAATTTCCCTGAATTTCTATAGAGCTATTTCCTAACTGTTTCATCTGCTGATTGGAAATGCTTAGCTCTCTGAAACCAGCATTCTGAGCATCCTCAATGCTGGTTCCGTAGACAATTTTAGAAATATTTGCCCAATGACAGGCACTAAAGCACATGGGACAAGGTTCGCAAGTGGAATAAATTACACAACCAGACAAATCAATCGTATTTAATTTTTTACACGCTTCTCGAATCGCGTTAATTTCGGCATGAGCGGTGATATCTGTACTTTGCCAGACAATATTATGCACGCAACTGATAACTTCTCCATCTTTGACAATACACGCCCCAAAAGGAGTTGGCCCTTTTGTTAGACCTTCTTTGGCTTTTTCGATTGCCATTTTCATGAATTTTTCATCGGTCATTTTCTAGGTTTCCTCCCTGTTGTTATGTTAATGATTCCCCAGATTTACTATCTTACAAGCTTAAACCAGGGAAAAGTTAGGCAATCTACCGACGCTTTTTATCTTTTTTACTCAATTGGCCGGCTATTGCTAATTCTGCCTTAAGAAAATCAACAAATTGCCGCGCTGTGCGCCCAGAACGACCGTTATGACGAGTCGCCCACTGAAGTGCTTTATAATCTAAATCTTCTTGACTGAGATTAATGCCGGCTTGCATTGCAAGATGGCGGACAATTTTGAGGTAAGTGTCTTGATTTGCCGGCTCGAATGTTAAAGTTAAACCAAAGCGGTCGCTAAATGAAAGCTTCTCTTGAACAGTATCCCAAGCGTGAACTTCCTCACTGCTACTCGGACGCGGACGATCATCAAAAAACTCTCGAATTAAGTGCCGCCGGTTAGATGTCGCATAGACAATTACATTTTGAGGTCTAGCGGTGATATTTCCTTCTAAAACTACTTTCAGTGCTTTAAAGGCATCATCATCTTCCTCAAAAGAAAGGTCATCCACAAAAATTATAAATTTTTGCGGTAAATCTCGCAACTGCTCAACAATTGCCGGCAAGTCTTTCATGTCAGATTTTGCCACTTCAACGAGACGCAAACCCCGTTCGCCGCACTCATTTAATAGCGCCTTCACTAAAGAAGATTTGCCAGAACCACGGCTACCATAAAGCAATACGTGCAGCGCTGGAAAACCGGCTAATAAAAATTCTGTATTTTTTAGTAAGGTTTCTCGCTGAAGCTCATAACCCGTTAACTCGTTAAGCTTGATAGAATCAGGGTGTGGGATTTTGACTAATTTTCCTGAATCCCAGCGTACCGCCCGCGCATCTGCAAACAAGCCGATGCTGTACTTCTGATAATAAGTTGTTAAGGTTTCTAGCGCATCTGACCAGTTGCTTTGCGTTTGCAGAAATGTTATAATCGGCAGTTCAGATGCGACCTTTTCACTATTTTGTTCATAATCCCAAACAATCGGCGCATCGGGTATTCCGGAAGCAGTTTGTACCCATCGGCTTAACTGTTCACCGCTGCAATAATACAGACTTTGTAGGGCTTGTAAATCATGTTGGGCAGCAGCAATAAGTGCCGGCGGCAAACTGGCTAGTTCGGTTTTCTGTGCTTGTTGGGTAAAGGGATTCTCATCTTTGAGAATTTGCGCGATTAAATAATTTTGCCAGCTTTGATTTTTGGCAGCCAAAGCTTTGAACCAACTGCCATAAGCTTGTAGGCAATTCGTGCCACTGGCATCACTTTGGTGGAGGGCTTGCAAGAGGTTGAGGAAAGTTTGACCGGCAATGCCGGCGAGAACGTTTTGATAGAGCAGCAGAGAGGCTGCTTGGCGTTGCAGGAACCGGATAGAAGCGATAGTGTGAGTATTGGGAAAAGACATAATATTAAGTATATCTGAATTGAGCCACGCATTTTTATACGTCAATTCAAATGTTACACAAGTTTTGAAAAAATATTATACAGTTTTACAATAACTAAAAAAATACAAGTATTTGGATATATTAATTATTAAATATCCAAAAATTGCCGGTTGCGTTAAGTGTTGCAACCGGCATCAAATCTTCTTCGTTTTAAACAGCGGAATCTTCGCTAGAAATTAGCTCATTCGCCGGCTGCCGTTTCGGAACTGTATAGTAACTGGCAACAATCGCCATCATTAGCCACCAAAGCGTACTAACTTCAGGGCGATACCAAACCGTATCGACAAAACCATGAGCAAGCATACCGGCAATCGTGGCAACTGCTGCGATTAACCAATACCCTTCGGCACTACCCAGCCGGCGGAGTCTGGCAAGCTGCACCCGCGCTTGGTTAAACGTCACTAACAGCAGCCAAACAAAACAACCTAAGCCAATAAAGCCGGTTTCTACTGCTACTTCCAGCCAAATGGAATAGGCACTCAAGGCAGTAAAACGCGGCTTCATATAAAGCGGGTAAATTTTATTAAAAGCCGAGTTACCTGGGCCAATTCCTAAAATCGGACGATCTCGAATCATCGCCATTACAGAATCCCAAACATTAATGCGGAAATTATTACTGCTGTCCTTGCGATCCAGAAAAATACTGAATACCCGATCACGCACCGGCTCAACAAACATCACCGCCACAATTAACGCCGCAACCGCTCCTCCCAACACTGCCGGCATCGCCCAAGTGCGCCAGAAAGGTGACAACTGAACGCTTATCCAGTAAACCAGTAACAGCATCATGACACCCAGGGAAACCACCATGCCAATCCAGCCACCTCGGCTAAACGTCAGGATCAAGCAAGCCGAATGAACCACTGTCATTGTCAGCGCCAAAGCTTTCGCACTCCAACTGCGCCAAGCAAACATCGCCGCAATGCTCAATGCCACAGCCGGCAGCAGATACCCAGCTAGAAGATTGGGATTTCCTAAATAGCTATAAACCCGCGTCACATTCGCACTCGAAGACGCGGGATCTGTCCAAGTTGCCAATGGCGGTGCCCCAAAAAACCACTGCCGCATCCCGTAGACACTGACAATTAGGCAAGTATGTAAATACAACCCAATTAACCAAGCGCGAATCCGAGGCGAACGCAACAGTTGTGATAAGAGGGCAAACAGCAGCAAATAAAGCGTCAGTTTCCCCCACCCCACAAATGCCGCCTTTTTCACCGGCGACAGCGCTGTTGCCACCGTTGCCACACTCCAGTACAGCAACACCATCCAGTGAATGGGAGTCACACCGACTTGCGCCTCATCCGATAGCGTTAGCAGCAACCAAAAGCAAGCGCAGGCAATCAGTAAAACGCCCACCAAATCGTTTGATACAAAAGGAACCAGCGCAAATATCAAGCTCACCAATACTGCTGCAATTGGTTCACCCCACTGCATCAACACGCTACCCTGACGCCAAGCACGCAGGGGATCGCCAATTAAACGATAAAAATAGCTAGCAGTTTGCCACTTGTGCAGCAAAAAGTTTTCCAAAGTTAACTGTTGCCAAACAGAATTCATGAATTGCCTTTCACGTCCTAGTAACAATCGTTGTGGCTTTCGAGACCAAACTCGACTGTGAAATTTGCCTGATTCGAGTTCAGTCTCGAACGGCAAAAGTTATAAGCCATTATCTTTTAAAACGACTTAAAAGGCTCTAAAACAGGAACAAAGATATCCTGTCCATTTTTCTGTTAGCGTCAATTTTCTTGATATCAGCCGGGATTAGAGGATTGTTTAACGACTCATTTCCCAATCCCAGCCTATTTTAGCTGGCATAAGGCTCAGTGAAAGAAGCGGTGACTTCTGGCAAACTGACTACATATCGATACCCAGACTCCGGTGAGCCTTGGATTGAGATATCGCCGTTGTGCATTTCTGCTAACAGGCAGCTTAGCAACAGTCCGATGCCTTCACGAGAGCGGTTGCCCCCAAATAATTGCCGCGCCGGCTCTAATCTGTCTGACTCAACCAGCGCCGCCAAATTCGACTCATCTAGCCTGTGCCCGTTCGTCGCGTGGGTTGCTAAAACCGGCGTTTCCAGTTCTTCAGGTCGTTTACTCCCCTCATCCGCTGCTAGGGACTGTGAGAGGGTCAGTTCTGATAAAGGGCAGGAAGACAGTGTTGCTAGGGGAAGTCCTTCTCCCAACCAGGGGTGGGATACCCAAACCGCTATATTTAACCCAGAAATTCTGCGAGAGACATGGAGGCGAACAATACTGCCGGCAGTGGCAGATTGAATCACACAAAAAAGCAAATTATATAGTAGCTGCTGAATCTTCAGCTTATCAAGCATCCAAATGCGATGACCCGGTTCGACGGATAAACGTATTTCTTGCTCTCGTCGGCTGGCATCTTGTTCTAAAGCATTAATCACCTGCTGGCACAACATTTCAATATCAATCGCCGTGAGATGCAACTCCGGCATACTGTCGTCCAGTTCTCCCAGCGCTAAAATTTCATCCACCAGCGAGATTAAATAACGGCCACTGTCGTGGATAATTTCTAGATATTCTTGCTGCTTGTTGTTTAAAGGCCCATAAATTCCCCGTTCCAGCACGCTGGCCATCCCCATCACTGAAGTCAAGGGTGTCCTTAAAGCCTGAGTAACGTGGGTGAGCATTTCCGCTTTAATTTGCTTGAGAGCCGTCTGGAAACGCCTTTTGCTCTGAGCGGTAAAACCGGCATGGGAGCTGGAAGAAAACTGTGCCGGCTCACCTGCAAGGCGCTGGCGCTCAAATTCACTCATGCACCAGCGGGCTGTCAGTTCCAAAAACTGAATTTCTTTAGTAGTAAAGGTACGAGGTGCCAGATCCATTACGGCTAGCGTCCCTAAGCAATGGCCGCTTGATGTCAGCAACGGAACGCCTAAGTAAGCGCGAATGCCGTACTGCTGCACGAGGGAACGATGACCAAACAGGGGGTGATTGGCTGTATCGCGGATAGCCAAAACCTGTCCACTTTCCACCACTTGGGAACAGAAGCATTCGTTTCGCAACAAGTGGATCTGAGCTTGCTGTTTTAGCGGCAGCAAATCGCTCAATCCCACCGCAGCTTTCAACCATTGCCGGTCTTTATCCAGCACTCCCACAATGCAGATCGGGATTTCCAAAAAGTCAGCCGCTGCTTGGACAGTTTGCTCAAACACCGGCACTTTCTGCGCTTCTAACAATCCCAATTCTGCTAAAATCAGCAGGCGTTGATCCTCCTGTGCTGCCGCACTCAAACTATTAAGCGAATCCATTTGTTTGTTTTCGGGGGCTATCATAGCGGTTTTGGGTTGCGATCTAAAAATATTACAAACATTCATGTACGGTTGCAGGGAAGAGTGTTTTAGCTGATTCGCTCCCTGGCACCCTCCGCGATTGCCTTGAGTGCGGGCGATGTGCCGTCAGTTTGCCGAGGCGGTAAAAACTGAGGCGTTATTGGTAGCTTTGCATCGGCTTAGATGTGGGCCAGATGCCATCGTCCTTCACCACAGGCAGGAGCAACGACCTGGGAAGGGTTTGTACCCTCAACAGAGACTTAGCACGCTACCTCTCTGGGCTGTGGGAGCATTACCTTAGACTTATATTTCCCTATCTGCGCTCATGACGAACACAGCGAGAACACGGATAGTTAGGTTTTCCGATTAATCAAATATTTATCGGTGAGGCTGCCACTGCTGCGAGTCTTGAAAAGCGAGTGACGTTTGCCACCGGCAGCCGCCGCACACAATCATATATCCTCTGTGCCGGCTGCTCGTCTTCTACCTTAACGGCTGCCGGCATTTGTTCATCCTTCCCGATCTGGACGCGCCTCCCAGGCTGGGTGCGTGAGCAACTTTGCCATCACTCTCACGCCCCGCAATTGGTTGGTCAGTGGCAAATGCCCCTTCGGTGCGCTCAGATCCCAGGTAAACCCTTGGGGGTAGCGAGTCCAGTTATTGCCGGCTTTCCAGTTAATTTTTGGCCACAGTTTGTCCCAGTTTTTGCCAAGGGATAGCCAAATTTCTCGCTGTACAGAAAAACCAAACTTGCCTTCAGAGTAAACCCCCCACAAATGGTCGAGGGTTTGCAGATCGGGGATCGGGAAGTTGTCTACTTCGGTGAAATACAACCACTTTCTTTGCACTGCACTGGCACCGGCTAACTCACACATCAATTGCAGCGTCAGCCGATCTGCTTCTTGAAAGTCTTGAGCTGCAAGCATTTTTTGCAGCGGGAGATAGTCGATTCCCCTTTCTGAGCGTAGCGGGACGACTCCGGTGGGAAAGTGAGTGTTCAGGAATTCTGCTGCTTTGGGTGAATCGGATTGGAAAAGCATCTGGTAAGCTTTCCCGATGGCCACAGTTGCCGGCCCAGACCGGCGCTCTATTAAGAATTCCATTAAAATGTCCAAACCGGCCTCACTCGGATCTGCCAGCTGCTGAATCAGTTGCAGTTGGGTTTTCTCTGGTGCCGATCTTAACTGGGAGCCAAAGCCGGTGATATCCATTGAGGCGTTGGGTGCTGAGGAAGTCGTCGAGTCAATCATGAGCAGCTATCAGCGATCAGCTATCAGCTATCCGCTGAAGCATGAGTTTTAACCTATTGTACAATCCTCGTCGCGCTCATCTCACGCTTTGGTTGGCGGTTTAAGCGGGATCGCCTTGGGGATGCAAGATCCGGTTAATAATCGCGGTGGTCGAGGAAGGAATTTCAATTTTAACCAACTCGATGCGACCCCCATAAGCTTGAACGGTTGGGGCTTCGGGCAGGGTTTGAATTTGATAGTCGCCGCCTTTGACGTAAATATCCGGTTTCAAGGCGGCAATCAGGTTGGTTGCAGTGATTTCGCTAAAGATCACGACTCCATCCACCGGCTTGAGCGCACACAGCACTTCTGCGCGTTGCATTTCTGGCACAATAGGCCGGCTGGGAAGTCCTTCCCGGTTGGGTTTGATAGCTTGTACAGAGTGATCGCTGTTTAATCCCACAATCAGTGTTCGACCTAGGGATTTGGCGGCTTGCAGGTAGCGAACATGGCCGGCATGGAGCAGATCAAAGCAGCCGTTGGTGAATACAAGTGGTCGCCAGCGTTCGGGTTCTGAGGCGAGGGCTTGTTGCAGTTCAGTTAAGGTGTAGAGACCAGGAAACATGATTTTTGTGAGAGTGGGGCACTGTGCGGGCTATGGGAAAGGACAAATTCTATATTTTTCCTTTTTTACCCTACACTGACGTGACGCCCACTCTCCTTGATGCTTGCTTTTAGCGGTTAGCCGGCTCAAAGTTGAGCGACAGCTGAGATCTTTGAGCGCTGGGCTGCACGATTGCATTCTGAGGGACAGTTTGCTGCCGGTGCAGTTCTGATTCGGTCTGGGGGGCATAGGGGACTTTTACGCCTGAGAACAGGTTAAGTAAAAATGTGACTGTGGCGGCTAGTAATAATCTTTCAAGCATTTCCGTGTCCCCCCATTTACCGCTCAATAGCGTGATCTCTGTTGCCAGATTTGTGTCCTTAGATAGATAGTGCCTTGTCTGGCTGTTGTGGTACGTGATTTTAACCGAGGAAAGGGTGTGACAATTGCCAGCAAGCAGGGTGAGGCAGATCACAGGGGTGAAATATTAAGGGGAAAGTAGCGATCCGTTGAGTGCCGGTAAAGCATATAGCGAGAGCGATGTGCCGGCTGTCTCAACGGTTAAGGATGGATGCTGCCATCCGGCATCGTTGCCCCACTTAAATCTGCGCCGATTAAGTTGACACCGTGTAAATTTGCGCCAAGTAGGTTGGCTTTACTTAAATCTGCGGCGCTTAAGATGGCTTCAATAAGATTGGCTCGGATCAGGCCGGCTTCTATCAAATCTGCTCCACCTAAGTCTACTTTAGCCAAGTTGGCTCCAATCAGATCCGCTCCTCTGAGGTTGGCACGGCGGAGTTTAACTTCGCACAAGTTGGCTCCATGCAAATCTGCCTGTCGCAAATTGGCCCTCGATAAATTGGCTCCTACCAGGTTGGCTTCCCGCAGTCTGGCACCCCTTAAGTCAGCCTTGCTTAAGTTTGTACCAATCAGTTCTGCCCAACTCAAGTTAGCCACAACCAGCACTGCGTCTGTCATATCTGCTCCCGAAAGGTTGGCTCGCCTCAAATCGGCTTTTGCGAGTTTGGCTCCTCTTAAAATTGCGCCGGTGAGGTTGGCGTTGCGTAGGTTGGCCCCACTGAGATCAGCTTCACTCAAGTTGATGCCTTTTAAGTCAGCTTCACCCAAGTCAGCCTTCCGCAGGTTGGCTTTCGTAAAATTTCTGGCTCCTGTGGCGTATTGCTTCAGAATTTCCTCAATGTTCATTCTCGCTCCTCAATGCCGTGCCTTTACAATCGTTTTACAGCACTTGCTTGAGTTGCTCCCTAAAGAAGCTCAGCGATACGGGTGAGTCTGCCGGTGGCTACCTGATGAAGGTGTTAGCCTGCGAGTAAGGGACGGAAGTGATCGCAACACCCAGAGTATCGGCATTCAAGACGATTGAATTGAATGCCGGTGCTCTGTCGCAAACCCTGAGAAGAATAATATCTGGTTAAAAGGAGAAGGTAGTATAGAAGGGGTGATCGCCCCTACAGTCCACAAAAAGGCGAGCGCCCTTCACGGAATCAGAGCGAGCGCTTTTAGTGCTGAGTTGATTGTCGATTAAAAGTTAACAATCCAGCCTTTGTACCTTTCTCCAAAGATTGACATAACTTCCTGACTTCTGCCGGTAACAAGGTGAAAATGAGGCGGCTACACTTAAAAAATATTTTAAGTATAAAATTTACAAATTATATAAACTAAGCTACTTATGAGTAAAGTATTATAAATCACTTGACGGACAGGTATTTTGATGTTCTTGTTTCCAGTTCAGGTAGCAAAAAGCTTTCTCAAGGAAACGATAAGCTTCATCTGAAGGATAAAAACTGCTCAGACTAGAATGCTTACCAGAAATCCTATCTTTGCGTTTTAGGTATTTCCTCCGTGCAATTACAGAGGTTTTTCCGAAAAGACAGTAAATTTATAGACAGACGTTTTCGATGAAACTTTGAACAGATTTAGGTAAACCGTATTAATAAAATACAATTTTATCTATAAAACATGATTCAGCCGCTATCAGCCATTAAGCATACAAAGTGCGACTCAAGCTGCTAAGCTTCAGCTAGAGGCATTTATTAAGTATAGAAAGGTAAAATTACTTAATCAGTTGACGGGTTGAACCAAGAATGCCTGTCTTTTTAGCGGAGAGAGTCTTAAGGCTCAGGCTTTTCAATCACAGATACGATACGTTGCAACGAATCGGTTAATTGCGTCAGTTGATCCATAGAATCTTGCTGGACTTGCGCGAGAGTTTGCACCGCGTCACTTAAGGCAAAAATTTGATAACCTTGCTGTTGCACCTGCTGCGACTGGTGCTGCACTTGAACCGCCAGCGCATCAATGCGCTCAGCTAAGCGTTCAACGGTAACAGCTGTAGCGAGGACTGCCTCGCCAATTTGCTCAACCACTGACTCCAAGCGACTGCTTTTAACTTCCACGCCTGTCCATCCTTTTGTCTACAACCCTGATCAGTGCTGAGGGATTAAAATGCCGGCCTTTGGAAACACAAAGCAGCCGTAACCCCTCAGATCGCCTTCAGCAAAATTTTATTAGATTGTAGATGCAGACAAGTTTCCCTGATGGAGATGTGCATCAATTATGCCTTGTGGGAAATCTCAAACAGCAGTTAAGGGTTGACAGCAACCCTATTTGCTATAGTCTTGCATGATAGCAAGCGAAGTGCACTCTCTACAATAAACTTTAGTGTTTGCTATAGGCACCTCACTTGCAATCTAAACTCTAAAATCTAAAATGTTAGACACCCTAGACTTAAATGTGTCTCTAGATAAAGACACCTACAAAACTCAGATTGAAGCCCTGATGCGGGAACTGCGGCAACTGCAACAGGCGTGTTGGGAAAAAAAATTGCCGACCATCGTTGTATTGGAAGGCTGGGCGGCGGCGGGTAAAGGTTCGCTGGTGAAGAAAATGGTGGAATACATGGACCCGCGTGGGTTTGTAGTTCACCCAATTTGGCCGGCAACTGAACAAGAGCGACAGTACCCATTTCTGTGGCGGTTTTGGCAAAAACTGCCGGCACGTGGCAGTATCGGTTTTTTCTATCACAGTTGGTACACTCACGTCTTAGAAGGCCGGCTTTTTGGGCGTTTGCCTGAAACAGAGGTTCACTCAGCAATGAGTCAAATTAACGCCTTCGAGCGCCAACTCATGGATGATGGCGCAACGGTTGTTAAATTTTGGATTCATATAAGCAAAAAAGAATTAAAAAGCCGGCTCAAAAAAGCCGGTGCGGATGAACTAAAAGCATGGCGGGTACGCCCGGAAGACTGGCAGCAAGCCAACCGCTACCCAGAATACGCAGCGTTTGCTGAAGAAATGGTGAGCCGCACCAGCACCGGCATCGCGCCTTGGACGCTTGTAGAGGGAGACTGTGAGCGCTGGGCACGGGTTAAAGTTTTAACGAAAATGGTAACAAGCCTTAGAGAAGCACTCGACCGACTGCAAAGTCAAGCGCTGCCACCTGTTAGAGATCCACAAGAGCAGTTAGACGCAACTGAACCAGACTTCTTAGGGCAAACTGATCTGAGTGTGAGCCTTGACAAAAAAGATTACAAAAAGCAGTTACGCAAAGAACAACTACAACTGCGAAAACTTCAACTGAGCATTCACGAAAACCAAGTGCCGGTGCTGGTGCTATTTGAAGGATGGGATGCTGCCGGCAAAGGCGGAGCGATTAAACGCTTAACTGATGTTCTCGATCCCCGCAGTTATATTGTCAGCGCCTTTGCCGCCCCCACAGATGAAGAAAAAGCCCATCACTACCTTTGGCGGTTTTGGCGCAGGTTGCCCACCGCCGGCACCATTGGCATTTTTGATCGCAGTTGGTATGGGCGAGTGCTAGTTGAGCGTGTCGAAGGATTTGCCACCGAAACCGAATGGCGTCGCGCCTACCAAGAAATGATCGAGTTTGAGGAGCAACTAACCAGCGCCGGCTGCGTGTTGGTAAAATTCTGGCTACACATCAGCCCAGAAGAACAGTTAAAGCGCTTTCAAGAACGCGAAGAAAATGCCTTTAAGCAACACAAACTCACCACAGAAGATTGGCGCAACCGAGAGCAATGGTCACTTTACAATGTGGCAGTCAATCAGATGATTGGGCGTACCAGTACACCCACTGCGCCTTGGACAGTGGTTGCCGGCAATGATAAATATTTTGCTCGCGTCAAAGTCATTCAAACTGTTACAGAAGCAATTCGCAGTGAGCTGAAACGCCGGTGAGAGAGAGGAGCGAGGGAGAATAGAGGGGGTCAGAGGGTGAAATCTCCCTACCTTTTAGTTGGCGCAACCATGCCCAATCCCCCATGCCCAATCCCCCATGCCCAATCCCCCATGCCCAATCCCGCATGCCTCATGCCCATTAACAACTCAACGTCTCCCTCGTCTCTTTGCCAGTCCAGGCGGTGGTGCCGGCGGCAATTAAGCAAAGATACCGGCGGGTTGATTCAGGGAGCGTGACGCCGGTAAAGTCAGCTCCCTCGATTTTTGCCCCTAATAAATGCGCTTCACTGAGATCGGCACCGCTTAAATCTGCGTTCGTGAGATTGCTCCAATTCAGATTTGCTTTGCTCAAGAATGCCTGACTCAAGTCGGAGCCGGCCAAATTTGCTCCGATCAAGCTGCCTCCCCGAAGCTTTGCAGCGCTGAGATTTGAAGCCATTAAATTTGCATCTTGCAGGTTGATGCCGCTCAGTTTAGCTCCCCTGAGATCAACGCCGTTGAGATCGACGCCATTCAGTTCAATCCCATTCAAAAAAGCTTTACTGAGGTTCACGCCATTTAAAAACGCTCCATCAAGGATCGCCCCACTGAGCCTTGCACCTGACAAATTTGCCCAATTAAGATTGGCTCGACTGAGGTTAGCCCCTCGCAGATTAATATCACTGAGATTGGCGCTACATAAATTTACACGTTGCAGATTGGCACCGCGCAGATTAACGCCGGTGAGATTAGCGCCGCTGAGTTTGGCTTTAGATAGGTCTGATTTCACCAAAAAAGCGCCGTTAAGGTTAGCCTTAGTCAGGTCAGCATCAGCGAGATTGCCTTCGCTGAGTTTAACAAAACTTAAATCTGCCCAGTTGAGAAAGGTATCATTCAGGTTTGCCTTTGTCAGGAAAGCGCGACTGAGATTAGCTCCCATGAGGTTGGCACCTGTGAGGTTGACCCCGATTAAAGTTACCCCACTCAGGTTTGCCCCTTGCAAGTTGATACCGGCAAAGTCCCTCTCTCCCGCATCGTAGAGCCTAAGTAGATGACTGACTTCCATATTGTGAACTCTCCAGTTGCGACCAGTTTGGGGCTAGGCCATTGATGGACAAAGCTAAAATTGTGGAACGTGACATGAACAGCGAGGGTGAGTAGCTGAGTTTTATCATGTCGTTAAAATGCCCTTACTAGGGAGGAAAATTAACGAATTATCTTTTGGTTTTTGTGAAGATTTTTGAAGTACAATTCAGCAGATGACAAAGCAAAAGACTGGGTAGAAGTAGCCTCACTCAGACGATAGGGTAATCTCACACAATGATTTCTACCAAAATTTGAAACCTCAAAACACCCAATAAGGATATTAACCTGGTTAGTATTTAATGCATTTTAAGAAACAAATATATTTGTCAAGAATTTTTATGCCTGAATCCAGGCGAGCCGGCGAAAATATCGGTAACGGAGTTGTGGTGACAGTTAAGGAAGTTGGCAAATGTTTTCTTTACTAACCCAAGCACTGCTATGGCTGCTGCTGCTTACCTTTTTGTGGTACATATTGCAGCGAGTGGTGCCGAAAAATTATTTGGCTGTGTTGGGCTACGCAGTATTGTTGCTCGCCCTGATCATGCCATTTTTCTATCCAGCCGATCCATTGAGTGGTAGTGCTTGGAGCATTTTGTCATTACCGCTGAAGCCGCTGAGTCTGTCTCTGTTGCTGTTGCTGCTAGGCACGAGCGATGTTTGGGCGGGAGGGCTGAAGGATGGAAAGAAAGTTGTCAAGCCCAATTTAGTCATTTGGGCTTTGGTAATTTTGCTGCTTTCGAGTAACCCTTGGATCTCTCGGTATTTGGAACGCCAAGTGATTTCAGCCGGCGTCCAGCCAGCTCAAGTTTGTCAGACAACGACTACTACTCAAATAGCCGGTACGATTGTGGTGTTAGGACGGGGCGTGACTGAGGCGTATCAACCTGCGGGCACTCAAATTCCGCAGATAGATACGAACGAACGGATTATGGAAGCGGTTGAACAACAGCAGCAGCAGGTTAGCTTAGGCAATCGCCCGCTTACAATCGTCAGCGCCGGCAAATTGGTGGTGGGGACGAGAAATCAAACTGAAACTGAATATATCGAGACTAGGCTGGCAAATATGAACGTGTCGCCGATTACAGAATACTCAAGTGTGAGCGTTCACGACACTGCCGTTAATCTCAAACGAGTCTCGAACAATCAAGGAAATGTCAACAATCGAGTCATTGTGGTCGCCTCTGCGATTGATGTGGGACGTGCCCAGTTGACCTTTCAAAAGCAGGGAGTTACGACAATTCCCCGCGCCAGTAACTTGCAAGAAATCATCTGCGATCAAAGGCAAAGGCGTTTAGCGCTAGCCGACTTTATCCCTTCTGTAGAAGCGCTGCTACGCTCCACACGAGCCATTAATGAATTTTTTGCCTTACTTTACTACTTTATGCGCGGCTGGCTCACCCTAAGCTAGCGATTTTGCAACGAAGCGTAACCGGCATTAGGTTGGAGGCAGCACCGACAGCAATTCGTTTAAACTAAAAAGTCGTCATCGCTCAAGATTAAGCAAATAAGCGCTTAACTTTCTAATCGTTGCCAGACAAAAAAGCTGTCTTTCCTCCCTAGCCCCTCTCACCTAAAATTAAAAATTCACATGGCTCGCTCTCGATTGCAAAAACTAGCCAATTATTTGCGTCCCCACTGGAAACCAGCGGCTTTGGGCGTTTTAGCGCTGCTGATTGTTAACGCTGTGGGAGTTTACATTCCTCTGTTAATTAGCAATAGCATTGATCAACTCAGACTCAGTGTAGAAACAACCGAGCGCACGTCTATCCAACCGATTTTGCCCTATGTCGTGCTGATCTTGGTGCTGGCGACGTTAATGTGGGGAATTCGGGTGGTGTCGCGGCTATTGCTGTTTGGGGTGGGCCGGCAGGTAGAATTTGACTTGAAACAAAATATTTTTCAACACCTGCTGACCCTTGAACCGTCTTACTTTGCCGTTAATACCACCGGCGATCTGATTAACCGCGCGACGTCTGATGTGGATAATATTCGGCGCTTACTGGGGTTTGCCGTGTTGAGTTTGGCAAATACGGTGTTTGCCTACGCGCTGACGCTGCCGGTGATGATGTCGATTAATCTTCGCCTGACTGTGCTGGCAATTGCAGTTTATCCCATCATGCTGATTTTGGTGCAGCTATTTGCTGATCGCCTCCGTAATCAACAATTAGTGGTGCAAGAAGAACTCTCTGGTTTGAGTGAGTTGATTCAGGAGGATATGAGCGGCATTTCCCTGATTAAAATTTACGCACAGGAGGGAAACGAACGTCGCGCTTTTGCCCAGAATAACAGTCGGCTTTTAGAGGCGAATTTGAAGTTAGCCAGAACTCGGACGCTGCTGTTTCCGATTCTTTCTGGATTGGCAAGTTTGAGTTTGCTGGTGTTGCTGGCATTTGGTGCCGGGGCAATTGCAGCAAAGCAAATTACGGTGGGGGATTTTATTGCTTTAATTCTTTATGTTGAGCGTTTAGTATTCCCAACGGCGCTGCTAGGTTTCACGATTACTGCTTATCAACGAGGTGAAGTCAGTATTGATCGCATCGAGTCGATTCTTACAGTTGAGCCTAGAATTCAGAACTCTGCGAAAGCTATTGAATTACCAAAGCCGGTGCGGGGGACTTTGCAAGCACGGGGGTTGACTTATACTTATCCGGGTGCGAGTGTGCCGGCTTTAAAAAATGTCACCTTTGAGATTGCTGCCGGTGAAACCGTGGCGGTTGTGGGTCCCATTGGTTCGGGTAAATCGACGTTGGCAAATGCCTTGCCGCGCTTGTTGGATATTGCACCTGGACAATTATTTTTAGATGGTTGCGATATTACTGAAGTACGATTGCAGGATTTGCGGGGGGCGCTTGCTTACGTTCCTCAAGATAGTTTTTTGTTTAGCACGACAATTAGAAATAATATCCGTTATGGCAATGCTTTAGCTGAACAACCAGAAGTGGAATATGCAGCGAAACAAGCGCAAATTGAGGGAGAAATTTTGAATTTTCCCCAGCAATATGAAACGATTGTGGGAGAGCGCGGAATTACGCTTTCTGGGGGACAGCGGCAGCGTGCCGCATTGGCGCGGGCTTTGTTGATGGATGTGCCGGTGTTGATTTTGGATGATGCGCTTTCGAGTGTGGATAATCAGACGGCGACGGATATTTTAAATAATTTATCCACCGGCATCCAGCGCAAAACGGTAATTTTCATTTCTCATCAGATGTCCGCAGCCGCAACCGCTGACCGCATTTTTGTCATGGAGCAAGGTCAGATTGTAGAAGCCGGCACTCATCCTGAGTTAATGCAGAAAGGCGGTTTATATCGCTCACTTTGGAATCAGCAAAAATTAAAGGAATTGCTGAAATAAGGAGAAAAGGGAAAACCTAATTTTAGGCTTCATTGCAGGAATGTATGATAATGGATTGGCCATTTTTTCATTTCTGTTTTATGGTTGCCGGCGCAAAATCGGTAGAGTCATATTTGAGTTAAAGAATGCCGGCAGCAACTCAGATATCTCCTAAAGCCGACACGCTTATAGTTTTGTTATCCGAAAGACTCAAACTTCAGAACAAAAGTCGTTTCCCCGTAAGTGCTTTTAACGGAGATGTCAATTCCTAACTGATCTGCGAATTTTTTCACCAACGCTAACCCTAGTCCTGTTCCACCATGTTTCCAGGGGTCATTGTTAGGAATGCGGTAAAACTTGTCAAAGATCCGATCACATTCATCTGCAGGAATTTCCACGCCAGAGTTACTGACCAAAATTTCTAAGCCGGTTGGGGTTGCTTCAGCAGATAAAGTGATGGTTTCTCCCGGAGGAGTGTATTTCCAGGCATTATGCAGAAGTTCAGTCAAAATCCGCTCTAAATAGGAAAGATCCGTGGTTAATGGGGGGAGATTTTCAGGAATTTTGATTTCCAATTGCTGCTGTTGATTGCGGGTACGTTCAATAAATGGTTCTGCAATATGAGGAATATAAAATTCGAGAATAACATCATCAGTGAGATTAAGCGGTTCAGTCCCTGAATCTAGGCGAGTCATATCGAGGAGATCGTTGATTAAACTAATCTCGCGCTGCCCCTCCTCTTGGAGAATTTTGAAATAGCGGTTAATTAAGTTCGAGTCACTGGTGAATACGCCCAAAGGCTCTAAACTAATTTCCAGCATCTGGGTTGCCATTTTGATACTGGACATAGGAGTCCGCAGTTCATGGGAAACGGTACTAAGAAAATCATCTTTTAGCTGATTCAGCCGTTCCAGTTCTTGTACTTGAAGCTGAGCTGCCTGATACAAGCGAGATTGGCGCATTGCAATCGCACAATGATTTGCAACTTGCTGTACTAGCCGGATTTCTAAGTTGCTAAAGCTTCCTTCTTTTTGCCTGAACAGCCACAGATCGCCTAAAATTCCTTGGTCGTCATAGATAGGGCACGCAAGGCTTGCTAATTGACTAGAGCTATGGAGTACCCAATCAGGGGCGATCTCACAGAATTGAGAAGCTTCTCCACGCAAAAGGGAGGGATAAATAACTGGACGCATAGGAGCAATTTCCCCAACTTGCCCTTGAGTCAACGTCTGGGTTTTATCGTATTTGTAAGCAATCGAAACGAGGGTTTGATCAGCGTTGTAAATACCGGCATCGCAATATTCGATCCCTAACCCAACCCCCAATTCTTGCACAGCTGTTTGCAGGATCTGTGCCTCGTCGAGACTGTCACGGACTTTATCGGTAATTCGTTGCAGCAATGATTCAAAACTTAATGCTTGTTGCAGTTGGGCAGTGCGTTGCTCAACTTGCTTTTCGAGCTTAGCATTGAGTTCGAGCAGCTCTACTTGCTTGGCTGCCAATTCTACCTGAACTTGCTCTAGGGCAGCGTTTGCTAGGTTTTGGGCGAGGATGGCTGCTTCTGCTATTTTCTTTGCCTGAAGAATTTCAGCTTCGTACTGGATACGCTGCCGCATCGGTACAAAGATGCAGTCATTGACGAAGCTTCCTACACGTTCCCGGCGCACCCCATTGACGAGCATGGGGATATCAGTTCCCTGCTTGGATCTGACTGAGATGTATATTTCCTCCACCTTGCCGTGCAGTTTTAGCAGGGGGAAGAAATGGGTCTGAAAAAAGACGCGGCTGGCAAGTGGTAAAATCGATTCGATGCGCCGGCCCCATACAGCATCGAACTCGTGGCCGAGTAATTCCAGCATTGTGGCGTTAACGAGGGAAATTGTGCCATCGTCGGTAAACGAGAGGAAGCCGCAGGGTACGGTGTTCAGCACCTCGTCTGGGTGGCAGAGCATAAACTCTTGGCAGTGTGCCTCAGGTAGCATGAGCGGCAATTAGATACTCCTTAATCAGTTGGATGGTCTCCCGTGGATGGCTCATGTGTGGGCAATGTCCTGTAGCTCTCATCAGTTGCAAGGTGCTTTCAGGCAAGTGGCGCTGGAGGTAATGCCCCACCTCAATCGGAGCGATCGCATCCTCACTGCATTGCAAGACGAGTGACGGCACCGTCACTTTTGGCAAATCACTGCGGTTGTCGGAAAAAAAAGTGACCTGGGCAAAGCGGCTTGCGATCACTGGATCGGTCGAGCAAAAGCTTGTCTCTAGCTCACGAGTTAGCTCAGGTTGATCCTCATTTTTCATAATAACTGGAGCGAGAAAGCTTGCCCAACCAATGTAATTTTTCTCCATAATATCGAGCAGATCTTCAATGTCTCTGCGCTCGAATCCTCCTACATAATTAGGGGGATCATTTATGTAGCAAGGTGAAGGACTAACGAGTATGAGCCGCTCAAAGTAATTAGGGGATTCTATGGATGACAAAATGCCAATGATGCTACTGACGGAGTGCCCGACGAAAATCACATTTGTCAAATTTAATGCTTTGCAAATATCAAGGACATCCTGGGCATAACCGTTGAGTTCGCTGTAACGCTCAGCACTGTAAGCGTGAAGATCCGATTTCCCAGATCCTACATAGTCGAATAAGATAATTTGGTAGTCGTTCTCGAAGGCCGGCGCTACGAAACGCCACATATTCTGGTCACAACCGAACCCATGTGCAAATAGCATGGGCTGTGACCCTTGCCCAAACACGTTTACATTGTTCCGTACAAGAATGTTCTGAGCCATTTCATCCCTATCAAAGGAAAATGTTCTTATTTATTTTAACGAATGTTAAAACTTAGTTGTTTAATTCAAAGAAGCTATGTGTAAGAAATTATAAGTTTTACTCAAAAATATTGTTTGTAGTTGCTAAAAAATCTGCAAAAATAGGTATTTTTTTATTTTAAAAATCTGTGAGCGGGAGAAAAGCGACTTAAGCTTCAAGAGTGTAAAGTTATGCGTCTTTTGTGAGTCTCAGTAATACCACCGACATCTAAAAAACTTCAGGCATTGCTGCCTAAACCGGCACGCAACATTCTTTGAGGAATTGTTGTTAATTTCTTTACTTTAGAGGAAAAAAGGGGGAAGTGAGTTCCCCCTTTTGAGGGAAAGTTAGAAGGAAATAAATGACTGCCCCTAGTCTGAACAATTTAACAATTGCTCATGCTGGATTCCAAGTGCCGTGAAATCCCATTGGCACAACGCTGGGTAAAGCCAACCGGCACACCGGCGGCGCATCTAGCTGATCGGCGTCAAAAATCCAAACTTCGCTGCTGTTGCGCTCGCCATCAAACACGACGGTGATGATCCAACCGCGATCAGGATTTTCGGAATCCGCACAGTAGAGGGGTTCCGTTGGGTAGCGGTTATCTCCTAAATCAGCCTCTGTGAGGGTGCCGGTGTGATAGTCGAAGCGGGCGATTGTGCCATAAAGTTCTGGGGCAATATCAACGCCTTGCCGGTGGAGGGCTAGATAAGTAAAGCGCGAGGCTTGGCCCATTTCGGCGGGGGCGACCGTGGGAAACTCGCAACTGCGATCAACCACTTCTTGCTGTTGAGTGATTTGACCCGATTGCGGATCAAGGCGAAGTTGCCATAGTGTCGCCTTCGCAGCCGTTTCTACATGGCCGGTTGCCACTTGCTTGAGCCGGTGATTGGTCTGAAAATCTTCGTAGCGGGCAAGATCTACCACCACAGATCCACCGGCATCGACATAGCCATTGCCGAAGTGCCACTGATACCAGGGTTCCGCTTCACCACGACTGACCACTTCTAAGGTGTTGCGATCAATGACTAAAATCTGCGTTCCTTTTTCTGGATGCCAAGCAAGCGCATCGCTGTAGCTTGTTTGCTGAAACAGCACCGGCAGAGGGTTAAGGCGCACCGGCGGGATGAAAAAGACTAAATAGTTGCCGGCGAGGACAAAATCATGAACTAGAGGCACGCCATCCAGGGTGATGCTATTGTGTTGCAGCAACTTGCCGGCGCTATTTGATCGGTAAACTTGCAAGACGGCATTTTTCCCAGCCGATACTCCAAAATTATAAATCTCGCCGGTTTGGGGGTCACGTTTCGGGTGGGCGGAGTAGTTCCAAGTGGTTTTTAACCCATGTAAATCATCCAGTCCAACGGTTTCTAAGGTTTGCAGATCCAGTTGGTGGGGGTGCCCGCCTTCCCAAAGCGCTAGTAGCTTGTCGGGTAACGCCAGCACAGAGGTATTTGCTGCATTTTTCACAGCTTTCGTCAATCGTCGCCAAATAGGACCCTTTCCTGTCATACCATAGCCGCCGTAAAGAAGTTTGCCGGCTGCTTCCTCGTCTTGGTAGCCGGTGGTTTTTACATAGCGGTAGAGTCCGGTAGCCGTTCCTTCTCGTCCTTTTTGGTTAAAATGAACCGCCAGAATCGCCCCATCCCCATCAAACCAATGGCCCATGCGCTGTCCGCCGCGTTCTAACCGCCCTGGGCCGTTACGGTAGAGGGAACCGCGTAAACCGGCAGGCAGTGTGCCGGCAAGGGTGGGCAGGGGTGTGGGGTCAAATTCCGCTGCCGATGGCATGATTGCTTTTGCCCAAGTTAGGGCCGGTTTCACATCTGTTTTTAAGGGCGTTGTTGAAATATTGCGAACCATTGGTGAATTTTCCTGTTTTAGCTATGCTATTCCTAAGCTGTATCTTTACTGCACTTTTTGTTGTTTTTGTCAAGTTTTGTTGCCGATTGAAACCGCCGCAAGGCAACCGAACCCTCGCCTGTGTTAATAACCCGCTCGTGCCGGTTAACCAACCTTTTTGGTGCTAGACTTCATCTGCAAATTTGGGCTGAGGCAATTAATTGCCAGACTGTTTGGGGTGAAGTAACCCCTAGTTCCCATTTTGCTGTGAGAATTTGAGCCATGCCACACCTTCTGTCTGCTACAATGTCGTGGTTGTTCTGTTCAGCGTTGTAGCGTCTTTGAGTCAATCGATAGACATCCCCAAGATAGATACACTGGCGCAAGAACTAGCGACGATCCAGCAAACTGGCGCTAAGCGGATTGCCCTTTTAGGATCGCGTCATGTTCCCATTACCCACCAGCACCTGATTGAGATGATGAGTTATGCCTTGGTTTTATCCGGCAACCGTCTCATCACCTCCGGTGCCACCGGCACGAATGCAGCGGCGATCCGAGGAGCAATGCGGGCTGATCCCAACTTGCTAACGGTGATCTTGCCGCAAAGCTTGGCTCGTCAGCCAGCCGAGTCTCGCGAACCACTTGAGCACGTGATGCACTTAGTGGAAAATCCCGGTAACGACACGCTGTCGCTTGCAGAAGCAAGTGCTTTGTGCAACCAGGAGATTGTTTCTCGCTGCCAGCAGTTGATCTGCTTTGCATTTCACGACAGCCACACGTTGCTACAGACGTGTCAGGAAGCCGAGGAACAACGGCGAGTTGTGACTCTGTTTTACTTTGATTAACGAGTTCTCATGCAATTAACTGTGTCTGCCATTCTGCTAGATTGCATTGCGGCGGCAGCTGCTCTGATTTATTTTCCTTTCCTGGTGGTGGCTTATGCTCGCCTTCAGGTGGGGATGGACATAGCAGCGCCCCGCGCTATGTTTGATAAACTGCCGGCATACGGTCAAAGAGCAACTTGGGCGCACCAAAACTCATTTGAAACGTTTATGGTGTTTGCGGCGGCTGCACTGATGGCTTATGTGACGGGTCAGAATTCTACTTTGGCTGCCGGTGCGGCGATCGCATTTGTGGTAGCGAGGTTGCTGCACTCGGTTTTTTATATTTTGAATGTGCCTTTGGCGCGATCGCTAATGTTTGGCATTGGCTCTCTTTCAACGCTCACATTATTTGTTCTCAGTTTACTGGCTGTTAACAATTCTGTGGCGCTTTGAAGCGATTGGTATTGTTTAAGGCACTTTTCAGTTTTTTTCGATGCGCTAAGAGCGCCGGTTAGGCGAACACTCTTCACTTTTTACTTTGTTATGGCTTCTACTTATTCATTTGATATTGTCAGCGATTTTGACCGGCAGGAATTGGTGAATGCGGTTGACCAAACCGAACGGGAAATTAAGAGCCGGTATGATCTCAAAGATACCAACACCAGCCTAGAATTGGGCAGTGACTCGCTGATAGTTAACACAGATAGTGAATTCACCCTAGAAGCGGTTCACAGTGTTTTACAGACAAAAGCCGTTAAGCGCAATTTGTCATTAAAAATCTTTGATTACGGTAAGGTTGATTCAGCTAGCGGCAACCGAGTTCGTCAAGAAATTAAGCTACAAAAGGGCATTAGCCAAGAAATTGCTAAGCAAATTAGCAAATTAATCCGCGACGAATTTAAAAAAATTCAAGCCTCAATTCAAGGCGATGTTGTGCGGGTTTCTGCTAAATCTAAAGATGAGCTGCAAGAGGTGATTCAACGCCTCAAGCAAGAAGACTTGCCGGTGGCTTTGCAATTTACCAATTATCGGTAATATTGCTTTAACCGAAATATATATTATCTATGTAGTGGCATAGCATCCGCGCCTAACATCTTGTGGGTGACGAAAATATGTAACCACGGATGCTCTCCCCAATGCCGGCAACTTTATTCCGACCCTTGTGTTAATTTGGTATCTTTTTTGTGAGCGATCAACAAAGAGAAAATGTACCGAAAATTGACCGGCAACGAGAGCATCAAGCAAATGAAAGAACCTTTCTTGCTTGGCTGAGAACTTCAATTGCATTGATTGGGTTTGGCTTTGCAATTTCACGATTTGGCTTATTTTTAAGGCAACTGCAAATTAGTATCACCGGCAAGGCGATTGTTACCCATTCTTTCCTTAGTTCTGAGACGCTTGGCATAAATTTAGCACTTATAGGGATTATTCTAATTGCATTAGCTACCTGGCGATACAATCAGGTTTTTTGGCAAATAGAGCGTGCTGACTATAAACCAAATCGCCTCCTCGTTTGGATGACTGCCACAATTGTCATGATTTTCGGTGCAATGAGTATTCCGTCCGTTTTGTGGAGACAGCCGGTTTCTCCGAGTTCGCCTTCTCCTAAACGCAGTGATGTTAGGGATAGAGAATTTATGGTTCGCCGGCTGCCTCCTCGCTCTAATTGGCAAAAGAAGCGCTAGCCGAATAGATTGCGTGTAAAAGTTGTGGTTTTTAATAATAACTACAGATAAACACAGATAATTTACAAGGATTTTGAATTTTGCAAGCGGTTTAGTTTTTGAGGAGAGAAGATTACGCTGACTCAGGTAATTTTTTCTAACAAAATGCCGCAAAAGTTATTCAGTTTTGAAAGAGCGACGTGCTAATTTTGCGAAAATAACATCCATAACAGAATCCCCGTCAATGGTGCTGAAACCATCGTTGTCTGGTGCAGATACGCGTCAGTCAAGCCAGCACTTTCAACTAAGAAAATCCCTGCAAGGGGAGTGAAACTTGAAGTAATAATTTTAAGCAACATCCTGCTGTTGGGTGAACCGGCAGGGTTGCTTCTAATCACCCATTTGAATACATCAGACAGGCGAGGTGCGAGGGAAGCCGGCAGCCCTATCTTGGGAAATGTAGACACTTAACTTAAAGGAAGATTAATTATGTTATCTACTAACCAAGACAATTCTGTTAAAGCCTCTATCAGTAAGCCGCAATTGCAATTAGGATACGAAGGCACTGCAGTGATGGAATTGCAAAAGCTATTAAAGCGCTGGGGAGCCTACCGGCAACCCATTACCGGCATATTCGACAAAACAGTGGAATTTGCGGTCAAGATGTTCCAGTTTAGCGTCTTTCTCCCAGAGGATGGCGTTGTCGGCTCCTTCACCTGGCAAGCACTGGCCACCGGCACCCCAGTTAATATGCCGGTGCTGGAACAAGGTCGTTCAGGTCAGGCTGTCAAAACCATGCAGCAGGTTCTCTGGTTGACGGGTCACTACAACGGCGTCGTTGATGGAAACTTTGGTTTCCTGACGTACAAGGCTGTCTGCGCCTTCCAAAAAAGCTTTGGTCTAGCCGTCGATGGCATTGTCGGTCAGCAAACTTGGAATGCTCTCAGCCAAGTTCCCCGTGGCTACAACCCGAATTGACAGACTCAGCACTTAGCCCTCAGCACTCCCTTTACCTAAAGAACTGTAACAGTTCATGACCAAGTTTATAGATAGGGGGAGTCTCGGTGATACGATTCCATAAAAATTGCCTGAAACATTAAGTAAGAGAGAGTCATTCATGGCACAAACTTTAACTGGACAATCTCCGATCTTTGGGGGCGGCACCGGCGGCTTACTGTCAAAAGCAGAAGTTGAAGAAAAATACGCGATTACTTGGACTAGCCCGAAGGAACAAGTCTTTGAATTGCCCACCGGCGGTTCAGCTATCATGCGGCAAGGTGAAAACCTGCTGTACTTAGCCCGGAAGGAATACTGCATTGCCTTGGGTGGCCAGCAATTGAGGGCCAAGTTCAAAATTACGGACTACAAAATTTACCGGATTTACGCGAGCGGCGAAATCCAGTACCTACATCCTAAAGATGGCGTCTTCCCTGAAAAAGTGAACGAAGGCCGTCCCTATGTGGGCAAGGTTGATCGCAATATCGGCAGCAACCCGGAACCTGCGTCAATCAAATTCAGCGGTAAAACGACTTACCAAGTTTAGTTTTGGGGTGCTTCCCCTAAAACTGGGCGTCGTGACTTATTGCAGATAAGGAGGGGGCGGGTTCACAGCCTGCCCTCTTCTTATCGCCAGTCTCAACCCTTGCCAGCAAAAGAGTAGATGAGAAGGCAGACAAAGAGCCGGTGAATTCTATGACTTTACAATGGGTAATCTGACGAAACCTCTGGCCAAACTCGAAACTCCTTCTAAACTATCGACCGATGCCGGCAGAGCACGCTGCCCTATCATCTGCGGTTATTATTAAAAACACAGTGCCGACAACAAGCTTGTTGGAGAGTACAGCTCAGACTCTTTTAAATTTTGAATTTCTAAATTTTAAATTAAGCTCTAAGTGCGTGTAATCTGATTAAAAAGTTAGATATCTGAGGCTGAGCAGCTTGCTCTGGTCTTTGCAGATCTAACGCAAATAAAAGTATTGCTAATGAACTACAGGTCGTTGCGTCCATGATTTTACCGGATTTCTCACAGTTTTCTCAGTTAGCCCAGCAAGGAAATTTTGTGCCGGTGTACCAGGAATGGGCAGCGGATCTCGATACGCCGGTGTCTGCTTGGTACAAAGTTTGCGCCGGCCAACCTTACAGCTTTCTTTTGGAGTCGGTGGAAGGCGGAGAAAAAATTGGCCGCTACAGTTTTCTCGGTTGCGATCCGCTTTGGGTTCTGGAAACAAAAGGCAATCGCACCACCCAAACTCACCGCACCGGCAGCGAAGAAGTATTTGAAGGCGATCCATTTGAAGTTCTCGCTAACTGCCTAAAACCCTATCAGCCGGTGAATTTGCCGCAACTGCCGCCAGGAATCGGGGGTTTATTTGGTTTTTGGGGTTATGAACTCATTCCCTGGATAGAACCGCGTGTGCCGGTTTACCCAGCAGAGGAAACAGACTTGCCGGACGGGTTGTGGATGCAGGTAGATAACCTGCTGATTTTTGACCAAGTCAAGCGCAAGATTTGGGCGATCGCTTATGCGGATCTGCGGGATGCCGGTGGGGATTTGGCCGGCGCTTACCAGCAAGCGTGCGATCGCGTTAAGGGATTGGTGAGCAAACTACAGATGCCCCTGTCGAGCCAGGATACACTTTTAGCTTGGACACCACCAGAAAGCAAGGGAACCCAAGGGCCGGAATTAACCCATACCAGCAACATTTCCCAAGAGCAGTTCTGTGAGAATGTCCGCAAGGCAAAAGATTACATCAAGGCCGGGGATATTTTTCAAGTTGTTTTATCTCAGCGACTAGAAGCCGAGTACACCGGCGATCCATTTGCCCTTTATCGCTCACTGCGTCTGGTTAATCCTTCACCTTACATGGCGTATTTGCACTTCGGGGACTGGCAGATTATTGGTTCGAGTCCGGAAGTGATGGTCAAAGCTGAGCGAACCGCAGATGGCAGCCAACAAGCACTGCTACGACCGATTGCTGGGACGCGCCGGCGGGGCCAAACTCCGCAGGAAGATGACGCCCTCGCTGAAGAATTGCTACGAGATCCCAAGGAAATTGCTGAACACGTGATGCTCGTAGACTTGGGCCGCAATGATGTAGGCCGCGCCTGTATCAATGGCACTGTCAAGGTTGACGAATTAATGATCATTGAGCGTTACTCTCATGTGATGCACATTGTCAGTAACGTTGTTGGTCAGTTGGCGAAAGACAAAACCGCCTGGGATTTATTGAAAGCTTGCTTCCCCGCCGGCACCGTTAGCGGTGCGCCTAAAATTCGGGCGATGGAAATTATTCATGAGTTAGAGGGATGCCGGCGCGGACCCTATTCCGGTGCTTATGGCTATTACGATTTTGAGGGTCAGCTCAACAGTGCAATCGCCATTCGCACAATGGTCGTTCGCAGCCAAGGCAACGGGCAAAATATTGTATCTGTTCAAGCCGGTGCCGGTTTGGTTGCCGATTCTGAGCCAGAAAAAGAATACGAAGAAACCCTCAACAAAGCCAGAGGGATGCTGGAAGCCATTCGCTGTTTAAGCAGTATTGATCGCTAATTGCTCCTGGGGTCGGCATCTTGCCGGCCTCAAAGAAGAATAGCGAGTTTGTGGCAAAATAAGCTTTCCCACATCTAATACCTATTCTCTAAACGTTCACTACAGATAAAGCTGATAAGACATCATGCCGTACAGTAATTGATGCGAGAATTGGTGGCGTTAATTTTTCCAGTTCGACTTTGAGATATTGCCGCAATTCCTCTAGATTTTTTGGCATCGACCAACGCCAGGGGCGCTTGAGATATTGCCAAACTTGTTCATAGGGCTTCGCCCCGCCGCAGGCGTAAGGATTTAATTGCGTACAATACGCCGGCTAAAAGAATAAAATGATGCTGAAAGAATAAAATGATGTTGTTTGGCAAGAAAGAGCCGTTTCGCTTTATGAAAGGCTCCATTATCCAATTGGATAATTAATAGCGAATCTTCAAACTGTTGAGAAATCAAATTCAAAAAAATTTGAAAACAATCTATATTTAGGTAAGAAAACTCCCAAAAGAAATTTTCTCCCCTTAACGGTGTTCCTCGAATGATGACACTTGAAAGTTCACGCGAATCAATGGACAAGATGATCGACAGTCACACCGACCAAGCCAATGTTGCTCATGCACTGCTGCAAAGTAATGCTCCAGACGAGCAGGCGATCGGCACCGCAATACAGGGAAACCTTGAACTGAAAAAATAACTCAGGAGATCTTTCACTTCATGTCAGCAAATGATTTCGAGTTTCAAGGGTTGCAAACGACAGCAATTCATGCTGGAGAAAAACCTGATAGCACTACTCGTGCTTCCTCCCCCAATATTGTAATGTCATCATCTTTTGTGACCGATGCAGATACTCCTTTCTCGGCTGAGAATTTACAGGGTCAAACAACGTTCTTTTATACCCGTGAGGGCAATCCAACGGTTCAACAGCTAGAACAAAAATTGGCAGCTTTAGAAGGTGCTGAGGCTTGTGTGGCATTTGGGAGCGGTATGGCAGCCATTTCAGCCTTGATGTTTCACCAGCTTAAGTCGGGCGACCACTTGGTCATGAGCGACGTTGCTTATGTTGGCGCGGCTGAATTGATGAAGGGATTGATTCCTAGTTTTGGGATTCAGGTAACGCGAGTCAACACAACAGATTTGAAGGCTGTAGAAGCAGCAATTCAAACCAATACCAAGCTGATTCATATTGAAACCCCTTGTAACCCGATTGTTAGATTGTCGGATATTAGGGCAATCGCACAAATAGCTCATGCTGCTGGTGCAAAGCTCTCGGTTGATTCGACCTTTGCCACCCCTGTAGCGACTCAGCCCCTCAGTTTAGGTGCAGATTTTGTCGTCCACTCCCTAAGCAAGTATTTATGTGGACATGGGGATGCAATTGGTGGAGCAGTTCTGGGGGCAAGCGATGAACTATCAGGAATTCGCGATCTGCTGGTTCATCTGGGGGGGGCGCTTAGCCCATTTAACGCTTGGCTGATCATGCGGGGGATCGCTACATTGCCTATCCGCATGAAAGCTCATCAGGAAAATGCACTGAAAGTGGCACAATTCCTGGAATCTCATCCTCAAGTCAAACAGATGATTTATCCAGGTCTACCCTCCCATCCGCAACACGAATTAGCAAAACGGCAGATGCGAAACTTTTCTGGCATGATCGCTTTCCAGGCCAAAGATGCTCTTGCCGTTGCTCAAGCTTTTGCCCAGCGATTGCAAGTCATTCACTATGCTGTGTCCCTCGGTCATCAGCGTAGTCTTATCTACTATATTTCGACTCAGGAAATGCTAGAAACCTCTTTCGCACTCGATGAGACGCAGGCTGAGGCGTACCGCAACTTTGCAGGGGATGGGGTTTTCAGACTATCAGTGGGACTGGAAGACGCGGAGGATCTCTGTAGGGACTTAGATCGAACAATGTCAAGCGTTGGACGGTAAGCTATTGTCGCGTAGCGAGCTAAATGGATTCTGACGCCGATTGCGTTGGTCGATGCCAAAAAATTTAGAAAAATTGCGGCAAAATCTCGAAGTCGAGCTGGAAAATTTAACGTCACCAATTCTCGCATCAATTACTGTACGGCATGATATCTTATCAGCTTTATGTGGAGTTGACTTGTAGAGAATTAGTACAATTTGCTCTCAACACGAGCGAGCAGAAATTCCTTGTGGTTTCCCCTCTCTTCCCTAGCTTCTAGTCTTTTGCATGACGACAGCCTCCACCGGCACGACTCCAGATTCCACACTATTGAGGCATCGGGCCGCCTCACGGGAGAGATCCAAGGCTCTATCTCCAACATAAGGGCCGCGATCATTGACTCGCACAATCACTGTCTTGCGACTTTCCAGGCTAGTGACTTTCAAATAGGTATCGAAAGGCAAGGAGGGATGGGCGGCAGTAAGTTCAGTTTGCCGATACGTTTCACCTGTGGCAGTGGGGCGACCTTCAAAATAAGGCCCATACCAAGAAGCCATCCCCTCAATTTTCCTTGGCGTTTCCACCAATTGGTGCATCTTCGCTTGAGCTTCCACCAGAGTTAATGGGGGTGTTTCTAGGGCAATTCGGAGATTGTTCACCCACTCAATAGCCAGTAATTCGCGGTTGCTTTTAAGACCGGCACCTAGTTTTTTATCGATTGTCAGGATTGTTCGAGTGCCGGCTTTGAGCGCTGGCGTTCCATTCACCATTGCCGGCTGCAGTTGTGCCGGCTGGAAATGCCGGTCTTTGAAAGATTGTTCCAGCGCGTGAGCAATCTTATTTGCTTGGGCGCGTTCAGGCACTTCTGCAATCACATACTCTTTCACCCGAACCTGAAACGTTTGCCGGTTGGAGGATGAGCCGGCGGCATCCCGATCCTGTCTCGACTTCAAATTCCGCCAAAAGCCTTGCAGCTTGCTGTCTCCAGCCTTAGCTTGAGTGCTGCCGGCTTGAGCGTTTTGCTCGGTGTGAATAACCACCACCGACACCGGCACTGCATGAGAGGGGGGTTCAACTCTCTCGGTTCGAGGCACTAAATTGTGAAAAAACTCAAAAATTTTATTTGCGGAATCGCTTTCAACTGGAACTTTGACATCCAACGGTTCAAACGGCTGCTGAGTGGTTTGTGAAACCGTTATTAATTGAGGGGTTTGCGGCACTTGCTCAGAAGGGCAAAGCGGTTTGTCTGCAAAAGTTAGCCACGGCCAAGAACGGAAAGGTTTGACTCGCTTTAGTTGAGAGTAATGGCGTCCTTGCTGAAGCATCCAATTGAGTGGCAGCAAGACAACTGGGGGAGCAAATGAACTTGAAATACTTGTACTTGCTTTTGCCTGAGAGAACCAAGAATGAGACCAATTAATCTCAAAACCGGCTGCCGATAAACCTTTAGCTGGAACTGCGCTGATTAAGGGAACGGGGCTTTTGGCTAAACCCTGACCAGATTCGACTCCACAGCTCAAACAAGGTGTTATCCAAATAAGTCCGAGAAACGGCATGGGCTTTCCTCTGCTACAAGTTGTGTGCGATAAGTTGGCTCCTTAAAAAATAAAAACGATCCTTCATAATTCGTAACGTATATGCACCACTAAGTAAATAGTAATAAGCGATACCCCAGCCGAAAGTCAACCTTTTTGTCTACGAATGCTGTGATCCCAGGCCCCAAAGCTGCGTGTTTCCGTGCATACAGACTGGTTGCCGGCAGCCTGTTTCCCGGTTTACCAGGGGCACCTGAGGGATAGCTAGCGCTCAAAAATAGCGATGGCACCCCTGAGTAAACAGCGGCGTTCGGCTGTAGAATACAACATCGGTTGCCGGTGATGCAGTAGAGCTTTGCAAACCAGTGCAAAATCTAGCCAGAATCCTGGATATTCTCAATGAAAGAGTCGGTTGCATCGCCGACTCTTTCAGGCTGCCGGTGATGCGAGTGAGCCTGAAAAGGTAGCCAATTGTAATCACTGGATGCACGATAGACTTAACCGAGTGCCGATAAAGAAACACAAATGCGCTCTTTAATTGGCTACAGCCTCAGTAAAATATTCCTAAAGAATTTCCCTTTAGTTTTTATGAAAAAATTTGCGGCTCATCGTACCTGTGCTTTATTGGTTACTTTTGCTTTACTGCTAAGTGCTTGTGGTGAGACAAATAGTGGTTCAAATTCCTCAACTGAGACCACGTCTTCAACAACAGCCGGCTCATCTGGGGCAATTCCCATTGGCATTGCTGTAGGACAAACCGGCAACGTTGGTTTAATCGGTCAGGAATCAGTTGCCGGTGCAAAAATTGCCGAGAAATATTTCAACGACAAAGGCGGCGTTGATGGCACCCCCATTAAACTGATTTTTGAAGATACGGGAGGAGATGAAGCCGGCGCAATTAATGCCTTTCAATCGCTGATTACTAAACACAAAGTCGTTGGCATTGTCGGGCCGAGTCGCTCACAGCAAGGGTTTGCTGCCCAGCCGGTGGCAAATAACGCAAAGGTGCCAGTACTTGGGCCTTCTACTACGGCCAAAGGAATTCCCCAAATTGGAGACTATATCGCTCGTGTTTCAGCACCCGTAACGGTCGTTGCACCCAATGCAGTGAAAGCAGCAATTAAGATCAATCCTAAGCTCAAAAGAGTTGCTGTTTTTTATGCTCAAGATGATGCTTATAGCAAATCCGAAACAGACATTTTTCAGCAAACCGTGAAGGAACAAGGGCTTGAGCTTGTAACCGTTCAAAAATTCCAAACAACTGACACAGACTTTCAAACCCAAGCAACTAACGGGATGAATTTAAAGCCCGATCTCGTAATTATTTCTAGCCTAACTTCTGACGGCGGAAACTTAGTTCGGCAATTGCGAGAACTCGGCTATAAAGGCTTAATTATTGGCGGTAACGGTCTCAATACTCCGAATGTCTATCCAGTCTGCAAAGCACTTTGTGATGGCGTTTTAGTTGCCCAAGCTTACAGTCCTGAGCATTCGGGCGAAATCAATAACGTGTATCGCACAGCTTATACCAACCAATATAAAAAAGATCCCCCTCAATTTAGCGCTCAAGCTTTTACCGCTGTTCAAGTCTTTGTAGAAGCCCTAACAGCAGTCGATCAGAAAACTGACATTTCTAAAATGTCTCTCCCTCAACTGCGAACAGAACTGAACAAACAAATATTAGCTGGAAAGTACGATACGCCCATCGGTGAGATTTCTTTTACTTCCGAAGGAGAAATCGTTCAGAAAGATTTTTACGTCGCTCAAATCAAAATGGATGCTGATGGAAATAAGGGTAAATTTACTTATCTGAAATAAGCCCATTGCCTTTAATACAGGGGGGGTTGATAAGAGGACACGTAAAGGAACGCAGAGTTTATAATAACCTTTGCGTTTCTCTGCGTTTAGTATAAAATAGAGCGCGTCCCTAATCGGTGGAGATTTATTAGAATCATTGTGGATTTAAGCTTATTTTTTCAACAATTTCTTAACGGGTTATCGATTGGGAGTGTTTATGCCATATTTGCACTGGGTTACACTCTGATCTTCTCTATTTTGGGCATTATTAATTTTGCACACGGGGCAATCTTTACCCTAGGTGCCTACTTCACTTATGCGCTGATGGGTGGTGCCTTCGGGTTTAATGGATTATTCGCGAATGTGCAATTGCCCATTCGCTTACCATTTATCTTTGCATTGCTTTTAGGCAGCACTCTTGCCGGTTTGGTTGGAGTCGCCGTGGAACGTTTGGCTTTTCGACCTTTGCGTCGGCAGGGTGCAGATCCGCTGCTGACGGTGGTTTCAAGCTTAGGCGTGGCATTAGTCATTGTCAATTTAATTCAGTATTTAGTTGGGGCAGAAAGCTACACATTTCCCGCCAATACTTATGGTAATTTACCGCCATCCATTAACTTTGGTACGCCGGAAAGCCCCATCCCAATCCGCACAGTTCAGATCGTAATCTTTGGGGTTTCTGTGCTAATTTTGCTAATTTTAAGTTATTTTATCAATCGTACAAAATATGGAAAAGCGATGCGGGCTGTTGCTGAAGATGGGCTGACGGCTAGTTTGCTTGGGATTAACACAGATTTTTTTATTGTTTTGACATTTTTCATCAGCAGTTTTCTGGCAGGATTGGCAGGAACGTTAGTCGGTTCTAGTGTGAGTATTGCCGGCCCTTATTTTGGAATTGCTGTTGGGCTTAAAGGCTTAGCAGTGATTGTACTGGGAGGTTTAGGCAGCATTCCCGGTGCTGTGGTGGGGGGTTTGGCAATTGGACTGGTGGAGGCGTTTGTACCGGGAGAATTTTCTGCCTATAAAGATGCGGTTGCCTTTGGGATATTGTTTTTCATGCTATTAGTTAAACCTGAAGGCTTGCTGGGCCGCCGGTTTGTACAGAAAGTGTAGGATGTCAGGGGTTTAAAATGCTTTGCAATCTACATAAATCATGAAAACAGATAGCCTCTTTTATCAGATTTTTCAAACATTTCCCGGCATTTTTTTTGAGTTAATCGGTCAGCCGGCATCCGAAGGCAATGCTTATCAGTTCCAGTCAGTTGAAATTAAGGAAACCGTTAAACGTATTGATGGCGTGTTTGTGCCGGCGAGTGAAACTCAACAGCCGATCTATTTTGTTGAAGTTCAATTTCAGTCTGACAAAGATTTTTACTACCGATTCTTTACGGAAATTTTCCTTTATCTAGGGCAAAACAAACCTAAAAAAGATTGGCGTGCAGTGCCGGTGTTTTACCAACGCCGGCTCGATCCAGGAGTCCCCATAGAATATCAGTGTTTGGTTGCCAGTCAGCAAGTGCAGTGGGTTTACTTAGATGAATTAGGCGAAACCGCAAACCAATCCTTGGGAGTGGGAATCGTGCAATTAGTCGTTGAAGATGAGACAACCGCACAGCGACAAGCCAGACAGTTAATCCAGAAAGCGCATATAGAGCTTTGGGATGAGGCGATTAAGCGAAAGGTGATAGAATTTATTGAGACAATCTTGCTCTATAAATTTCCCGATTTAAGCCGGCAGGAGATAGAAGCCATGTTTAACTTAAGTGAGTTAAAACAGACAAAATACTTTCAAGATGTTAAGTTAGAAGGCAAGGAAGAAGGCAAGTTAGAAGGCAAGTTAGAAGGCAAGTTAGAAACTGTGCCTCGGCTATTGCAATTAGGGTTAAGTTTAGAACAGATAGCAGCAGCATTAGAGTTGGATATTGAGAGGGTAAGGCAGGCATCCGAAAGACAATCTGATAGCTGAATTTAGGGAGTGGCTAATTGGTAAAAAGCCGAGGGCATTGCAGAAATATGTTTACTAAAACTACCAGCTTCGCCACTCTCGCATCAGCCGGCAATCCATCACATCGGCTCTGAAAGCCACAATAATTGCTCAAATCGGCACATCTGTGTAATGAACTAACCAAAAAATTTCTAAAACAGGAATGACAACCCATTTAATAATAAGCGCTGACTCGATAAACTTACTAAGTTCCTCTATTCTAAAAAGTAACCGTTAATAATATTTGTAATCGGTATCGTTAATTGCAATGGAAAATTTTTTCAGCACCTACGGATTTCTGATTGTGTCCATGATCATGGGGGCACTGCTGGGACTGTCCTTGTATTTGCCACTGATGGCTGGGCAACTCTCTCTAGCTAGCCCTGGTTTTTATGCCTTGGGCGGGTATATTTCGGCAATTTTGTCAACTAAAGTTTTTCCCCCTACTGAGGGTTTGTTTCCTATCCCTCTGCTGCTTTTAGAAATGCTGATTGCCGGCATTGTCAGCGGAATATTAGGTCTTTTAGTCGGAATACCGGCACTGAGATTGCGAGGAATTTATTTAGCGATTGCCACCATCGCTTTTGTAGAAGTTCTGCGCGTTCTATCCCTCAATTTGGAAATCACCGGCGGCGCAGTTGGAATTTTTGGCATTCCTCAACCTTTTGCCACTCCCCTTGAATATTTGTGGGTAGCGCTGCCATTACTGATCATTAGTATGGTTTTATTTTATCGGCTTGAACGCATTCGCGTCGGACGGGCGCTGACAGCCATTCGCGAGGATGAATTGGCTGCCGGTGCAGTAGGGATTAATCCAACTTATTATAAAGTTTTAGCATTTACCTTAGGTGCGATTTTAGCCGGCATTGTTGGATCTATCAGTGCCCACTTTCTCAATACTTGGAACGCCCGTCAGGGTACATTTGATGCCAGTATCGTTTACTTAACCTCAGTTTTAATTGGTGGAACCCGAACCTTTGTCGGGCCGGTGTTAGGAGGTATGGTATTTACAGCACTGCCTGAAATATTGAGATCCTTGGCAGAAATCCCTCGCTTACCCATTTGGTTAGCAGAATTTTTGCGAGATGGGCGTCTCATTATTTTTGGGGTGCTAATTGTTGTCGGTACAATATTTTTCCCCCAAGGTTTAGTAACACCCGAATTATTTAAAAAACGCCGGCAGACGCAGCGATTGTAATTTCTAACTGTATGAACGCACAAACCACTAGCCAAAATTCAACTTTCACGAATGAAAGTACCTTCCTAGAAGCAAAGGCTTTAACTCGCAAATTTGGGGGTTTAGTTGCTGTTAATGAAGTCTCTTTCAACGTGAAGCAACATGAAATATTTGGACTGATCGGCCCAAATGGAGCGGGAAAAACCACCCTGTTTAATTTAATGACTGGAATGATCGTTCCCTCTAGTGGAGAACTGATTTATCAAGGGCAAAACATTTCCGCTCTCAAACCCCATCAAATTGCCGCTAAAGGAATTGCCCGAACGTTTCAAAATATTCGTTTATTTGCCGATTTGTCGGCGCTGGAAAATGTGATGGTTGCTAGACATCTCCATAATCGCGGCGTGAAAAATCCTTTATTATCTTGGGTAATTGGGGTGCTGGGTTTGCCACCGGCACCCACAGAAGAACGTCAAACCCGCGAAAAAGCTTTGGAATTGCTGAATTTGGTAGGGTTGAGCGATCGCGCCGGCGAAAAAGCCAAAAACTTTTCCTACGGCGATCAGCGCCGCCTGGAAATTGCTAGAGCACTGGCGTTAGAACCGCAAGTGTTACTGCTTGATGAACCGGCTGCCGGTATGAACACCAATGAGAAACAACAACTCAGTGAATTTATTCGGGAGATGCGTGATTCTTTTAACTTAACCATCATTTTAATAGAACATCATGTGCCCTTAGTCATGGGTTTGTGTGAGCGCATTGCTGTCTTGCATTTCGGTCAATTGATTGCCCTGGGAAACCCCGCATCCGTCAGAAGCGATCCCGCCGTGATTGAAGCCTATTTAGGAGATGAATAAAAAAATATAGGAGAAATCGGAAGGAATTGGTGTTAAAAATATTTTTAAATTAATCTGAGGTTTGCATGGAATCGACTAGCACATTGCTATTAGAAATTAAAGAACTATATGTTAATTATGGCGGAATTCAAGCATTGCAAGATATTAATATAACAATTAATAGCGGCGAGGTGGTAACGCTGATTGGTGCAAATGGAGCCGGTAAAAGCACAACATTGCGAGCGATTTCTAAAATTGTCAACCCGCGAAAAGGTAAGATTTTCTACCGGGGGCGTGATATTACGCGACGCCAACCGCATGAAGTTGTGCGCCTAGGCATCGCCCACAGTCCAGAAGGTCGCCGAGTGCTCGCGCGGCAAACAGTTTTAGATAACTTGGAATTGGGCGCATATATCCGCTCGAATTTGGCGGAAGTGAAGGCAGATTTAGATCGTCAATTTGAACTTTTTCCGCGTCTAGCAGAACGCCGGCAGCAGTTAGCTGGAACACTCAGCGGCGGTGAACAGCAGATGCTTGCAATTGCGAGAGCGTTAATGAGCCGGCCAAAATTGTTACTCTTAGATGAGCCTAGTTTGGGGTTAGCACCGGCGATCGTGCGCGAGATTTTTTCGATCATCCAAAACTTGCGTACCACCGGCGTCACTATTCTTTTGGTAGAACAAAATGCTAGCCTCGCATTGCAAACTGCTGATCGGGGCTATGTCCTCGAAGCCGGTCACATCACTCTCACCGGCCCAGCTTCAGACTTACTCAAAGATGAGCGAGTCAAGCAGGCGTATTTAGGGTAAAGCGAAAGGCAGCCATATCTTTGTCGGAAATACAACTCGATTGAGTGGTTGCGCCAGCATTTCTTAAAACCCCATTTCATTTTGCAAATTGATAGAGGGTGTTATTTGCTTCTTCGGATTTGGCGCTTTCTCATATCGAAACTTTTTTAACCTGTCCTTTTACTCTCAATCAATGACGCGTAATTTATAGCTTTCATAGAAATTTAATTGGGTTGTAATTTATAAATTCACTAAAAGCTTATTGCGACAGAAATTTTTAGTTATTTAAGATTTTTTATATTGTTCCTTAAATCAATTTTTATTCTTCTCTAAAACTTACCCAATTACCTCTTATTTATTTCTGAAGTTTTTTGTTCATAGATAAATTTTTATTTTCTTTTTAACTTAATTGATTAAGTGGTTTCTCGTAGAGACTTGTCATCGGCCAAAATGACATGGTTGGTGGCGATCCCCATCTGAAAGAGATCTTCTGCCTGTAGAATAAGCAAGCCTAGTTCAATTAGGCTAAGGTGGTGTGTTCAACAAGACCTGTAGCCTCCCAAAAGCTGCCATAGAAGCCTCTAGGCGTTCTGTAACGATCTTGATGGGCCAAAGTCAAAAATTTGTTTTGATTGAACCCAAAACAACTGCACGATCGTTTATAACGTTGGAAAGAATCGATCTCTGTGACTTTCCTAGCTGAAACTTTAACCTTTGTGTTAATCTCAAGCTTTTATCACACCCAACAGATGTGCGTTGCTCAAAACAAAGAACATGAACAGATTTGACGGGCAGTTGTGGCAGCAGTTTTTGCGGCTTGCCAAACCCTATTGGTATTCTGAAGAGAAATGGAAAGCCAGGGGATTACTGGCGATTTTGCTGTTGTTGTTGCTGTTAGTTAGTGGCATTAATGTGACCATTAGCTATGTAAATAGAGATTACATGACCGCCCTCTCGAATAAAGATGCTTCCAAATACTTTCATCTGTTATTCGTTTATGGTGGTGTGTTCGCGATTGCCACGCCAATTGTTGTGTTTTATCGTTACGTCCGAAAACAGCTCAGTCTTTACTGGCGGGATTGGCTGACTACTTATTTTCTAGATCGGTATTTCTGCAATCGCGCTTATTATCAAATTCATGAAAATAGAAGCATTGATAATCCAGATCAGCGCATCTCTGAAGATATCAGATCTTTTACCCAAGAAAGCCTTGAGTATTTGTTAATTTTGCTGAATGCCGGCATCGATTTGATTGCCTTTATTGGCATTCTCTGGTCGATTTCTATCCCACTTGTGAGTGTGCTAATTATCTACGCTGCCGTCGGCACCGGCATGACCGTTTGGTTCGGTAAGCGACTGATCGGGTTAAACTTCAACCAGTTGCGAAGAGAAGCCAATTTTCGTTATGGTTTAGTGCGTATTCGTGACAACGCAGAATCTATTGCGTTTTATCAGGGAGAGCAACAGGAATCAAAACAAGTAAAGCGGCAATTAATGGGGGTTATTAGCAACTTTAATCTTCTGATTGGCTGGGAACGAAATTTGGATTTTTTTACCACGGGCTATCGCTATCTAGTCGTCATAGTACCTTCCTTAGTCGTCGCTCCCTTGTATTTTTCCGGTCATGTTGAATTTGGAGTCATTACCCAAGCAATTTTTGCGTTCAGGCAAGTTTTAGATGCCCTCTCTGTGATCGTCGATGAGTTTGACAAACTCAGCGTGTTTGCGGCTGGAATTAATCGCTTAGAAGGTATTACTGAAGTTTTGGAAAAACCCACCCCAATTCGCAAGCTTGAAACTCCTTGCATTGATATGACAACCGGCTCTTATTTAGCCCTCAAGCATCTCACCTTGCAAATTCCTAACTCAGAAAAGATTTTGGTTAGGGATCTGTCTGTTACAATTCAACCGGGTAAAGGCTTATTAATCGTCGGTCATAGTGGTGCCGGCAAAAGTTCCTTAATGCGTGCGATTGCGGGATTGTGGGACAGTGGAACCGGCTCTCTAATCAGACCGAATTTAGAGGAAATGCTGTTTTTGCCCCAGCGTCCTTACATGATTTTAGGTTCCTTACGCACCCAATTACTTTACCCCAGCACTCATCGCAATATTGCAAATAAAGAACTCAAAAAAGTGTTGCGACAAGTCAACCTCGAATATCTGCTAGATAGAGTAGGTGGGTTTGATGCAGAGTTAGACTGGGGAGATATGTTATCTGTGGGAGAACAACAGCGTCTCGCCTTCGCCCGCCTCCTGCTTTCTTCACCGCGCTATGCTTTTTTAGATGAAGCTACAAGCGCTTTAGATATTAAAAATGAGCAGAATCTTTACGAGCATTTGCAAGCAACCAATACAACATTTATCAGTGTTGGGCACCGTGCCAGCTTACTGAAGTATCACCACTACGTTTTAGAACTAAAAGGGGATGGGGATTGGCGGCTGGTGCCGGTTGAAGCTTATGCTGCCGGCGCGACTTCTTTAGCCTAAAAAAAGAAAAGAAAGAGAAAGTAAACAGTAAAACCTACTTTTACTTTCCTCTTTTCCTCCCACACTTCAATTGAAATTGCTTGTTTCGCTCAATAACTCTAACTTAAGGATGATGACCGGCAGCCCCCTTAAGATAAAAATTATTGCAAGTCTATTACACTCCTTCTAGTGCAAAATTCGTATCTGAAAGCTTATGCTTTGGTTTCTTTTATCTTTTTTGACAGCTTTTTTTGAAGCGATTAAAGATGTTTTCGGTAAGCAAGGTCTTAAAAATAATGATGAATACGTCGTTTCTTGGGCGCTCACTTTTTTTTGCGCTCTTTTTTTAATTCCTTTTACTATCTTATTTAAAATTCCTCCTTTGGGAAACCTGTTTTGGATCTCCCTTGCTATTGGTGGCACTCTAAATACGATCAGCACCCTGCTTTACATCAAAGCCATTAAAGAATCAGATTTATCACTGACGCTTCCGATGATTGCTTTAACGCCTTTATTTATGGTGATCACCTCTCCTTTAATTGTGGGAGAGTGGCCAGACAAATTTGATTTGATGGGGATTGTGCTATTAGTAATCGGCTCTTATTTATTAAATATTAAAGAAAAATCTAAAGGTTATTTAGCTCCATTTCAAGCATTGGTGCAAACCAAAGGGCCGCGCTATATGTTAATTGTGGCATTTATCTGGAGCATTACCTCCAACTTTGATAAGGTAGGCGTGCAAAATTCCTCGCCTGTTTTTTGGGTCATGGCGTTGTTTATCGTAATGACGTTAATGTTACTACCTATCCTGTTATTCAAAACCTCTCAGCCGGCAAAGAAAATTATCAAAGGATTGCCGGTTTTACTAGCAATGGGTTTGTGCTGCGCTTTAGCCGTAATTTTCCAAATGCAAGCGCTAACGATGACCCTGGTTGTTAAGGTCATTGCTATCAAGCGTACCAGTGTTTTAATGGGGGTGTTGTTGGGTTACTTTATTTTTAAAGAAAAAGGTATTAAAGAGCGATTTCTCGGCTCAGCAACAATGATTGTAGGGGTTTTATTCATGACATTATTCTAGAAAAGTTAGGGCAATAGATACTTCACATAAACCCGATCACACCGGCTTGTCTCTACCCCAGTTGCCGGTTGGTAACCGTTGCTTTCATAGAGACGTGTGGCTTCTTTCAAGACGCTGGCGGTTTCAATCCAAATCGTTTGAAAATTGCGAGAGGCAATCGTTTTTTCTAGCTCCTGCAGTAAGAATTTACCTAATCCTTGTCCTCTGGCTTCGGGCAAAAGATACATTTTGCGAATTTCTACAGCATTGATACCCCGCTTCACCGGATAATAAGCGCCGGTGCCCACCAGTTGAGCCTGCTTTTCAATTACCCAAAACTCGCCGCCGGTTGATAAGTAACACGCTTCAATCTCCAATACATCCCGATCTGCGCCGGCAGCTTCCCAACCCAAACCATACTCAGCTAAAACGTCCCGAATGATTGCCGCAGCGCCGGCTCGATCCTGCGGTTGCCACGAACGAATTAAAAAATCTTGATAGAATGTCTTGCCTGTCATGAATAACCAGTGTTCAAATTTAAGCTGCGTGAATGTACGGGTGCTATTATCCGTGAACTTACGGAAAGCAACGTTTGATGACTTTTCGGAGGTTAAACTGAGATCATTGAGATTATACTTTAATAAATTATAAATAAAAGATTTCTCCGTTCCTCCCGATTGCCGGTTAATATATCTATCCATTTTAGATTTTGTTTGAATACTACAACTCAAACTTATAAGAATCAGCGAAAATCATCGAGATAACACTTCTGAGAGGCAGACAAACAAATGGCTCAAGTTAGTTTAAAGAAAATTATTTCTAAAAAAGAATGCTTGTCTGCACTCCAGAACCTCATCGCAGTAATGGGTAAAGCCATTAGCGTTGAGGATACAGACGGCAAAATCTTGATAGGAAGCGAAGTCAAAAATCTGAACGAGAAGTATTCTGTCGAAGTTTCAGATGAAGTGATTGGCTGGGTCAGTGGAGATGAGAGTGCATCTGCTGTTGCCGGCTTGCTTTCTTATTTAGCAAATAAAGAATTAGAAAAGAAAACCCTAGCACTTGAGTTATTGGATAAATATAGAGAAAGTGAATTTTTTTATGAAACCTCTCAAAAAATAACCGCTAGCTTAGATCTTAAAGAAGTTACTAAATTAATCGTTGAAGAAGCCCAGAGACTCATAGCGGCAACCGGCGGCTCAGTCATGTTAGTCAATGAAAGCACCGGCAAGCTTGAGATTGTCGCCGCATTCGGTCAAGAATGGAATTCAAATCTAACTCGAAAAATCGGTGAAGGCATCGTTGGCAGTATTGTATTAACCGGCAAAGGAGAAATCGTTAACGAAGTCTTATCTGATGCTAGATATATTGCCGATCATGAGCCAATCAGCTCTTTAATTTGCGTTCCTTTAAAAACCAAAGATAAAGTTATTGGTGCCCTCGCACTCAGCAGCACTTGCCCGTTCACCTATAGGGCAGAGGATCTTAAACTCCTCACTATGCTTGCCTTTCAGGCAGCCTCAGTCATTGAAAATGCACTGCTTCATGAAAACAAGCTCAAAGAAAGCCGACGGGATGCCTTACTTTTCCGGTTGGCTAGCCAGATCCGTTTATCCTTAAACCTCGACACAATTTTAGAAACGGCAGTGAGCGAGATTCGCACACTTTTACAGATTGATCGCTGCCAGTTTATTTGGTATCGACCGGCAGCCCAGAAAAAAGAAGAATTGAGATTGAAACAAGAAGAATTTATTTTTCCACATTCTCAACTCTCAACCCTTAATTATAGTAGTTGGGAAGTGGTGCATGAATCAAAAAACTCAGATTTATCGAGTTTTTTGGGTTGCTGTTCCGCTGTTGAAATTGGAAGTTTCACACAGAAGCTTCTAAAGATGGAACGGTTTCAAGCCGATGAAGTAGCGAATCTGAGCGATCCGGTTCTGCAAAAATTCTTTGAGGGACGAGGGATTAAATCTCTATTAGCGCTGCCCATACAAACGCGATCAGGGGCAATAGGTGTGGTGAGTTGTGCGAGTAGTGAAAACGTGCGACCCTGGAGTGAGCATGAAGTGGAACTCTTGCACGCGATTGCCAATCAACTGGCACTGGCACTCGATCAAGCAGAACTTTACGATCAAACGCGCATTGCCGCCGCTGTTGCCCAAGCGCAAACCCAAGAGTTGCAGCAAACCCTGCACGAGTTGCAACAAACCCAATCTCAATTAATTCAGAGCGAAAAAATGTCTTCTTTGGGACAGTTGGTTGCCGGTGTCGCCCACGAAATCAACAATCCCGTTAACTTTATTTACGGCAATCTCTCCCACGCCCATAACTACACCCAACAGTTACTTCAACTGTTGGAGCTTTACCAACAGGGCAACCAAAATGTAATTGAAGCGTATGCAGAAGAGATTGAACTGGAATTTTTAATCGAAGATTTACCCAAATTGCTGTCATCTATGCATCTGGGAGTTGATCGCATCCGCCAGATAGTGCTGTCATTGCGAAATTTCTCGCGAGTAGATCAAGCGCAGATGAAGCCGGTAGATATTCATGAGGGAATTGATAGCACCCTGCTGATCTTGCAGCATCGCTTGAAAACACCAGCAGGAAAAACAGGAATTCAGCTGATTAAAGAGTACGGCGAGCTGCCACAAGTAGAATGCTACGCCGGCCAACTCAACCAAGTTTTTATGAACATTTTAAGTAATGCCCTTGATGCCTTAGAAGAGCAGGAAAACCCGGGTGTTATTACCATTTCTACCGAAGTTTCAGAACCTTATGAAGGCGGCGTAACGATTCGGATTCGAGATAACGGCCCCGGCATGACTGAGGCAGTCAAATCAAAATTGTTTGACCCGTTTTACACCACCAAGCCGGTGGGTAAAGGCACCGGATTGGGGCTATCGATTAGCTACGAAATTGTGGTAGATAAACATCGGGGAGTTCTCAGGTGCTTCTCTCAGCCCGGAGAGGGAACAGAGTTTGTTATAGAAATTCCGGTAACACAATCAGCAGCCTTTAAGGTTGCCGGTTAGCAGCTAGGACGCATTAAATTAATTTCACAGAATTCTTCATCAGACATTCTTCACGGGTGTCTGATGAACTGACTTAAAGGACTACATTAAGCAAGTGGTATAAGGGCAGAGGAATTGGATAAAAATTGAATTAATTGCACAAAGATAATTGTTATTTTTTAAATTTATTCGCTGACGACTTATTGCATAAATTGAGCAATCGAGGCATTGTTTCGGCTGCTTAAGGGTTCACAATAGTCCTAAATCTTTGAAGCAGCGGCGCGTTAGTTCCATTCGCTTCGGTCCGTCTTCCTCATTGCGAGGATCGATGTTGGTAGCAAAGAAATAAACGTTCTTGCCTTTCTCTAAGTAACCAACCACCCAACCGATTTGAGGAATGTCTTTATTGCCAAACCCGACCCAGCCTGTTTTTGCTCGAATCGTGTAATCTGGGGTTTTCTCAATCACTAAAATGTCTTTAACGATAGACAGAGATCGCTCCGAAAAAGGTAAATCATTTTTGTAGAGCCGGCGCAGAAATTGAATTTGCTGTTCAGGTGTAATTCGGAGTTCTCCCTCTAACCAAAATTTATCGATATCAGCTTTGCTGCCGATTTTTTGGTTGCCGTATCCTACTTGATCTACCCATTTTTGCATCTGATCGTGCCCCACTCGACGGGCTAGAACCTGATAAAACCAAACGGCTGACAGTTTGATTGCCTCTCGCATATTTAAGTCTCGGTTCCATTCAGGAATCTGCCGTTGAATACCGTCCCAGGTGAGAACAGATATTTCATCTGAAATAACGCCGGTTTCCAGTGAAATCAGAGAATTGAGAATCTTAAACGTCGAGGCCGGTAAGAAAGAAGTTGCATTGCGCTGGGGGTTATGTTGATAGGTGACATCGTTCGTTGAGTCATAAATCAGAATCGATCCTTCAACTCCCAATGCTCGAAAGTGCCGGCTGAAATCGATGGTTTGGGCAACTGTACTCGCAACTGATGATTCAAGTTCTGCCTTAGGCATCGTTAAGCCGGATTTCACAGTCTGAAATAGGACAACTGTACTACAGCCAGACACCATGAAGCCCACAATGATCCAACGAAAGACTCGGTTCATAACCTTATGGAAGGAGTTAGTGGGAGTGATCAGCTAAAGATAAATGCAGATAAGCTTAATAAGCAGATAGGGTATGTCTACCGGCAGACAAGTAAACATACCCCTATCTGTGTTTGCTTTTAAGGTTTGTGCAAACAATTTACTCCTTTTTCGATGCAGTTTGCATCGATTCTGAGTGCTGGGCTAAGCGTTGGCTTAGTTCTGGATTGTAGAGTCTTAGGTAATTCCAGTAATTGCCAAAAACAGATTTGACGTAGGTTTGAGTTTCCTCGAAAGGAATTTTTTCTACAAAGGTATCGGGATCGCTGAAACCATTTTTAGCAACCCAATCGGCTACATTACTAGGGCCGGCATTGTAACTCGCGACAGCTAACAAGGAGTTATTTTTATATTCGCGGTGCGTGAAATCTAAATAGCCAGTCCCTAGCTGAATGTTGTCATCTGGATTGTCTAGTTTGTATTGCTTAACACCAAAAGTTTTAGCGACTTCAGCGCCGGTTTCTGGCATCACCTGCATTAACCCAACTGCACCAACACCCGATTTAATTGCCGGCATAAAACGCGATTCCTGCCGAATCAAGCTGGTTACAAGTAGGGAATTGAGCTTGCGATCTTCAGACCAGTTAACAATACTATCCAAAAATGGAAATGGATAAAGAGCGTGCCAGTAAGCGCGTTCTTGTTTGAGAGTTTGGTATTGCAGTTTCTCTTCAGGTTTCTCTCGCTGATCTAAACTGGCCACCATGTAAATTGCTTCTAAATTATCGCCAACTGCCAGCCGCATCAAACCATCTGTAAACTGTTCTGCAACCGTTGGCTCCATCGGTTTTTTAAATTCTCCCTGCCAAAGTTTCCAAGCTTCTGCGCCTTGACCGAGTTGGTAGAGTTCTTTTAACACATCAGAACCTGCCGGCAGATTGGGCAACACTTCTGGCTGCAGTACCAGCGGTGTGCGATCTCTCACGGTTGTGAAGTCGCCCACATCCCAACCCAACAGCACCGCAGAACGCCAAGCATAGTAAGATTCTGGAGACTTGGCAAGTACCCACTCAAAGGCTTGCTTAGCTTCGGCATCTTTTCCTAAAATCTTCGCCCATTTGCCGGCCCAGAAACCTGCCTCTGGTGCTTGCTCACTGTCAGGATTTTCAGTAATAATTTGCTGCGCGAATTCCCAAGCTCTTTGCACATCGCTCACACCGGCTCGTTGCTGAGCCTGAGTCCAGCGCAACTGTGCAGCAGCGTTAGATTTGCTGTGTTCGCTCAGAAGTTTTTGACGCACTTCTTCCGCTGCTTTGGCATTTTTCCGGCTGTCTAGAACTTTTGCTTTTTCTAATAGAGCGTCCGGTGCTTTTTCTGGAAACCGCTTGACCACTGCATCAAGATAGTCAATTGCCTGTTTAGGACTGACTAACTGTTGCAAGCGCAGGAGTCCTGTGGCAGTTTCTTCAGCTTCCGGAAATTCTCGCAATAGCTTTTTATAAGCACTGGCAGCGGAGTCTTGTTTTTCCCCTAGCTGCAAACCTCGACCGGCACGGTATGCGTTGCGCGGGGTGCGGGTGGCTTTAGCATAGGCAGGGCCGGCTTTCCCATACGCCTGCTTTTCCCAATAACCGAAAGCAACGGCTTCCCACTCTTCTTCCGTCAGTTTTTCCCCAAACTTACTGTCGAGCCGGTCTAACACGGAAATAATATCCCGGTGGTAAAGGCCGTGTTTCGCCAGTACCATCAGCATCTCCTGCTGATTAGGATTTTTCTGCAACCGGAGGCTGGCAATTTCTATTGTGCGGGGGTGTTTAGGAAATTCCTCAATGGCTCGATCCCAATATTTGCTGTCCTTTTTGCCCAAGGCAAACAAAGCTTCAGCCGCCACCGGATCTTTACCATAGCGCTTGAGAACTTCTTTCCAAGCCTCCTCAGCTTTACCGGCATCCCCAGCGACTTCATAAGCGCGGGCACGTTGCACAGCAATATGGCCGGCGAGAAGCGGATAATCTTTCTCCAAATCTTCCAACCATTTCAGCGCCTCAGCTCCCTGCTGCTGCCCAATCAGATCGCTGGCAAGAAGATAACGAGCGCGGTTGCGATCTTGTGATTTTGGCTCCTGCGCCAGCGTCTCCAGCTTTGACGCCCGTTTTTCCGGTGATAACAGTGCCAGCGGCAACACTTCCGATTTCGGGTCTTGGACATCCACCTGCTTCAGCTGGTTTTGGAACATCCCGACTCCGTTCCATATTATTACTGGCAAGCTAATTCCGAGTACCAGAACACAGATTCCTGTCCCGATCGCCACAGAAACATTGGGTTTGCGTCGTTGCTTGAACATGGATGAGGTTAAGCCTTCAAGAGTTTTGAGTTTTGAGGTTTGAGCCTGCAAGAGTTTTGAGTTGGGACTTCACTCCTATCCGGGCGAAGCCTGAGCGGGCTTTTTGGGCAATCGCCCCTGCGACTCCTGACTTTTGACTCTCACTTTGATGAGCTAAGCGCTGGCTCCTGACATATTAACTTTTATTTTTATAAATAGTGACTCAAATCATAAACAAATGCAAACGTTTAGTTGGCCCAGAAGTTATCTCAGGTTTGTCAACCACAACACCTTAACTGCCGGTTAAACTCATTGGAGATGGCGCGAGAACTGAGATTCAGGATTTTATTGATGTCATCGTTAATCCACATTCGCTAACCCTCCGAGTCAGGCAAAATCGAAATATCAGCGAATTCGGCTTCCCAATGCAATTTTATTTCGCTAACCAGCCTGAAGAATACACTCAATTTTTGACAAATATCAGATTATTGATAATATATTAAATTCAAATTAAAAGATTAAAATTTCAACTCAATTCGTCTACTTCTGCTAAAAAATAGATAATAGTTTTGCCATAAGGCTTTTTTACAATAACCTTTTTTAAATCAAAAAAATTCAATATTTACAAGTTAAAATAGACTTGGTATAAAAGAATGTAAAAGCAACAGTTTCATAACCATTATGCAGGCTAACCCGCAGGAGCGGCCAGAGATTTCGGCACAGTGACTTTGGCCGAGTCGGCTTAAACAGCCCGGACGTTTTAATTATAAAATTGAAGAAGTTTTGCCATAGTAGTAATGGTATAAGTAATCAAAAGGTAGAACGCAGAATGGATTTTCGAGCGATTGAACTTAGCTTCTTGGATTGGTCAGGGGATGCCCTAGCGATCGGATTGTTTGAGGACGCCGTCGAATTAACCGGCAATTTGGCGCAACTCGATGAAAAGCTAGCCGGCACCTTGAAAGAACTGATTGAAGAAAGCGAATTTAAGGGAAAAGACGGCAGCAGCGCCGTGACTCGCGTGGGCACCGGCAGCCCCATTCGCAAAATCATTGTAGTCGGTTTGGGCAAAGCAGACGCCCTGAAATTAGACAGCTGGCGTCGGGCTGCCGCTGCCGCCGCGCGATTGGCAAATAAAGAAAAGTGCAAAACTCTGGCGTTAGCGTTGCCGGTGTGGCATGAGGCACCGGATGCCACAGCAGAGGCGATTGTGGAAGGCGTAGAACTGGCTCTATATCAGGATAATCGCTTCAAATCTGAGACTGAAAATAAAGGGCTAAAACTAGAACAGATTGATTTGCTGGGCTTAGCCGGCACAGAAGCCTCCATCACCCGTGCTCAGCAAATTTGTGCCGGTGTGATGCTCGCACGCCAACTCGTTGCAGCGCCGGCGAATTCGGTAACGCCAGTAACAATGGCAGAAGCCGCCCAAGCAATTGCCTCTGAACATGGCTTAGAGATTGAAATCCTTGAACGAGAAGCCTGTGAAGAACTCGGCATGGGAGCCTTTTTAGGCGTTGCTCTAGCCTCCGATCTGCCGCCCAAGTTCCTCCACCTCACCTACAAACCAGAAGGGACACCACGCCGCAAACTGGCAATTGTGGGCAAGGGTTTGACCTTTGACTCTGGCGGTTTGAACATCAAAGTCGCCGGCAGCGGTGTGGAGATGATGAAAGTAGACATGGCGGGTGCCGGTGCTACTCTGGGTGCAGCTAAAGCGATCGCACTGCTGAAGCCAGATGTGGAAGTTCACTTCATCTCAGCCGTAACTGAAAATATGATTAGCGGTCACGCCATGCGCCCTGGCGACATCCTCACGGCTTCAAACGGCAAAACAATTGAAATTAACAACACGGATGCTGAGGGGCGTTTGACCCTGGCAGATGCCTTAGTGTTTGCTGAAAAACTGGGAGTTGACGCAATTGTAGATTTGGCAACCCTAACCGGCGCGTGCATTATCGCATTGGGCGATGATATTGCCGGCTTATGGAGTCCTGATGATACCGTGGCAAATCAACTGCTAAAAGCATCGGAAATGGCCGGTGAAAAATTCTGGCGGATGCCTTTGGAAGAGAAATATTTTGAAGGCTTAAAATCTCCGCTCGCGGATATGAAAAATACCGGCCCGCGTCCCGGTGGTTCAATTACGGCTGCTTTGTTTCTGAAGCAATTTGTTAAAGAAACGCCTTGGGTTCACCTAGATATTGCGGGTCCTGTTTGGACGGATAAAGAAAGCGGTTATAACAGTGTCGGAGCCACCGGCTTCCCAGTCCGCACGCTTGTGAATTGGGTGTTAGGTGACGCTTGATGGGGATTTTTAAACGCAGATAAACGCAGATAAACGCAGATGAAAGACGGATCTATTTCAACCTCGATTAGATTCAGGGGAAGAAATATTGAGTAAATCCTGACAAGTTCTAGGGTTTTGACGCTCAGCAAATCAACCCTTTTGGAGGGGGTTTGGGGGACGCAACCGTCACCCAATGGGGGGTTTGGGGGGAAGCCCCCCAAGGTCTTTCTGCCTTCTCCCAGCCTTGCATCAAATTGAGAACCGTTATATCTGCTTTCTTCATAAAGTGAGTAAATTGGGGCAATCTAATTCAGGTTGCCCCAATTTTATGAGCAGCAAAGCAAAAAGTTTGCAGCGTTTAATCGGCATCACTTGAATAAACAGCCGGCACCTCAAGAATAAACTCTGTTCCCTCTCCGGGTGCTGAGACACAGCTCAATTTTCCTCCGTGTTTTTCAACCACAATTTGGTAACTAATCGATAATCCTAATCCAGTGCCTTTACCCACCGGCTTTGTCGTGAAGAAAGGATCAAACAGACGTTGCTTAGCGTCTTCAGGCATCCCTGGCCCATTATCAGAAATCCGAATCACCAGCCAGCCGGCGCTGAGTTCTGTGCGAATTTTGATGCGATTGGGATTTTGTTCAATTTCCTTGTAAGAACGATGCCGGTTGCTCTCATCTAAAGCATCAATTGCGTTTGCCAAAATGTTCATAAACACTTGGTTAAGCTGGCCGGCATAACATTCTATCTGAGGCACATCCCCATATTCTTTCACCAGAAGAATTGCCGGACGTTCTGCTTTTGCTTTCAGGCGATGTTGCAGAATCATCAGTGTGCTGTCAATACCCTGATGAATGTCTGCCGGCTTTTTCGCTTGCTCATCCACTCGTGAGAAATTGCGTAACGACTGCATGATTTCTCGAATGCGATCAGTTCCTACCTGCATCGAAGAAAGCATTTTAGGCAAATCTTCAATTAAGTAATCAATATCTAGCGCTTCTGCTTCCTCTTGAATTTCAGCCGGGGGATTCGGGAAGTGTTCCTGGTATAAATTCAGGAATTTGAGCAAATCCTGTACATAACTGCTAGCGTGATGCAGGTTGCCGGTGATGAAGCTAACGGGGTTATTCACTTCATGCGCGATTCCTGCAACCAGTTGCCCCAAACTTGAGATTTTTTCGGTTTGAACCAGTTGACTTTGAGTTTGTTGCAGCTTGTGAAACGCTTGTTGAAGTTCTTGGGTTTTTTCACTCAAGGCAGTATTTTTGACTTCTAGCTCTTGGGAATACACTTGTAAATTTGTGTATAGATGAGCATTTTCAATCGAAATCGCAACTTGAGAAGTCAAAACTTTCAGAACTTCTAAGCGTTCTGGGGTAAAGGTTCCCGCCGTCAAGTCATTCTCCAAATAAAGAATGCCGGTTAACTTTCCTTGATGAAGAATGGGCAACCCTAAGATAGACTTAGGTTGGTTTTTCAAAATGTAGGGATCGGTTATAAATAAACTTTCGGTTGTCGCTGCATCTACAACCACTGTTTTTTGGGTTCTTTCGATATAATTAATCATCGAAAGGGGCAAATCTTCAACCGCTTCTATGGGAATCGCGTGCAGCACGGAACAAGTGTGGTTGGCCACATTTTTTTCTGCAACCACCACCAATTTTTCTGCTTCTTTAAGCAGGAGAAATCCTTTTCGCGCACCGGCATTCTCAACCACAATGTGCATTAACTTTTCGAGCAGCCGGTCAAGAACAATTTCCGAAGAAATAGCAAGCGAAGCTTTCATCACCGCTGCCAAATCTAATGCTGCTGAAACTGTTCCCGTTGTCGAGGTTGTCGTCCGCGTCACTTCAAGATTGTTAGTTACTCTAGCAAGTAGGCGAGCGAAGAAACCTGGATATCTTGAAGCCAAATCTTTTGCTTTTGCTACAGCTCCCCAGCGAATATAGCAGTAGTAAGCTTCAGTTAAATAAGCTTGAGCGATCTTTTCTTTATCACACTCAAAATAAAACTGCGCCGCCAGTTCATTTGCCATCGCTTCTTCTTGAACATAGCCTTGGTTTTTGGCTGCTTTTATGGAGCTGTCATAAAATTCCATCGCCCTTAAAGATTCGCCTAAAACCCGTGCTTTTTCTGCTTCTACTAGATCGTACTTGTGTTGGAAGTTGGCGGGAGCGTGCTGCGCCCAGATTTTCATCTGTTTTTGGTTGGTTTCTACTTGCTCTACGAATTGTTGCTGTTCGCTGGGGTTGGCTTGGGGATAATGAGCGAGGAGCGCCAGAGAGTGGTAGCAGTTAAGGACGGCAACCTGCATAAAACCAAATGCAGAGCCGGCTTGTTCAGCCGCCAAGGATGCTGATTTTATGGCAGCTTCAAAATCTCTAAACTGATATAAAAGAATCGTTTTAGCAACATAAAACACAAATAAAACAGTTCCGGTTTTCGCTTCAATTAAACGGGGTAACATTTGAGCTTCATCAAAACTTTCGCCAATTAACAAATATTTATCGGCTGCTCTGCCTTGAAAGTTTAGCCCTAATTGTCGCCACACACTCGAAAAGTGAATGGGAATTTCTTGCTTAATTTTTATGGCCAAATCAATGTAAGGCGCTTGTTGTCGTACGGCAGACTCTAAGCTTTTTTCAGTGAAGAATAAGTACCCGCAATAGTTACCAATACAATATCCGCCCCATTCGATATCTCCAGTTTCCAGTCCGCTTTGAACGCCTTCTTGGAAGGAAGCTACACTGTTTTTTGCGTGTTCTGTCCAGCTTCTAATATTGGCATTAAATAGGTTGTAAACTTTAGCCTTGAGTTCTTTGGCGTCGAATTGCTCTAGTAGTTGCAAAGCAATCAAGCCGGCTTGATATCCTGCATCCAGTTTTCCGAGTCCAGACAGCAACAAGCCATAAAAACCATAGGCAAACGCTGAAAGTGCTGAATTTCCGTGTTCAATACAAAGATTGATCATCGTTAAGATGACTTGCAGAAAAATCTCAGGTTTTGCCTGAAAAACCGGCGTACACAGGAGTTTTAAAATCCGCATAGCCGCCAGCTTATGCGGATCAGTCATGGCGGGAATGTTTTCTAATTCCGCAAGTTCGGGCAACTCAACCACTAAACTGTCTTCGCTGCTGAGTGTTAGGAGATAAACGCCCAAGCTTTCCAAAACTTGCAAGCCGGTATCAACGGCTTTGATCATCTCTAGTTGAGCGATATAAACCTGCATTTGCAGTTCATACACTTTGACCTTATCAAGTAGAGAGGTCACTTGTTCGCCGGCAACTGCAACCAAAGTGGCTGCCTTATTAAAGTTGATGTTTAAATATTCCGCTTCTACGGCTTCTAAATGCAGGGACAACGCCAGATCATAGTGATCCTGCCAACTGTTTGCCGGCAACAGTTTTAATCCCACAGTTAAATACCTAACAGCCGCTTCATAAGCTGCCGCTGCTTTCGCTTTTGTGCCGGCAATCAGATTTAAGTTAGCAAGTTGCTCTTTTTCCGTTTCACTGGTAATCAGTTCCAAACCGATATTGAGCTGATTAACAATATCAAAGATATTTTCTTCCAGAGAAAATTTTGCTGTTTTCTGCAACAGCAGTTGGCCAATTTTTAAATGCGTGGCTTTTTTCTGGTCTTCTGCAATTAAAGAGTAGGCAGCTTGTTGCACCCGATCATGCAAAAATTTGTAGCTAACTCGGATGTCTTCAAAAACTAAAGCACCCCGGTGAGTTTCGTCAAAAAATAGGGGAATTTTGTAGGCGTTGCTCAGCGGCAAAATTAAGCCGGCTTGCAGTGCATCCCATAGCTCATCGGCAGTGGTTAACACCGATTGCTCGTTGACAATGGCAAGCACATCTAGGCTAAAAGAGTTGCCAATACAGGCGGCTAGTTTTAAAAGATGCTGAGTTTTTTCCGGCAGCTTTTGAATGTTTCTGGCAACCAGTTCGACAATATTGTAATCGGTAATCCCAATAGCTTGAATTTGCTCAATATTCCACAACCAGCGACCTTCAAAGAAATCAAAATGTACAAGCTTCTCAGCATGAAACGTTTGCAGTAATTGAGTCAAGAAGAAGGGATTACCGCCGGTTTTATTAAAAACTAGCTCAGCAAGTTCTTTCGATCTTTCTTTTTCGTGGAGGGTATCGGCAACTAATTCCTGAACATGAGGGAACGCTAAAGGCTGGAGCGTGATATTATTCACAATTGCTCCGCCAGATTTAATCTCATCTAAAGTCAATATTAACGGATGAGTTGAGCTGACTTCATTATCCCGATATGCCCCAATCATCAGCAGGTATTGGCTGTCAGGATCAGCAATTAGCAGATGAATTAACTTTAAGGAAGCGCTATCTGCCCACTGCAAGTCATCCAGGAACAAGACAAGCGGGTGTTCTTTTCGGGTAAAGACATGAATGAACTGTTTAAACACCCGATTAAAGCGATTTTGGGATTCAGCAGGACCCATTTGAGGGACAGCCGGCTGATGTCCTACGATCAATTCAACTTCGGGAATCACATCAACAATTACTTGACCATTTGCACCCAAAGCATTTTCCAGCTTTTCTTTCCAAATAGAGATGCGATCAGAACTTTCTGTTAAAAGCTGTCGAATTAATTCGGCGAAAGCTTGAATTAAAGCCGCATAAGGAATATTTCGTTTAAACTGATCGAACTTGCCGGCAATAAAATACCCACGCGCTGCAAGAATCGGTTTATGCACTTCTTGAACTAAACAAGATTTACCGATGCCTGAGTAACCAGAAACTAACATCATCTCCGAACGGAGATCGCCCAATTCCTCTTTCGAGTTTTTGTTAGCTTGCTTTCCAGAAATTCGATCAAAAGCATCCATCAAGGTCACGACTTCTGCTTCGCGCCCGTACAATTTTTGAGGGATGTAAAATTTTCCAGACTTATCCCGTTTACCTGGAGTAAAATTTTGAATTTTCCCTGTCTTTTGCAGATGAATCAGGCACTCTTCTAAATCTACCTTTAGCCCCTGAGCGCTTTGATATCGGTCTTCTGCATTTTTAGCTAAAAGTTTCATCACGATATCAGAAACTGCCCCGAAAATTTCCGGAAAAGTCGGCGTTTCATCAAGCGTTTCTACAGCATGAAGAGGAATCGGCTGTTTAGCAATATGGCAGTGAACGAGTTCTAGCGGATCGGTGGAGGGGAAGGGAAGCGAACCTGTTAACATCTCATAAAAAGTGACGCCTAAAGAGTAGAAATCGGTGCGGTAATCAATCGAGCGATTCATCCTGCCGGTTTGTTCCGGTGACATATAGGCGAGTGTGCCTTCTATCAAATTGGGATTGCTCAGGTTTTGGGTTTCTCTTGACAGGCGCGAAGAAATGCTAAAGTCGGTGATTTTAACCTTTTTAGTTTTTGGATTGATGATAATGTTGTGAGGTTTAATATCTTTATGAATTATCTGGTTTTGATGCAAAGCCGCGAGAGCAGATGCTAGCTGAATGGCAATCAAAAGAAACTGCGCTAAATCAATTTTTTCATGGCTGATAAATTCTTTAAGAGATTCTCCCCCAAAATCCTCCAAAATTAATGCCAGACCGTTATTATAATTTTCTAAAGCAATCGGTCTAACAATTTCCTCCTTATTTAGACTTTGGGAAATTTTGTATTCGTGTCTTAATTGAGTAATTTCTTCCAGGGTTGGATACTGGGCTTTAAGTATTTTAACGATGACTGAGGTTTGATCTAATTGCTTTATACCCCGAAAGATCATCGTTTTTTCGCCTTCATGAAGGGGTAAAGCTTTAAGTTGATAGCCTGTTAAAGTAATGTTCATTTTTGCTAAATAAATATGTTGCTGATGAATTGAATGAAACAAAAAAAGTAAATTGATGATTTTTTAGAAACCACTTATTTTGTAGTTCCTAAATCACAAAATAAGATAAAAATAGTGCCACCCTAACTAAAAACTCGAAAACCTTCGCAATAGCTTGTCAAATTGAGGTTTCTAAAACTCTCGTGACGAGTGTTTAACACTGTCGGCTCAAACGGAAAAATACTGTTCCAGAATGATAAAGTAGCGATACATAAATAAACGTAACACCTTTTGATCTTGGCCCTTTGTAGTGATTATCCCTCCTTGTTCTATGCCCGATGCCCCTCTTCTGGAGTCATGTTTAATTTTGCTTACTACTTACCTTTCTATAGAATGCCCTAATTTAAAAATATATTTACTTTTAGATAAATTTAAATATAAAAACATAAATCTTAATTTTTCTGAGGTAAAAGTGGGATCACGCTTAACAAAAACCGAATAAACGGATAAATTATTCCTTGTTCAGGCTCTACCTTCTAAATATGTTCTTAAATCTCCCGCTTTCAGCTCGTCTTAAAGGGCGATTGTTACGAATCACTCTATTAATTGCCAGTTTTGCCATAACTTTGCTTCTAGGCATCTACAGCCCATCTGCCGGCTCACAAAGCAACGAAATTTTGTGGGATACCTATGGCGTTCCTCATATTTTTTCACAAGATGCAAAAAGTTTGTTTCACGCCTTTGGTTGGGCGCAGATGCAAAGTCACGGCAATCTGATTTTACGTTTGTATGCTCAAGCGCGGGGACGGGCAGCAGAATACTGGGGGGAAGATTATTTAGAATCCGATCAATGGGTACACACAATGGGAATTCCCCAACGCGCCAGCGAATGGTATAAAGCCCAAAGTCCAGAGTTTCAAACTAACCTTAATGCCTTTGCCGCCGGCATCAACGCTTATGCTAAACAACATCGTGATGAAATTGACGACGAATTAGAAATTGTGCTGCCCATTGAGCCGGCAGATTTACTCGCTCACTTGCAGCGTGTTGTTCATTTCACCTTTGTTGTCAACCCACAAAGTCTTTCCAATATTCACGAAGACGCCAATCCTGCCGGTTCTAATGGTTGGGCGATTGCACCTTCACATTCAGAAAGTGGAAATGCCATGTTAGTTGCCAACCCTCATCTTCCTTGGGCAGACTTATTTCTTTGGTATGAAGCGCAACTGAATGCCCCGGGAATTGATGCTTATGGAGCAACCCTCGTAGGATTTCCTGTTCTAGAAATTGCTTTTAATAATAACCTCGGTTGGACTCATACGGTTAACACCCATGATGGCTGGGATGCCTACGAATTGCAATTAGCAAAGGATGGTTATCGCTTCGATGGAAAAACCAGAGCTTTTGAGATAGAAAACAAAGTCTTGAAAGTGAAACAAGCAGACGGGACTCTACGTGAAGAACCTTTGAGCGTGCGGCGATCCATTCACGGGCCGGTTGTGGCGCAAAAAGATGATAAAGCAATTGCGCTGCGAGTTGTAGGATTAGATCAGCCGGGAGCTTTAGAAGAGTGGTGGGAGATGGCACGGGCGAACAATTTGACAGCGTTTGAAATCGCTCTTAAACGCTTGCAAATTCCCATGTTCACGGTGATATATGCGGATCGAGAAGGGCATATTATGCACTTTTTTAACGGTCAGGTGCCGGTGCGTTCTCAAGGAGATTTTGAAGATTGGTCAGGTATTATCCCAGGCGATAGTTCTGGGAATTTATGGTCAAAAAATCACCCTTACGAAGACTTACCTCGTGTGATCGATCCACCCACCGGCTGGTTGCAAAATGCTAACGATTCGCCCTGGACAACAACATTTCCACCGGCAATCGAGCCAGATAATTATCCCTCTTATATGGCACCGCGTGGCCCGATGAATTTGCGGCCCCAACGTTCGGCTAAGATGCTGCTTGAAGATGACAAACTCTCGTTTGATGAAGTGGTTAAATATAAGCACTCAACGCGCATGGAATTGGCTGATCGTTTGCTAGACGATTTAATTCCTGCAGCCCGTCAGGGTAGTGAATTGGCGCGTCGGGCAGCTGATGTCTTGCAAAATTGGGATCGCAACGCAGATGCAGATAGCCGAGGTGCCGTGCTTTTTGCATTCTGGGCTGATGCAATGGATTCTGATAACTTGTTTGCGAAACCTTGGAGTGAAAAATCTCCCCTGACAACGCCCGATGGTTTGGCAGATCCTGCCGACGCGGTTGCGACATTAGAAGCAGTTGCAGCCAAAGTTGAGGCGACTTATGGCGCACTAGATATCGCGTGGGGCGAGGTAAACCGGCTTGATTCGGGGGATGTTAATTTGCCGGCAAATGGTGCTGAAGATTTTCTGGGTGCATTTCGTGCGCTTGAATTATCTCCCACAAAAGACGGTCATTTTGAAGCAGTTGGGGGAGATTCTTATGTTGCCGTGATTGAATTTTCTCAGCCGGTAAAAGCAATGGCACTGACCAGTTATGGCAATGCAACGCAACCCAATTCGCCGCATCGTGGCGATCAGTTAAAGTTATTTGCCGGCAAACAATTAAGGCCAGTATGGCGATCTCGCCCGGAAATTGAAGCGCATTTAGCTTCTCGGCAACAGTTTTAAAACCCGCAGATAAACACCAATAATTGCTAATTTATCTGCGTTTATCTGCGGTTAAAAATTCTCATCCCGATCCGGCACAAGGCGTTCCACATCGCGCAACCGGCGGCAAGCATACCCACTTAACCCAACAAGCAATAAACAGATTGAGCTAATAACGTACAGTAGCGCCACACCGGCACCGTTACCCGTCCCAAATATTCCCCCAAAAATGGGTACCAGCGAACCTTCTGGCTTCATTGCCGGCTCAAATACATAATCCGCAAGTGGCCCAGCTATTAAGTAACCGAGTGCTGACATGATCATCATCAGCATTGAACGAGTGGCGAATACGCGCCCTTGCACTGCCGGTTTAACCTTGGCCAACCAAATCCCATCATAAGAACTGCCCAGCAGTGGAAAATTGAGCGATGAACAAAATTGTGCTGGAATCCAAATGAATAGCATTTGACCGAAGCCAAACACGATTTTACTCGCGCCGGCACCCACCATTCCCAGCAGAAAACCGTTGATTCGGCGCTTTGGGCCACCCCAGCCGGTGATGATCAGCGCCCCCAGTACGCCACCAATACCGGCTGCTGAGGCGACGGTTCCCAAGACTCTGGCATCGTTGCCGGTGCGGGCTAAAATCATGGGTGAATAAAGTGCTGCGCCGATATCGTGGGCGAACCAAAACAGGGAAGCTGATAGCAGCAACGCTAGTAAGCTGGGGCGTTTGGCGATGTAGCGGAAGCCGAAACTGATTTCGTGGAGGATATTTGGCCGGCTTTGTTGTGCTGTTTCCGTGATTTTTGGTTGCGGGATTTGTACGAAGAGGACTGTGGTGACGGCGAGTACAAAGGTGATGAGGTCGATAGTTAAGATGCCGGCGAGGCTAATGAGATAGTAGAGAGAACCTGCGAGTGCCGGTGCCATGATATTAGAGCTATAATTTGCTAAAAAGCCGATACTGCTGGCGCGGCTGTACTGCTTTTGGGGCACCATCATTGATATTGTTGCTGAGTAGGCAAGTTCTTGAATTTGCTCGAAGGTGCCGGTGATTGAGCCGACTACATATAGGTGCCAGATTTGCAGATTGTGGGTGAGATAAAGGAATAAGATGGCGATGGTTGATATGCCGGCAACGGTATCGCCGGCTATCATTAGAAGTTTCCGATTGTAGCGATCTACGATGATGCCGGCGAAGGGTGCAATTAAGATTCGTGGGATTTGAGTGAAGAAGGCGAATAATGCTAATGCTGTTGTTTGTTCTGTAATTTCCCACATCCATATTGTGAGGGAAAATCTGGACATTTTACTGCCAATGAGTGAGGCTGTTTGACCGCTCCAAATGGTTAGGAATGTTCGCACGATAGGTATATATTTTTAACCGCAGATGGACGCAGATTAACGCAGATGAGATGAACTAGGGGGAAGTGTTATAAGTTTTTGTAAGGATTAACTGCTTATTTTAATATCTTATTTTGGTTATTTAAAACCAGGGCCATTCGGTTAGCCGAAGGGGTTCTTGTTCGTAAGTTGGGATGCCTAGGCTGCGGCGGATGGCTTCTTCTTTTCGTGCTTTGGCCCACTGGCGTTGTCGCCACAATACGAGACCTGTAAAAAATAGGAAGGCGGGGGAAAGACCTATGAATACATGAATGATTCGGGTTCCTATGCCTCCATAGTTGCCGATGTGGAGGGGAAATTGTAAGTTTATAATTCTGTTGGCTAAAGGGGCTTTTAAGGCGTTTTCTATGCGTAAAACTTGGCCACTGTACTGGTCAAGATAGATTCTACTATTTCCATTTGGGGTGATTTCTTGGGGGAATTTCTTTCTAACTTGGATAATTTTTTCGGGTTGGTTTGGAAGGGAAACAAAGGTTGTTTTTGCCCCTGGTAAAGCTGCATCGGCTTTTTTTAAAATGGCATCTATTGACATCACCGGCTTGTTTTTTACAACTTTTGATGTGAGTTCCGGCGGATGGGATGTTTGAGTTATTGAGTAAACGGTGTTTTCAAATTCAGTGTAAAAAATTATGGCGGTGCCGGTGAAGGCGATGATTATTAGAAAGATGGCTGAGAAGATTCCCCCGACTTTGTGAAGGTCGTAATTAATGAGTCGGCTTGGGGAATTCCAGCGAATTTTAAAGCCTGAAATTAATTTTTTCCAACCTGGCCATAAAATGATGCCGGTGATGCTGAGCAGTAGCAACAATATGCCGCAGATGCCAACAACTTTCATGCCGGTTTCGCCGGCAAGCAGTTTGTAGTGCAGATCATAGATAAAAGTGGTTAAGGTGCGTCCCCACTGTTGAGAACCGAGGATATTTCCAGTGTAGGGATTGAGGTAAAAGTAAAGCAATTCATCGTTTTTTGATGTCATTGCTACTTTATAAACGCTATCGATCTTTTTAGGCAGATCAATGAAAGAAAGCGTTAAATCGGGATAGGCTGATCGCACAGTATCAACAACTGATTGGACAGATATTCGCTCTCCTTGGGGAATGACATGAGAGAGGTGGGGATTGAGGAATTCATTGATCTCTTTATGGAAAACTAAAAAGCTGCCGGTTAAGCCAATTAGAACCAGTATTAGTCCGACTAATATTCCTAAATAGCGGTGTACACTCAAGGCGAGCTGACGTAATTTCATATTGATTCACCGAATTTGGAAAGGATGGGTAGTTAAATGGCTCCAGCCGGCTCCTTTTTATCGCTCAAAAACTATTCCTCTATTCTGATATCATGCCGCCTCAATTTCTCTGAATAACTGAGTAGGGTGCGTGAGCCACACACCCTACACTCAATCAGAATTAGTTAACCGGCAGTCCTATTTAAAAGGCAGTGAATTTTCCGCTCTTTTTAGCTCGGTTTAGTCTTAAAAAGACAAGCTGTAGCCTACAGTGAGCGTTCTGCCTCTAGCTGCGGTGTCCAGAGAATCTAGAAAACCACCCAGCCATTGAGATTGGACAGTGGAATACTGCTCATTTAACAAGTTTTGAATGCCAATTTGCAGTGTTCCTCGCCCGATTTGAATGCTGCTGAGGTAATCTACTGTGATGTAACTTTCAATCGGTGCACCATCCAGTTCAGCTTCAAAGCCGGCGCTGCGATTCCCACTAAAGAGCAATTGCAAACGATTACTCCAGCCTGGTGTGGTTTGATTCTCGAGATAAGCTGTCAGTTTTATCGGCTGGATAGTGCTACTATCAAGCGCTAAATATTCGCCATCTTCATCATCATCACTTTCACCTTCTGTCCAGCTTGCGGTTCCGCCGAGTTGCCAGTCATCTGTCGGTTGCCAATCAAGGGTGGCTTCAGCGCCGTATATACGTTGTGGGGCACGGATAATTTCTAATCGACCGTTTTCATCCTCTTGCAGAGTGGAACCAAGCTCTGAGGTATTGTAGAAACCGGCCAGGGAAACTTGCACCCGAGACCACTGACCTCGAACGCCAAGTTCGTAGTTATTCGTTTTGATCGGTTCTGTTACCGGCAAATCTGAGTTAACCGCAACAAAACCTTCGGGAGGTCTGCGGAGAATGCGCCCAAAATCTGGGATGGAAAAACCTTGGGCAAAGTTAGTAAAGAAACTAACTTCTTCCGTGGCTTTAAAAACAAGGCCGGCATTAAAAACCGTTGCATCAAAATCCCGATCTCCCCCTTCAATCGGCTGATCTTCTGAGGTGATATAGTCGTTAACGCTCAGTCCGATGCGTTCGTGACGCAAGCCGCCACTTAAAAGAAATTGCTCGCTAACATCCCATTGCGCCTGGGCGAACAAACCCAAGTTATTCACTTCATAAGGGGGGACAAAAACGCGCTCTCCGATTTTTCGCAGAACGGTACCTCCGCTTGCATCGAACTCTTCCGGGTCAAAAACTTGAAACGTCTGGGCGATATCCTCATTTACATAATCAACCCCCCAAAGTAAGCTGGCAACATCACTAAAAGGGGTATCAATCTGCAATCGTCCGCCTAAGCGTTCTGTTTCCTGTCGGGAATTGACAACATCAGTTGGGCTTTCTGGCTCGAAAATGCGGTTGTCAAAATATGCGCCGCCACTGGCGTTATGCCGAAAGTAGGCTTGTGCCTGAACGCGGCTGCCAAAGATGTCTTGATTGGAATAATCTAGCGTTGCGACAGTGTTCAGGTTTTGTGGGCCAGTCACTCCAATAAATTGTAAGTTTCTTCTCAGTGCTCTGGCTTTTTCGTCATCTTCATCTTCGTCAACGGCTGGATCGGTGACGTATTTCACTTCTTGCGTGTCGCGGAAATGATTAAACGTCAGTTGGATGCGCTGGTCGTCGGTAATATCTAGGCCAACTTTGCCGAGTAAGTTAATCGTTGTGCTATCCGAAGCATCGACTTCAGCGAGGGGAATTCGATCGCCTTCGGCATCAAAAACTCCGCCAACTTTGACGACTGAGGCGCTGGTGGTAAAGTCAACATTACCCTGCCGGCCAGAGAGTCCATAAACAACGTTCGATCCGAAACTGTCCTCGATATGGCTTAAGGAGTTCGTCAGATCTGCTTCGATTGTCGAAGTAATGCCCTCTTCACCAGGCGACCTGGTAATAATGTTGATCACACCCCCTGTCGCCCCTTCCCCATAAACTGCACTAGGGCCGCGAATGACTTCAACTCGCTCAATCGCGCTGGGATCAATGGATCGCAGTTCTGTAACATAGGCGGTTGAAAGGTTGGTGCTCACCGGCACGCCGTCAATCAATACCAGAGGCCGGCGACCCCGCAAAGACTGACCGAAGGAACGGTAGCTTTGGTTTGGTGGGCCTAAGCCGGGAACCGTCTGGCCCAGTACATCGGGGAGGTTTCTGGAAAAGGTTGCCTGTTCTGCGATCTCTTCACGATCAATGACAGTGACAGAACGCGGTACATCTTCCACTTCTTCTGCGGTTCGGGTGGCTGTCACAATCAGGTCAACAGGTCGTTCTGCTTCTGTTTGAGTGGAGTCAGGCCCAGTGGAAGGCAGTGGCGGAATTTCAGCACCCGGTTCACGAGATGGCGGAGTCGAGGGGGTTTGAACGTCTGGTTCACCGGCATCTGGAGAAGGTCTGGGGATCGGTGTTTCAGTCTCTGGTTCGGTGTCGGGTGACGTGGGGATCGTTGGTAGTGTGGGTTGCTGACCAGAGGGCGGTGTGGGGATCGGTGCCGGCGGCCCTTCAATGCTGGGTTGCTCTGATGGCGTTGTCGGTCTAGTCGGTGCCGGCTGTTGTGCGGTTGTTTCAGTACCGGGATTGACGCTGAGAACTAGACCCTGTTTGCTATTGCTCACTTGTGCGGTGGGTACACCTGTCTCGCCGGTAACGATGACTCGAATGCTGTAAGTATCCAGCGGGATTACTTCGATTGAGGTGATTCCTGGTGCTGGATTGTCTTGACGAAATACATTACCAGCCGGCAAACGCAACTGAGTAGTGATCACATCCGCGACGAAGGTTTCACCATAGCTGTAACTGAAGACTTGCAAAGGTTTGCCGTCTGCGGTTTCTAAGATAACCTCCAGGCCGCTTGGCGTCTGGTTGACCCGAACGTTGGTCACTTGGGCGATCTCACTTTTTGCCGGCAAAGCGATTAACACTGATAAAGGTCCTGCCAGCCCCAAACCCCTGAGAAATTGCTGTTGTCTGTCCATTACTCCTCACACAAAAATCGAGCCAGTCACACCCTGATGATCTGCCTGAGTCCACGTTTCATCAGTTTTAGAAGCCGTGTTCAGTCTTTAATGAGAAAGAATTCTAATTAAATAGCAAAGTCATCCATTCTGTCAATCACAGTTTAATGACAATAAAATTCATTACTTATCAGGGGGTATAACCCCTCTTGCCAAGTAGCAGCATTCATGAAAGCACGAAAACTGCACATTAAGCAACCCCGTGGCAAAATCTTACCTTCAATAGCTGAGAAAGATTATTCAAGGTTCCTGGTAAAATTTATAAATTTAGAACCGGCCTATTGACAATTAGTTGCATCATGGTAAGGTGAATAACTGTGAAGCCTGTTACAGATTGCATCAAGGCGCTGGCAGGCCGGTGAGCGCAAAACAAGCAAAACGCGCTCTCGCAGATTCCTTAGTTAAACAGCTATAAGCGTTTACTGACAAGGCTTTCAAGCTTTGACGGGATAATTTTGACTTTTTGCAGCCGTGTTCAACACTTTGGGGTTGATAGAGATCAATGGCCGATTATTCTCAAAACTTTTCGCAACTCTCCCTGAGTTGTGCCAATTTAGTGGAACTCCTGCGCTACAGAGCCTTCCACCAGCCAGAACAGATCGCTTATACCTTTTTGCCAGAAGGCGAAACTGAAGAAATCAGCATCACTTATCAAGAATTAGATCGGCAAAGTCGTGCGATCGCAGCTCACTTGCAATCGCTGGGTGCGAGTGGGGAACGCGCTTTGCTGCTATATCCCGCAGGACTTGATTATCTCGTCGCCTTTTTCGGGTGTTTATATAGCCAAGTGATCGCAGTTCCGCTTTACCCACCCAAGGCGAAGCGCAATTTACCAAAAATTCAAGTTATTGCAACCGATGCACGGGCAAGTTTTGCACTGACAACGACGCGAATTGCCGGTAATTTAGAAGCAATATTTGAGCGAGCACCGCAGTTAAAAGCGATGCGCTGGATAGCGACTGACGCACTTGCCAATGGTGAGGACGCATGGGTTGAGTCGGCAATCAACTGTAACGATTTAGCTTATTTGCAATACACTTCTGGCTCCACCTCCACTCCAAAAGGCGTGATGATTAGTCATGCCAATGTACTGCACAATATTGATTGTATTGATCGCGGTTTTGAACATACACAAGATAGCGTTGCCGTGACATGGCTACCCCATTTTCACGACATGGGGTTAATTGATGGATTATTAAAACCACTTTATAAAGGAATTCCCTGTTATTTCATGCCGCCGGCAGCGTTTATTCAGCGTCCGGTTCGGTGGCTGGAAGCAATTTCACGTTATAAAGCCACCCATAGCGGCGGGCCAAATTTCGCTTACGATCTTTGCGCGCGTAAAATTTCGCCGGCGCAACGAGCGACACTAGATTTAAGTACCTGGCGTGTGGCTTATAACGGCGCAGAACCGATTGATAAACAAGTTTTAGAACAATTTTTTAAAGTATTTGAACCTTACGGTTTTCGTTGGGATGCCTTTTGTCCGGCTTACGGAATGGCAGAAACAACCCTGAAAATTTCTACAGTTCATCAAAAAGATGCGCCGGTTTTTCGCTCTGTGGAAGCAGCGGCGCTTGAAAAAAATCGAGTTGTAGAAATAGCAGAAAAAGAAGAGGGTGCGCGAACCCTGGTTGGCTGCGGTTGTCCTGATTTTGATATTAATGTTGCGATTGTCAATCCTGATTTGCTGATCCGGTGCGCTGATGGCGAAGTCGGTGAAATTTGGGTTGCCGGTTCTTCTGTGGCGCAGGGATATTGGAGCCGGCAAGAAGAAACAAAGGCAACCTTTCAAGCGTATCTTTCAGATACAGGAGAAGGGCCGTTTTTACGCACTGGAGATTTAGGCTTTTTCCATAAACAAGAGCTGTTTATCACAGGTCGGCTCAAAGATTTAATTATCATTCGGGGTCGCAATCTTTATCCCCAAGATATTGAAAGAATTGTTGAGCACAGCCATCCCGGTTTAAGACTGGCTGCCAATGCGGCTTTTTCAGTACAAATTGAGCGAGAAGAACAGCTTATCGTGGTGCAAGAGTTAGAATCCCGACAAGCACCGAATACAGAAGAAATTGCCGCAGCCATTCGTCAGGCAATCGCAGAAGAATTTGAGGTAGAAGTTTATGGAGTGGTCTTAATTAAACCAACCACGATTCCAAAAACAACCAGTGGAAAAATTCAGCGTCGCGCTTGTAAAGTCGAATTCTTGAATGGCGGTTTAGATGTTGTAGGAAGTAGCCTTCTAGAACTATCTGAGATTGAAGAAAGCAAAGCACGTTTAACCCGTGAAATATTGTTGGCAAAAACTCTAGAAGAACGGGTGCCGATTCTGGAAGCTTATCTTTTAGAGCAGGTAACGCGAGTCCTGCCGGTGAAATTATCTATTGGCTCATTGCAGCAGCCTTTAAATAGCTTAGGACTCGATTCTTTAAAAGTTTTTGAGTTAAAAAATAAAATTGAAACTGACCTCGGAGTGAGTTTATCAGTTGCAGACTTTTTTGAAGAAATCAATCTGTCTCAGTTGGCTAGACAAATTCTTGAGCAAGTGGCAGAAGTTCCCGCTATTTCAGCAATTGTGCCGATTTCTCATAAAGAGAATATCCCGTTATCGTTTGCTCAAGAGCGGTTGTGGTTTTTTGATCAATTAGAGCCGGCAAACCCCTTTTACAACCTTTGCACGACGATCCATTTAACAGGACAGCTTGATGTAGAAGCATTGAGGAAAAGTTTAAATGAAATTGTCTGCCGGCATGAAGTTTTAAGAACCACATTTGCTGTAGTGGAAGGGCAGCCGGTGCAGGTGATTCATCCCAATCGGGATTTGGAATTGCCGGTTTTTGATTTGAGTCAAACTGAAAATCAGAACTCCTCTTCTCAAGAGGGCAATAAAATTCAAGATTTCATTCTTGAGGAAGCGCGAACCCCGTTTAACTTAGAACAAGATTCTTTGTTACGCGCCAAACTGTTGCAACTATCTGAAGGCGAATACGTTCTCATTTTGACAGCACATCATATTATATTTGATGGCTGGTCAATGGGCGTTTTCTTAGGAGAAGTTGCAGCACTTTATCAAGTTTTTTCTGCTGGGAACATAGCTTCACTTCCTCCCTTGCCAATTCAGTATGCAGATTTTGCCGTTTGGGAGCGTCAATGGTTGCAGGGAGATGTCTTAGAAACTCAGCTAAATTACTGGAAACAGCAGCTAAGCGGAAACCTGCCGGTGTTAAATTTACCGACGGATTTTCCTCGTCCTGTGGTTCAAACATTTCAGGGAAAGCGGCAAAGTTGGGTGTTTCCTATGGGTTTAACTGAGGCGGTTTGTGAATTAAGCCGGCAAGAAAAAACCACGTTATTCATGACTTTGCTGGCAGCATTCAAAGTCTTGCTTTACCGCTATACCGGACAAGAAGATATTTTAATCGGTTCGCCGGTTGCTAACCGCAATCGAGCAGAAGTAGAACCCTTAATTGGCTTTTTTGTCAATACTTTAGTGTTGCGAACTGATCTTGGCGGCAATCCCAGTTTCCGAGCGTTACTGAGTCGAGTTCGCGAAGTCGCTTTAGGTGCTTACGCTCATCAAGATTTGCCTTTCGAGAAGCTGGTAGAGGAATTGCAACCAGAACGAGATTTAAGTCATTCGCCGCTATTTCAAATTGCCTTTGTCTTTCAAAATAATTTGACGCAGACTTTGGACTTGCCGGCACTGAAATTTAGTTCACAGGAAGTGGGCACCGGCACGGCTAATTTTGATTTAACTTTATTCTTAGAAGAAACTGAACAAGGATTAATCGGAACATGGGAATATAACACCGATTTATTTCAAGCGGATACAATTACTCGGATGATAGGTAATTTCCAAACCCTATTAGAAGAAATTATTGTCAATCCAGAATGCCAAATTTCCGAACTGCCATTACTGACAGAAACCGAGCAATATCAACTACTGGTGCAGTGGGTTAACGAAAGCAAGAAAACCACCGCACCTGAAGAGAATCTGTGCATTCATCAGCTATTTGAAGCACAAGCTAAACGGACACCCGACGCTGTTGCTGCAATTTTTGAAAATCAACAACTCACCTATCAAGAACTCAACGAAAAAGCCAATACCTTAGCAAACTACCTGCAAACATTAGGAGTTCAACCCGAAGTTCTAGTCGGAATTTGTGTTGAGCGTTCCCTAGAAATGCTTGTGGGACTTCTAGCAATTCTTAAAGCCGGCGGCGCTTATGTCCCGCTTGATCCAACCTATCCATCTGAACGCCTTGCCTTCATGTTGCAAGATGCACAGGTGCCGGTGTTAATCACTCAGGAAAGACTATTAGAAACACTGCCTCAATCGAGCGCTAAAATTGTCTGTTTAGAGCATTGGCATAACCTAAATGCCCAAAGCAAAGATTTAAGTTCAAATCAGGAAAATCCCGCTAATTTAGCCTATGTCATCTATACATCCGGTTCCACCGGCACCCCGAAAGGTGTTGCCATTGAACACAAAAGCACCGTCGCTTTATTAAATTGGGCAAAATCAGTTTTTATCCCAAAAGAATTAACCGGAGTTCTCGCCTCAACATCGATTTGCTTCGACTTATCTGTGTTTGAGATATTTGTGCCACTGAGTTGGGGAGGGACTGTGATATTAGCTGAAAATGCCCTGCATTTACCCACATTGAAAGCAGCCAGTCAAGTCACCTTAATTAATACCGTTCCCAGTGCAATTTCAGAGTTACTCAGAAGTGATAGCATCCCGACTTCTGTTGGCACAATTAATTTAGCCGGTGAACCGCTACAAAATGCCTTAGTTCAACAGCTTTATCAACGCCCGCACATTCAAAAGGTATACAATCTTTACGGCCCATCTGAAGATACGACTTACTCGACATTTGCCTTAATTGAAAGAAATTCAGAAGGAATTCCCGCCATAGGTCGTCCGATTAGCAACACTCAGGTTTATTTACTAGATAGAAATTTACAGATGGTGCCGGTTGGCGTGCCAGGAGAAGTTTATATTGGAGGGGAGGGATTAGCGCGAGGTTATTACAATCAGCCCGATTTAACATCAGAAAAGTTTATTACTAATCCATTTAGTAATGAACCGAATAGCCGACTCTACAAAACCGGAGATTTAGCGCGTTATTTGCCGAATAGGAATCTAGAATACTTAGGACGAATAGACAATCAGGTAAAAGTGAGGGGGTTCCGCATTGAACTTGGAGAAATTGAGGCGAGATTGCTAGAAAATCCGGCGGTGCGAGAAGCCGTAGTGGTTGTGCGTCAGGAGAATTTAGGAAATCAGCGGTTAGTTGCTTATATTGTTCCTAAAGGGCAATCTGTTGCGCTCAAATCGAGGGATTTGCGGGATGAGTTGGGGCGAACACTGCCAGATTATATGGTGCCGGCAACTTTTGTCATGTTGGAAAGTCTGCCTTTAACTCCGAATGGAAAGGTAGACCGCAAAGCGCTGCCGTCTCCTGAGAAAACTCGACTAGAATTAGGTTCAACTTTCATTGCATCGCGCACCCCACAAGAACAGCAACTAGCGGATATTTGGGCGAATGTTTTAGGTGTACAAAAAGTCGGAATTGACGACAATTTCTTTGAATTAGGAGGACATTCTCTCCTGGCAACTCGACTGGTTGCCAAAGTGCGGGAAACATTTCAGGTTGAGTTACCTTTGCGCTGCCTATTTCAATCTCCTACTGTTGCAACTTTGGGCAGTTTGATCGCACAGCAACAAGCCCAAGAAACCGATGCAAAACTAGCTGTCAATTCCTTACCTGCAATTGTCCCAGATCAAGATAGCCGGCATCAACCTTTCCCCCTAAGTGATATCCAGCAAGCTTACTGGGTCGGTCGTAGCAAGGCATTTGAATTAGGTAATATTGCGACGCATATTTATGTAGAGATTGACACGGTCAATTTAGATTTAGAACGATTCAACAAAGCTTGGCAAAAACTTATCGAACGTCATGAAATGCTGCGAGCAATTGTACTGCCTAACGGGCAGCAGCAAATTCTAGAAAAAGTGCCGGCTTATCAAATTCGAGTCCTAGATTTGCGGGAGCAAACTTCTGAAGTTGTCAATTCTCGACTGGAAGGAATTCGCAATTCATTATCCCATCAGATATTACCCTGTGATCACTGGCCTTTGTTTGAAATTCGGGCATCTCGATTAGATGAGCAGCAAGTTCGGCTTCACTTAAGTTTTGATGCCTTAATTGGCGATGCTTCGAGTTTTCAAATCATTGGCCAAGAACTTGCAAAACTTTATCAAGGTGGCACAGAGCAACTCAATCCAATTCAAATCTCTTTCCGAGATTATGTATTAGGTGAAATAGCTAGCCGCCATTCAGAACTCTATCAGCGTTCTTTAGAGTATTGGCAAAACCGGCTCCCCAGTTTACCCCCAGCACCCGAACTCCCGCTGGCTCAAAATCCCGCTGCCATTAAAGAACCACGTTTTGTGCGGCGCAGCGGTAAATTAGAGGCAAAAATTTGGCAAAAATTGAAAAGTAAAGCCACAAAAGCCAACATCACTCATTCAGGAATTTTGCTAGCTGCCTTTGCGGAAATCTTAACGGTTTGGAGCAAGAATCCTCACTTTACAATTGGTTTAACTTTATTCAATCGTTTGCCATTGCATCCCCAAGTTAATGACATCGTTGGAGATTTCACCTCATTAACTTTGCTGGAAGTAAATAACGCCACACCAGCGCCTTTTGCACAGCGAGTGCAGCGCATTCAAGAACAACTTTGGAACGATCTAGATCATCGTTATGTCAGTGGCGTAGAAGTGTTGCGCGAGTTAAGCCGGCACCAAAACAGAATTTCAAGCGCCATGATGCCGGTGGTGTTTACGAGCACCTTAACTCAAGATGCTCAAGGCGAACAAAATTTTCCCTTAGATTGGCTAGGAAAGCTCATTTACGGTATTACCCAAACGCCCCAAGTTTTTCTCGATCATCAAGTATTTCAAGAAGCAGGAGCGCTTGTTTTTTACTGGGATTGTGTTGAAGAATTATTTCCCGTCGGAATGTTGGATGATATGTTTGCTGCCTATTGCAACTTCCTCCAACGTCTAGCCAATGAAACAGAAAGCTCGCAAGAAATCCACCGTGAATTATTGCCACCGGCACAATTAACGCAACGCAATGCAATCAACGCCACCGACGCACCTGTGCCGGCAGCGACGCTTCACAGCTTATTTACAGATCGCGTGCCTCTGCACCCTCAAAAAGCGGCTGTGGTGACAAGCGAGCGCACTCTAACTTACGAAGAATTACACCGGCATTCCCATTACCTCGCCTGCCGATTGCAACAACTCGGTGCACGCCCAAATACCCTAATTGCCGTCGTTATGGAGAAAGGGTGGGAGCAAGTTGTCGCCTGCCTAGGCATCCTCATGTCTGGGGCAGCCTATGTGCCCATTGATCCTGCACTCCCGCCGGCGAGGCGATCGCATCTATTCGCCCAAGCAGAAGTGCAGATCGTCGTCACCCAATCTTGGCTTAATACCGCCTTAGAATGGCCAAAAAATCTTCAAAGAATCTGTATTGAAGATAATCAAGCATTCGGAGAAAACTTATCTCTGATTCCGTATGCCCCAGCCCTCATTTCTCAAGAGAATCTCGCTTACGTTATTTACACCTCTGGTTCCACCGGCACTCCCAAAGGTGTAACGATTAATCATCGCGGTGCTGTTAACACAATTTTTGACATTAATCAGCGGTTCAATGTGGGAGGAAATGACCGAGTATTTGCACTTTCTTCCCTTAGTTTTGATCTCTCAGTTTATGACATTTTTGGCACCCTAGCTGCTGGGGGAACCATTGTTATTCCCGAAGCCGGGAAAACCCAAGATCCTGCCTATTGGGCAAAGTTAATGCAGCGCGAGAAAATTACGATTTGGAATTCGGTTCCGGCGTTAATGCAAATGATGGTGGACTATGCCAGTAAAACTCCTGAAATCCTGGCAAGCTTGCGGTTAGTTTTGCTCAGTGGAGACTGGCTGCCTTTAAACTTGCCGGCTCAAATTCAAGCCGCAGTTGAAGGAGTAGAAGTTATTAGCTTGGGGGGTGCAACAGAAGCCTCGATTTGGTCAATTCTTTATCCAATTAAACAAGTCAACCCAAGTTGGAAAAGCATTCCTTACGGGCAAGCAATGAAAAACCAGCGCTTCTACGTGCTCAATGAAGCGCTAGAACCTTGTCCGGTATGGGTTCCAGGGCAGCTTTATATTGCCGGCATCGGACTCGCCCAAGGTTACTGGCGCGATGAGGTAAAAACGGCTGCCAGCTTCTTTACCCATCCTCGAACCAGCGAAAAGTTTTACCGCACAGGAGATTTAGGACGCTTTCTCCCCGATGGAAATATTGAATTTTTAGGAAGACAAGACTTTCAAGTTAAAGTCGGTGGCTATCGCATTGAATTAGGAGAAATCGAAGCAGCGCTGGGGCAACATCCAGACGTGCGAGAAGCTGTTGTTACAACGTTCGGCGAACAGCAAAATAAGCGTCTTGTTGCTTATATTATTCCTGAGCCTTCTTCCTCAATTTCTGATGTTTCATCCTTCAAAGCGTTGCAAAGTTTCCTAAAAGAAAAGCTGCCAGAATATATGGTGCCGGCAACCTTTATGCTCTTGGATACTCTGCCCTTAACTTCTAATGGCAAAGTCAATCGCAAAGCACTTCCCGCACCTAACTTTGTTAAGTCTGAGTTGGATGAAAACTTTGTTGCTCCTCAAACGCCGGTTGAAGAGCGGTTAGCAAGGATTTGGTCTGAACTGTTAAGCCTAGAACAAATCGGAATTTATGACAGTTTCTTTGAACTAGGCGGAAATTCCTTAATGGCAACTCAATTGTTGACTAAAGTGCGCGAAGCATTTCAGGTAGAGTTACCTCTGCGTGATTTATTTGAAGTTCAAACGATTAGCGGACTTTGCGAAAAAATTTCCCAAGCTAAGAAGAAAGGCGAAAAACTGCAAGAACAGGAAATTGTGCCGGTTTCGCGCCAAGCTTACCGCAAGAAATTACCTTCTTTACGCTAACCGTTAAAAGCCAGCCAGCAACAAACAGTAATTAATCAAAATCAAGCCGATGACGTTGCCTCTTTTTAACTCCTCTTCAGAAATGCCAGCCACTTCAACTTGTTCAGAGGAAGTCTTTGTGCTTCCCACTTCATTCGCTCAACAAAGGCTGTGGTTTCTTGATCAATTTGAATCGGGCAATTCTTTCTACAACTTGCCGGCTGCCGTGCAATTGAAAGGGCGGGTTAATATCCCTGTTTTAGAAGAAAGTTTTCAAGAAATTGTGCGCCGGCATGAAGCCTTGCGAACAGGATTTACCCTTGAAGACGGGCAGCCAGTTCAAGTCATTTATCCCAATGTGGATTTAAAATTACAAATCGTAGATTTTACCCAAATCCAAAACCCCCATCCTCAAATCCAAACGGCAATTCTTGAAGAGGCTCAAACAACCTTCAACTTAGCCGAACCTCCTTTGCTGCGAATCACGCTAATTAAGTTAGACGAGCAAGAATTTATTCTGCTAGTAAATATTCACCATATTGTTTCAGATGGTTGGTCATTAGGAGTGCTGATAAAAGAATTAGCAGCCCTTTATGAAGCTTTTTTGCTAGGCAAATCCTCCCCGCTTCCTGAGCTTCCGATTCAATATGCCGACTTTGCAATTTGGCAGCAGGAAAACTTGCAAGGAGAGAAGTTAGAAACTCAGTTAAATTATTGGAAGCAGCAGCTTAAAGATGCACCTCTATTACTGGAGTTGCCGGCAGATAAACCGCGCTCAGCCGTTCAGACATTTCGAGGTGCAAGACAATCATTTGTCCTGTCAAAAGTTGTCAGTGACAACCTGAAGAAGTTCAGTAACCGCGAGAATGCCACCCTGTTTATGACACTTCTCGCAGCCTTTAACGCGTTGCTCTATCGTTACACAGAGCGCACGGATATTATAGTGGGTTCTCCCATCGCCAATCGTAATAAAGCTGAAATTGAAGGACTCATTGGTTTTTTTGTCAATACATTAATTCTTCGCACCCAACTGTCTGAAAACACCAGCTTTTGCGAATTACTCGCACAAGTTCGAGAAGTAACGCTTGGTGCTTATGATCATCAAGATTTACCGTTTGAAAAGCTCGTTGAAGAACTGAAACCAGAAAGAAGCCTCAGTCATAACCCGCTGTTTCAAGTGATGTTTTTGCTGCAAAACGCACCCATGCCACCTTTGGAATTACCGGGGGTAACTTTGAGTGTTTTAGACATTGATAGCGGCACCTCTAAATTTGATTTAACCCTGGAAATGGAGGAAAAGCCGGATGGGCTTTATGGCTGCTTTGAGTACAATATAGATTTGTTTGAGAGCGGCACCATCAGCCGCACGATTGGACATTTTAAAACTTTATTAGAAGGAATTGTTAAACATCCAGAACAGAGAATTTCCCAACTACCATTGCTCACAGAAGCAGAACAGCATCAACTGCTAATAGAGTGGGTTAAGGAAAGCCAAGAAACAAGTAAATTAGAACAAAACTTGTGCATACATCAACTATTTGAAGCACAAGTGGAACGCACACCCGATGCCATTGCTGCTGTTTTTGAAAACCAAAATCTGACTTATCGAGAACTGAATAAAAAAGCTAATTTTTTAGCAAATCACTTACAAACTTTAGGCGTGCAGCCCGAAGTTTTAGTAGGAATTTGTGTTGAACGTTCCCTAGAAATGCTTGTCGCACTTCTCGGCATTCTTAAAGCCGGCGGCGCTTATGTTCCCCTTGATCCCACCTATCCATCGGAACGTCTCGCCTTCATGTTGCAAGATGCACAGGTGCCGGTGTTACTTACTCAGACAAGACTATTAGAAAATCTGCCTAAATATTCTGCTCAAATCGTCTGTTTAGATCAGTGGAATGATGGTGATATTCCAAGCCAAAATTCAATTCAAAGCAAGGCAACTGATTATTTTAAGAATCCCCAACTAACTCAGCCATGTTCTTCTTCAAACTTGGCTTATGTCATTTATACCTCTGGTTCCACCGGCACTCCCAAAGGGGTGATGATCTCCCACAGCAATTTGATCAATGCCTACACTGCTTGGAAGAATAATTATTCGCTTGATTCGACAGCAACTTGTCATTTACAAATGGCAAATTTCTCCTTCGATGTCTTTTCTGGGGATTTGATCCGGGCGCTCTGTTTTGGGGGGAAATTAGTTCTCTGTCCACGAGATTTTTTGTTAGAACCAGAAAAACTTTATTCGCTAATGGTTCAAGAAAAAATTGATTGTGCTGAATTTGTACCGGCTGTTTTAAGAGGTTTAATTCAATATTTAGAGAAAACCAATCAGTCTCTCAAGTTTATGCGGTTGCTAATTGCCGGTTCTGATAGCTGGTATGGCAAAGAATATCAGGAAGTTAAACGCTTTTGTGGGGCAGAAACTCGCGTGATAAACTCCTATGGACTGACAGAAGCAACCATCGACAGCACTTACTTTGAAAGCAATGTAACTGAGCTGCAAAGCGAGGGGTTAATTCCGATAGGTCGTCCCTTTGCCGGCACCCAAACTTATATTTTAGATTCTCATCTTCAGCCAGTGCCGGTTGGCGTCTCCGGAGAGCTGTATATTGGAGGAAATAGTTTAGCACGAGGATATTTAAACCGGCCAGATTTGACCGCAGAAAAATTCATCCCCAACCCCTTCTTTAAAGAAAGAGAGGGAGAAGGCGATTTGATAAGGGCTTCAAATCGGCTGTACAAAACCGGCGATTTAGCCCGATATTTACCCGATGGAACCATTGAGCTATTAGGGCGAATTGACTTCCAAGAAAAAATTAGAGGTTTCCGGATAGAAATCTCTGAAATTGAGGCAATCATTAATCAGCATCCAATTGTGCATCAAAGTGTTATTATTGCTCGTAAAGATGTACCGGGAGAAAAACGTTTAGTTGCCTATCTCGTTCCTTCATCTTTAATCCCTGATCCCTCATTCCTTATCAAGGATCTACGCGAATTTATTAAGGAAAAGTTGCCGGATTATATGGTGCCGGCAAGCTTTGTCATTTTAGAAGCGCTGCCTTTAACGCCTAATGGAAAAGTAGACCGTAAAGCGTTGCCGGCACCCCATACAACTCGACCAGAACTTGAAGAAATTTTTACCGCACCTCGCACGTCGGTGGAGGAAACCTTAGCACAGATTTGGAGTCAAGTTCTTGGTCTTAAACAAGTTAGCGTTGATGACAATTTTTTTGAATTAGGGGGAGATTCTATCCTCAGCATTCAAGTGATTGCTAAAGCGCATCAAGCCGGATTAAAACTTAAACCTAAACAACTCTTTCAATATCAAACAATTGCTCAACTAGCAGCCGTTGCCGGCACAACTACTGCGCTGGAATCTCAACAAGAACTAATCACAGGAAAATTTTCCCTCACACCTATCCAGCACTGGTTTTTTGAACAAAATTTATCCGATTCCCATCACTGGAACCAGTCAATTCTTCTAAAAACGAAGCAACCGCTTAATTTAAAACGCGTGGAAGAAGTTGTGCGGCAATTGTTAAGGCATCATGATGCGTTGCGCCTACGTTTTCTGCACGAAGAAACCGGCTGGCAACAGGAAAATGCTGAACCTGATGAGGCTGTACCATTTAGCGAAATAGATTTGTCATCGCTGCCGGCACAGGAACAAGAACCGGCCATGCAAAAAGCTGTGGATAATTTGCAAGCCAGTCTGAACTTATCGCAAGGGCCGTTGATGCGCGTTGCCTTGTTCGACTTTGGCGATCAAAAACCGAATTACTTGTTATTTGTAATTCACCACTTAGCTGTTGATGGGGTATCCTGGCGGATTTTAATTGAAGATTTTCAGACCGCTTACGAACAACTAAGCCGAAATGAAGCGCTCACACTTCCAGCTAAAACAACTTCATTTAAACAGTGGTCAGAACGCTTGAATTTGTACGCCCAATCGGGGGAATTAAAACAAGAGTTGAATCACTGGCTTTCACATTCTGGCAAAAAGGTTTCTCCGTTGCCGGTGGATCATGTTAATGGGACAAATACAGTTGCAACAGCCAACACGGTATCCGTGACATTAAGTGTCGAAGAAACCCGTTCTTTGTTGCAAGAAGTGTCGGCAGCTTATCACACACAAATTAATGATGTATTGTTGACAGCTTTGCTACAGGCTTTTGAAGAATGGACTGGAAAACAAACCTTGCTTGTTGATTTAGAAGGTCATGGACGCGAAGATATTTTTGAGAATGTAAATTTATCGCATACTGTGGGCTGGTTTACCAGTTTATTTCCAGTCTGGTTATATTTAGAAGCCACACATCCTGGGGAGGCTTTGAAGGCGGTTAAAGAGCAGTTGCGAGGCATTCCTAATCACGGCATTGGCTATGGCATTTTGCGATATTTGACTGGCGAAATTGCTGATACATTGCTTTATTTGCCTCAAGCTGAAGTAAGTTTTAACTATCTGGGACAATTTGACCAAGTTCTGCCGGCCTCTTCTCTATTTGCCCTTTCCTCAACGTCTCCGGGTCTAACTTGCAGCCCACGAGGTAATCGGAGTTATCTATTAGAAATTAATGGTTTTGTTGTCAGTGAAAAGCTGCAAATAGATTGGACATACAGCCAAGAAATTCATCAGCAAAGTACCATAGAAAACTTGGCGCAAGGGTTTATGGCAAAACTGCAAACGCTAATCGCTCATTGCCAATCACCCGATGCCGGTGGCTACACCCCCTCTGATTTTGCAGAGTTTCAGTGGAGCCAGTGGAGTCAAGAAGATTTAGACAAAATTAATGCAGTTCTGGGAGAGGTGTGAAATGAGTAAAAGCAATATCGCAGAGTTTTATCCCCTCTCGCCCATTCAACAGGGCATCCTGTTTCACACGCTTTATCAACCAAAATCAAGTGTGTATTTTGGGCAGCTACTTTGCACTTTCCAGGGTAGAATCAATGTTGCATCCTTTAAAGAGAGTTGGCAGCAGGTTATTAATCGGCACTCGATTTTACGCACTGCTTTTGTTTGGGAGGGCTTAAAAGAGCCAATCCAAGTTGTTTGCAAACAAGTCAATCTGCCTTGGGAACACTTGGATTGGAGAGCGCTATCTTCTATCAAACAGCAAGCGCACCTAGAAACATTTCTCAAAAAAGACCAAAAACGAAATTTTGAACTGACATCCGCGCCGCTAATTCGCATCACGTTGATTCAGTTAGAAGAAAATACTTATCAATTCATCTGGAGCCATCACCATTTAATATTAGATGGATGGTCGCTTCCCTTAATTCTCAAGGAAGTCTTTGCATTTTATGACGCCTTTTGCGAAGGCAAGGAACTAAACCTAGCGCGTCCTCGCCCTTATCGAGACTACATTGCCTGGTTACATCGGCAGGATTTGTCTGCTGCGGAATTTTTCTGGCGGGAGACGCTCAAAGGCTTTACTGCACCGACTCCATTACTTGTTGATCAAAATTTAAGTTTATCCTACCCAGAAAACGAGCAAGGTGAGCGCGAAATATCGCTTTCTCCATCAATAACGGCTGCGCTTCAATCTTTAGCCAGGCAGCATCAGCTAACATTAAATACACTCGTCCAGGGCGCTTGGGCATTGCTTTTGAGTCGTTATAGTGGCGAAGAAGATGTTGTTTTCGGGGCGACTGTTTCGGGGCGTCCTCCTGATTTGCTGGGCGCTGAATCTATTGTGGGAATGTTCATCAACACGCTGCCGATGAGGGTTTCGATGCCGGCAGAGGCGTCAATTTTATCATGGTTAAAACAACTACAATTTCAGCAGGTTGAGCTGCGCGAGTACGAATACAGTCCGCTGGTAGAAATTCAGCATCAATGGAGCCAACTTCCTCACAATATCCCGCTATTTGAAAGCATCATAGTTTTTGAAAATTACCCTGTTGATCCAGCTTTACGAGAACACATAAGTCATCTGGAAATTTGTGATGTCCGCTCCCACGACAGCACAAATTACCCCATTACCGTGACGGTGTTCGCACAATCTGAGTTAACACTTAAGATTTTATATGATTGCAGGCGCTTTGATGCTGATACGATCACTCGAATGCTGGGGCATTTCCAAACCTTACTCGAAGGAATTGTTGCCAACCCAGTAGAGCGCATTTCAGAGCTGCCACTGTTAACCCCAGCAGAACAACATCAGATCCTCATTGAGTGGAATAACACGCAGACAGATTACCCGCACGACAGGTGTGTTCACCAGCTATTTGAAGCCCAAGTAGAGCTTACACCCGACGCTGTAGCCGCAGTTTTTCAAGACAAACAGCTAACTTACGGGCAGCTCAACGCTAGAGCAAATCAACTCGCAAACTACTTGCGTTCGCTCGGTGTAGGGCCAGAAGTTTTCGTAGGGATTTGCCTGGAGCGATCCTTAGAAATGATGGTGGCAATCTTGGGAATTCTCAAAGCCGGTGGCGCTTATGTCCCACTTGATCCAGCCTATCCTTCTGAGCGATTAGGCTTTATTTTAGAAGATGCTCAGACGCCGGTTCTGTTAACTCAAACACATTTAATTGAAATTTTTCCCCAACATTCGGCACAAGTCGTTTGCTTAGATACAGACTGGGAAACCATTGCTCAATATAACGAAGAAAATCCTGTTAATATAGCCGATACTTCCAATCTTGCCTATATTATTTACACCTCAGGTTCCACCGGCAAACCCAAAGGAACCATGATTCCCCATCAGGGATTGGTTA